>NZ_JBHYIO010000044.1:0-90724 GCF_042740095.1 Nonomuraea sp. NPDC059023 | reverse complement strand
GTGGGCGCCGTCTCGCCGGTGAAGACGAACTTGGCGTTGTCGCCTTCGCCCTCGATCGTCACCTTGATGACCTGGCCCGCGCGCAGCTCGCCGTAGAGGATCTTCTCCGACAGCGAGTCCTCCAGCTCACGCTGGATGGTACGGCGCAGCGGCCGGGCCCCCATGACGGGGTCGTAGCCGCGGTCGGCCAGGAGCTGCTTGGCGTCCTGGGAGACGTCCAGCGACATGTCCCGGTCCTTCAGCCGCTCGGACACCTGGGCGAGCATCAGATCGACGATCTTGATGATCTCCTTCGGCGTGAGCTGGTGGAAGACCACGATGTCGTCGACACGGTTGAGGAACTCGGGCCGGAAGTGCTGCTTGAGCTCCTCCTGGACCTTGGACTTCATCCGGTCGTAGTTGGACTCCGCGTCGTTCGCCTTCGCGAACCCGACCCCGATGCCCTTGGAGATGTCACGGGTGCCGAGGTTGGTGGTCATGATGATGACCGTGTTCTTGAAGTCGACCACGCGGCCCTGGGCGTCGGTCAGGCGACCGTCTTCCAGGATCTGCAGCAGCGAGTTGAAGATGTCGGGATGGGCCTTCTCGATCTCGTCGAACAGGACCACGGAGAACGGCTTGCGCCGCACCTTCTCCGTCAGCTGGCCGCCCTCCTCGTACCCGACGTAGCCGGGCGGGGAGCCGAACAGCCTGGAGACGGTGTGCTTCTCCATGAACTCCGACATGTCCAGCATGATCAGCGCGTCTTCGTCGCCGAACAGGAACTCCGCCAGCGCCTTGGACAGCTCGGTCTTACCGACGCCGGACGGGCCGGCGAAGATGAACGAGCCACCGGGGCGGCGGGGGTCCTTCAGGCCGGCGCGGGTGCGCCGGATGGAGCGGGACAGACCCTTGATGGCGTCGTCCTGGCCGATGATCCGCTTGTGGAGCTCGTCCTCCATGCGGAGCAGGCGCTGCGACTCCTCCTCGGTCAGCTTGAAGATCGGGATGCCCGTCGCCGTGGCGAGGACCTCCGCGATGAGCTCTTCGGTGACCTCGGCGACGACGTCCATGTCGCCGGCCTTCCACTCCTTCTCCCGCCGCTCGCGCTTGAGCTGGAGCTGCTTCTCCTGGTCGCGGAGGGCAGCCGCCTTCTCGAAGTCCTGCGCGTCGATCGCGGACTCCTTGTCGCGGCGGACGTTGGCGATCTTCTCGTCGTACTCGCGCAGGTCCGGCGGAGCGGTCATCCGGCGGATGCGCATCCGGGAACCGGCCTCGTCGATGAGGTCGATCGCCTTGTCGGGCAGGTAGCGGTCGCTGATGTAGCGGTCGGCCAGGCGGGCCGCGGCGACCAGCGCGTCGTCGGTGATCGACACGCGGTGGTGCGCCTCGTAGCGGTCGCGCAGACCCTTGAGGATCTCGATCGTGTGGCTGAGCGACGGCTCGGCCACCTGGATCGGCTGGAAGCGGCGCTCCAGCGCGGCGTCCTTCTCGAGGTACTTGCGGTACTCGTCGAGCGTGGTGGCGCCGATGGTCTGCAGCTCACCGCGGGCCAGCATCGGCTTGAGGATGCTGGCGGCGTCGATCGCGCCCTCGGCGGCGCCCGCACCCACGAGCGTGTGCAGCTCGTCGATGAACAGGATGATGTCGCCGCGCGTGCGGATCTCCTTGAGCACCTTCTTCAGGCGCTCTTCGAAGTCACCGCGGTAGCGGGAGCCGGCGACCAGAGCGCCGAGGTCAAGCGTGTAGAGCTGCTTGTCCTTCAGCGTCTCGGGCACCTCGCCCTTGACGATCTTCTGGGAGAGCCCCTCGACGACGGCGGTCTTGCCGACGCCGGGCTCGCCGATGAGAACGGGGTTGTTCTTGGTCCTCCGGGAGAGGACCTGCATGACCCGCTCGATCTCCTTCTCACGGCCGATGACCGGATCCAGCTTGCCCTCGCGGGCGGCCTGGGTCAGGTTACGGCCAAACTGGTCGAGCACCAGGGACGTCGACGGAGCCGACTCCTGCGGTCCGCCCGCAGCCGCCGGTTCCTTGCCCTGATAGCCGTGCAGCAGCTGGATCACCTGCTGCCTGACACGGTTGAGATCGGCTCCAAGCTTGACCAGCACCTGGGCTGCCACACCCTCACCCTCGCGGATGAGACCGAGCAGGATGTGCTCGGTTCCGATGTAGTTGTGGCCCAGCTGCAAAGCCTCACGGAGCGACAGCTCGAGGACCTTCTTGGCCCGCGGGGTGAAAGGAATGTGCCCCGACGGAGCCGACTGGCCCTGGCCGATGATCTCCTCGACCTGCTGGCGCACACCCTCAAGGCTGATGCCGAGACTCTCCAGAGCCTTGGCGGCAACGCCCTCACCTTCGTGGATCAAACCAAGAAGAATGTGCTCAGTGCCGATGTAGTTGTGGTTGAGCATCCTGGCCTCTTCTTGGGCCAAGACGACAACCCGCCTCGCTCGGTCGGTGAACCTCTCGAACATCTCGTCGCTCCTCACAGAGCGGTCAGTCAGGCCGGTTTAGTCCGGTCCCGTCATCCCGCATGCTAGCCCTGGCTCGGCGAACCGTGCCCACTGCCGCTGACACGCTCTATAGCAGAGACGTTCCCCGAGAGCAGGGCGTTCACCCTCCATCCAACTACCGTTCGGGGGTGGTGTGTTCCCGATACGCCGCAAGCGAACGAGGTTTAGGACGCCCTCGGCGGAGCGTCGGGAAATTACCGCCCGCCACGCGTACGGACCGCCACGACGAGGCGCCGGACACATCCGTAAGCCGTACTTGACATCCTATGGCCTCCCGGCAAGCGGTTGGCATGCGATCAGCCAGCGACTCCGCACTGATCGGCATTCAGGAATCAAGGACGCGTAAACCGCGAGTGCATCGGCAAATCCGGCTGCGGGGAGTGAGTACTCGCACGGTACGGCGGAGCGAAATCGTCAGGAATCCCGGGTACCAAATGCGGCACAATGGGCCCCCAGGTCCACGATGCGAGACGCGCAAACCAGGACAAAGACCGCCCTAAAAAACGATCATGCGCTTATGGCAGTCGCCGGGGTTCTAGGCAACTGTCATAAGCGCATGGTCGATCGCGACAGCGGTTAGTGCGCGGCTTCGTACTTCTCCACCACGGTGGAGGCGATTCGGCCGCGCTCGCTGACGGGCAGGCCGTGAGCCTTGGCCCACTGCCTGATCTCGGAGCTCTTCTCGCGGGTCATCGCGCGCTGCCCGCCACGACCCCGACGACGCGTGGAGACGGCACCGCCGCGCCGAGCGTGCTGCACGAAAGGCGAGAGCGCATCCCTCAGCTTCTTGGCGTTAACGTCACTGAGGTCAATCTCATACGAAGCGCCGTCAATAGCGAAGCTGACCGTCTCATTGGCCTCGCCCCCATCGAGGTCATCGATGAGAATCTCCTGGATCTGCTTGGCCATCTACGCAATCCTTTCCCGGAGCATTGTTTCATTCGCCTGCCCAAACATATACCCGGAAAGGCGCTAAGACAATTCAGCGAGACACGGATTCGGCTGACTCGCGGATCAGTTGTGGTTCTCGACCCGATCCTGGCGGTTTGGCCGCCGGCCGGTGAGGGTCGCGGGACGCCTTCAGCGCACGCCAAAGTCGAAGGAACCGGTGACTCCAGCCGGTGTCACGGCGCCCGCCAATGCTTCCGTAAGGCCTTCCATTCGTCCTCGGCCCGCGCGCCGATCGGGGTTTCCACGGCGGCAGATTTCCCAGGAGCCGGCTGAACGCCTCGGGCGCGGCGCCGCGCGTGGGGGCCGTGTGGCGGACAACCGCCGACGCCCGACCATAGCGCCACGCGGATGCCACCGGTGAGACAGGTCGCCGACAAGGGGTGACCTGGGCGACTGACAGCCTAATGCCAGTCTCTCCAGGCTCCTTACCGGATCAAGGGAAATTTTTGGGCTATCCCGCCCGCCCCGGCTCGCGCAGGTCTTTGACCACCCGCGTTCCCGCCAGCCGGTCATGGGGACCGCGCAGCTGGGGACGGTCGATGAGGATGAGCATCCCCACGCCGAAGGCGACCACCGCGGCCCCCAGATCGAGCACCGGAATGCCCATCAACATGGTCGGTCCCGGATACAGCAGCGAACGTTTCAGCAGCCCATGGGAGGTGACAACGGCGCCGTCCGCAGGAACGACGCGAATCCGCATGATCGCCTGCCCGAAGGTACGGCCGCCCGCGGAATGCGACACCCAGTCGTAGACCGTATAGACAAGGCCCGCGCCGAACCAGGCGATGACCTCGGGCCAGCGACCCTCGAAGACCTCAAGCAGCCCTACAGACCGGAAGAGTGTCCACAGCCCGATGAACAGAATGTAATAGAACACGCCGAAGACCAAGGCCTCAATGAGGCGCGCGACCAGACGCTCCCACCATTCGGCGGTCACTGCGCGTTGGGCGGGCGCGGCCATAGCCTCAACCTCTCGACGGCCTTTAGATCGGCTGTCCCCTCATTCTGGTACGGCACGGCGCCACATGAAACAGGGGCCACCGGGCGGTGACCCCTGAATCCATGACCCGACCACTACTTGATCTTGACCACCACGGTACGCGCGACCTTGTCGGCGAACGTCTGCTGCAGCGGCTTGTCCCACAGCTGCGAGGCGCCGTTCAGCGCGACGAAGATGTAGCCGAGCCAGCCGAGGAACGGGATGCCCGAGATCAGGTATCCGCCCCACGTCACGCCGGCCCGCTTCATCGCGATGTCGGTGGACAGCCCGCCGTGCGGCATGGTGCCGCCGGCCGGGACGATCTTGATGCCCATGACGATCTTGCCGAGCGTCTGCCCGTTCATCTTGGTCATGATCAGCTCGTAGGCGATGTAGATCGCCCCGACCAGCACACCCGAGATGAGCCCGATGACCACTGAGCCGAAGAAGCCCGAGCTGGAACCGTCGAGCGAGCTGTAGGTCGCCAGGAACAGGCCGGCCATGATCAGCGTGATCACCCAGTAGACGATGCCGAAGAGCACACCGTCGATGATTCGGGCTACCAGCCGCTGCCACCACTCGGCCAGCGGCGCGGGCGCGCCGGGCGGCTGGACGCCCACCGGCTGACCGTAGGGCTTGCCGTAGCCGGGCTGGAAGCCCTGCTGGCCGTAGCCCTGCGGCTGCTGCTGCTGACCGTATCCGGGCTGCTGCTGGCCGTAACCCGGCTGCTGGCCGTAGCCCGGCTGGGCGTACTGCTGCCCGGACGGGGCCTGCTGGCCGTAGCCAGGCTGCTGGCCGTAACCCGGCTGCGAGCCGGGCTGCTGGCCGTACTGAGGCTGCTGCTGACCGTAGCCAGGCTGGCCGTAACCCGGCTGGGAGCCGGGCTGCTGGCCGTACTCGGGCTGCTGCTGGCCGTAGCCGGGTTGCGACTGGGCCTGCTGGCCGTAACCGGGCTGCTGGCCGTAGCCGGGCTGCTGCTGACCGTAACCCGGCTGCTGGCCGTACTCGGGCTGCTGCTGGGCCTGCTGGCCGTAGCCAGGCTGCTGGCCGTAACCCGGCTGCGAGCCGGGCTGCTGGCCGTACTGGGGCTGCTGCTGACCGTATCCCTGCTGCTGGCCGTACTGGGGCTGCTGACCGTAACCCGGCTGGGAGCCGGACTGCTGTCCGTATCCCTGCTGGCCGTAGGGGTCGCCGTCTTGGCGGTAACCCACAACGGTCACGTCCGGGTCGGGCTCGCCCTGTGCGTGGCCCGCGTTGTGCTGTCCGTATTCGGGAGTCCCGGAGTTGTCGCCGGGGTCGTCCTGTGGATACGGCGGCTGTCCGGTGCTCACCGTGTCACCTCGCTTCGAGTGTGCATGTGGCACATGTCAGGACACATGCCTTCGCTGCCCAACGTATCGACATAGGTATCTACAATCACCTTTCCCTTTGGTCGAGGTCCGAGTCAAACGACGGCAGGTGGAGCAGCATCCTGGTGTTGCCCAGGGTGTTGGGCTTGACGTGCTCCAAGTCGAGGAACTCGGCTACGCCCTCGTCATAGGAGGCGAGCAGCTCGGCGTAGACCTCGGGAGATACCGGCGTGCCCTGGATCGGGCGGAACCCATGCGCGGCGAAGAAATCTACCGCGAATGTCAGGCAGAACACCCGCCGCAGCCCGAGTTCGCGGGCCGTTCCGATCAAAGCGGTAACGATTTGGCCCCCAACTCCGAGACCGCGGGCGTCGGGATCGACGGCCACGGTGCGAATCTCGGCGAGGTCCTCCCACAACACGTGCAGGGCACCGCATCCGACGACCTGCCCGCCACGCTCAGCCACCCAGAACTCCTGGACGTCCTCGTAAAGAGTGACCGTGGCTTTTTCCAGCAGGCGCGGCCCGGCTCCGGCATAAGTGTCGACCAGGCGCCTGATCGTCCGGACATCCGGCGTGCGAGCCCGCCTCACGACGACCTCGATGTCGGGTACCGCCCGTTCGGCGACCTGTTCCATGGCACTTCAGAGTACAGACGCAATTACGGCTGCCCCCTATTTGCCCGCCTACTTCCTCAACCATCTCACCCAGTGGACGAGCATGCCCGACAACAGCCATCGCCCCCTCAACCACCAGGCGAATAGCCAGTGACGAGCAATGACTCCCTCGGTGACGCCGAACCTCACGTACGTCCCATGCACCCGCAAAGTGCGCATAAAGTCGCTCCTGTACGGCGGAGCACGTGATCCCCCCGTGACACTTCGGTTGTGAAACCTCAACAGACTTGGCAGTTCTGGTTGAGCACGAACCTGGAGTGCACTAGTGTCCAGCGTCGATGTCACCCGCGTTCTTACGCGCGGCGGCACGCCTAATCCCCTCCCCTGGGGAGCCGGGGACCCGCCAGTGGCCGCAGGCCATCCCGGGGTGAATCCGAGCCACGGCTCGGTAGGGCTGCTCCGGCCCGAACCCGTCAGCTAACCCGGTAGGCGGCCATGAGAGGAGCTGGTTGGTGAAGCGCACGCGTAACCGTGAGGGGAAGCCCGCGGGCAAGCATGCCCGCCCTCCCGAACCAGGCATCAAGAAGCGGCTGGTCGTCCTGACGGCAGCCGTAGCCGCGGTGACGTTCACCGTCACGCCTCTCGGTTCCGCCGCCGCCGATCCGAAGCCGTCGCTCAAGCAACTGTCGGAGCAGGCCGAGAAGCTCCACACGGAGATCGAGACGCTCAGCGAGCAGTTCAACGGCCAGCGTGTGAAGCTCAGGGACGCCCAGAAGGCCGTCGACGCCGCCAAGAAGACGCTGGCCTCCAGCGAGGCCGATCTCGCCGCCAAGCGCCAGCGGGCGGGCATGCTCGCCCAGAGCGAGTACATGATGGGCGGCTTCAGCCGCGCCCTCGCCTTCGCCGCCTCCGACGACCCCGAGCTCTTCCTCGACCGCGCCGCGACCAGCTTCGCGCTGGAGCAGCAGCAGGGCGAGGAGGTCAACCAGGTCACCCGCGCCAGGGAACTGGCCGAGAAGGCGCAGTCCGAGGCGAAGACCCGCATCGACAAGGTCACCGAGATCGTCGAGGACCTGGACGCCCGGCGCGACAAGATCAGCAAGCTGGTCAAGAAGGTCGAGAGCGACCTGTTCCAGCGGGCCATCGGCGAGGCCGGGCGGCCGGGCACCCGCGCGGTGCGGGTCAGCCTGCCGATCGCCGGCTCCGGCAAGGCGGCCGAGGCGGCCAGGTGGGCGCTGACGCAGCAGCTCAAGCCGTACGTGTGGGGCGCCGAGGGTCCCAGCTCCTACGACTGCTCGGGCCTGGTCATGGCGGCCTACCAGCGGGTCGGCATCTCGCTGCCGCACTACACCGGCGACCAGTGGACGGCCGGCACCCGCATCTCCCGCGAGGAGCTGCGCCCCGGTGACCTGGTGTTCTTCTACAGCGACCTGCACCACGTCGGCATCTACGTCGGCGGCGGCATGATGGTGCACGCGCCGCAGACCGGCGACGTCGTGCGCCTGGCGTCGATCTCCCGCCGCCCGTGGGCGGGCGCGGTCCGCATCGCGAACTGACCCCGCCAAAGAGACGGAACCAGGAACCCACGCCAGCCAAAACCGACCCCGCCGGGCGAACCGGCGGGGTCGAGTCTCGGTCCTGCTAGATCAGCTGGCGGCGTGCCGCCCAGGCCACCGCCTCGATGGCGGTGGCCACACCGATCCTGTCGCATATCCCTCGCAAACGGCGGCGTACCGTGCGTCCGCTGATCTCCAGCCGGCGCCCTACCCGATCGACCGTGACTCCCTTGGCCAGCTCGGCGAGCAAGGCTAAATCGGCGTGGCTCAGCTCAACGCCCTCGGTGAGCACATCCATCGGGAGCCCTCCCCCCAACAGCAGAACTCGCAGACGTATCGGACCGCGCAACGCGCTCGTCCCGCAGACGGTAAACGCATTCAGGAAAGGTCGTCAAGCTCGACAATTGCCCAGCTTGACCAGCTGTATTGACATGATCAAATCTATGTGAACTACTCGCCATATGTCGTCACACTTCGGGGCACGATGAGCGATCTCACTGATCCTTACAACGCCCCTCGGTCACCGACACTGACCCCCGCCGACGTGCTGGGATTCGATCCGTTCGATCCCGGGTTCCGGCGTGACCCGTACGGAAAGTACCGGGAGCTTCGCGAGCGTGGCGATTTATTTCATACCCGTGGCGGTTTGGTGGTAGCCACATCACACGAGCACGTCTCGGCCATGCTGCGCGACCCCCGCTTCGGCCACGGGCACGTCCCGGCGGACACCGATGACCCCGACCGGCCACAGGTGTCGTTCCTGCGTCTCGACCCGCCCGACCACACGCGGCTGCGGGCTCTGGTCAGCCGGGCGTTCACGCCCCGCATGCTCGAACGGCTGCGCCCCAGGGTCGAGGCGATCACCGCGGAGCTGATCGGCGCCATGGGCGAGGAGGCCGATCTGGTCGCCGAGTTCGCCTATCCGCTGCCGGTCCTGGTGATCACCGAGATGCTCGGCGTACCGCCCGAGGACTACGAGCGCTTCCGCGGCTGGAGCGAGACGCTCGCCCGCAGCCTCGACCCGATGCTGCCCGCGGGCCAGGCGGACACCACCGAGCGGGCAAGCCTGGAGTTCCGCGCGTACTTCCGTGAACTGCTGGCCGAGCGGCGCGTACGCCCCGGCGAGGACCTGCTCAGCGCCCTGACCCAGGTCCGGGAGCTCACCGAGTCCGAACTCCTGGCCACCTGTGTCCTGCTGCTGGTCGCCGGGCACGAGACGACCGTCAACCTGATCGCCAACGGCGTACTCAACCTGGCCGGGCACGGCATGCTCCACCGGGCGGCGGACGATCCCCAGCCGGTGGTCGAGGAGGTGCTGCGCTACGACCCGCCGGTGCAGCTCACCGCCAGGACGGCGCTGCGGGAGGCGGAGCTGGGCGGCACGGCCGTGCCCGCGGGCACGCCGGTGATGGCGCTGGTCGGCGCGGCCAACCGCGACCCCGCCGTCTTCCCCGATCCGGACCGCTTCGACCCGGGACGGTTCGACCCCGGACGGGCGCCGGAGCGGCATCTGGCCTTCGGGCTCGGGATCCACTTCTGCCTCGGGGCCACGCTGGCGCGCATGGAGGGCGAGATCGCGCTGCGGGCGCTGGCCCGTGCGGCGCCGGAGCTGAAGCTGGTCGAGGAGGCGCCGCCGTACAAGGAGAACGTGGTTCTGCGGGGGCTGGCCAGGCTTCAGGTGCGGTTGTCGTAGCGGGTTCTGGCGGCCAGGACGTCCTCGATGTGGGCCTCGGCCCATTCCTTGATCGCGGCCACGATCGGCAGGAGCGTGCGGCCCAGATCGGTGAGCTCGTAGTCGACGCGCACGGGGACCGACGGGGTGAGGGTGCGGGAGACCAGGCCGTCGCGCTCCAGGCTGCGCAGGGTCTGGGTGAGCATCTTCTGGCTGACGCCGGCGATGGTCCTGGCCAGGTCGCTGTAGCGCTGGGAGCCGCCGGCGAGCGCGGTGAGGATGAGGCTCACCCACTTGTCGCTGAGCGTGCTGAGGAGCTGGCGCGAGGGGCACTTGGCGATGTACGCGTCGTAGGCCAGGCGGGCTGCCGCGCGCCTGTCCGCGGCCGACTGGGTGGGCACGGCATTCCTCCGGGTTGCTTACGCACCTTCAGGTGCCTTCTTACCAAAAGAGAGTAAGCCTTCCTACCGTGGCCGCATGACAACGATGCGAGCGCTGGTCGGGCGCGAGGGTGAAGTAGAGATCGTCACGGTCCCGGTGCCGCAGGCCGGACCCGGGCAGGTACGCGTGAAGGTGACCGCGGCCGCCGTGCAGCCGATCGACCTGTTCACCGCCTCGGGGTCGCTGCCCGGCTACAAGCTGACCGACCCCATGGAGCGGTACGGGCTCGGGTGGGACGTGGCCGGGGTGGTCGACCAGGTGGGGCCGGGGGTCGGCGGGTTGACGGCCGGGCAGGCGGTGTTCGGGCTGTCCGACCGGCTGATGCTGCCGTACAAGGCGCAGGCCGAGTACGTGCTGCTCGACGTCTCCGAGGTCGCCGCCGCGCCCGAGGGGCTGACGCCGGAGCAGGCCGCCACGCTGCCGCTGAACACGCTGACCGCCATCCAGGCCCTCGACCTGGCCGATCTGGCTCCCGGGCAGACTCTCCTCGTGACCGGGGCCGCCGGTGCGCTGGGCGGCTACCTGGTGGAGATCGCCGCCGCGCGCGGGCTGCGGGTCGCCGGACTGGCCGGCGCCGACGACGAGAAGCTGGTGCGCGGCTTCGGGGCGGAGTGGTTCGTGCCCCGCGACGCCGACCTGGCCGCGGCCGTGCGCGCCCTGGTGCCCGGCGGGGTGGACGGCGTGGTCGACGCCGCGATCGTGGGGCTCACCGCGCTGGACTCGGTGCGGGCCGGGGGCGCGTACGTGGCGGTGGCCGCGGGGGCGGCGCCGATCCCGCTGCGCGGAATCCACGTCTCCAGCGTGTACGTACGCGCCGACGCCGGCCAGCTGGCCCAGGTGGCCCGCTGGGCGGAGGCGGGCCGGCTGACGGTACGCCTGGCCGGCACCCACCCCCTGGAGAAGGCGGCGGAGGCCTACGCCCGGCTGTCGGCAGGAGGGCAGCGCGGGCGGTTCGTCCTCACTCCGTAACGGGTCAGCCGGTGGGCTTGACCAGCGGGAACAGGATGGTCTCGCGGATGTTCCTGCCGGTGAAGGCCATGATCATCCGGTCGATGCCGACGCCCACGCCGCCGGTGGGCGGCATGGCGTACTCCAGAGCCTGGAGGAAGTCCTCGTCCAGCTGCATCGCCTCAAGGTCGCCGCCGGCGGCCAGCAGCGACTGCTCGACCAGGCGGCGGCGCTGCTCGATCGGGTCGTTCAGCTCGGAGTAGGCGGTGCCCAGCTCGGTGCCGAACCCGATGAGGTCCCACTTCTCGGTGACCAGCGGGTTGTCGCGGTGGTTGCGGGCCAGCGGCGAGGTCTCCAGCGGGTAGTCCATGACGAAGGTGGGCTGGATGAGCGTGTGCTCGACCAGCTCTTCGAAGATCTCCTGGACGAGCTTGCCCTGGCCCCACTTCGGGTCCCAGTGAATGTCCCGCTTGTCGGCATATTTCCGGACCTGCTCAAGCGAGGTCTCGGTCGTGATCTCCTCGCCCAGCGCGTCGGAGACCGAGCCGTAGAGCGTGATGCGCGGCCACTCCTTGATGCCCAGGTCAACCTCGACGCCGTCGTGCTCCACCACGGACGTGCCCAGCGCGGCCACGACGCACTTCTGGTACATGCGCTGGGTCAGGTCGGCCATGTCGTGGTAGTCGAGGTAGGTGCCGTAGGCCTCGAGCATGGTGAACTCGGGGTTGTGCGTGGAGTCCGCGCCCTCGTTGCGGAAGTTGCGGTTGATCTCGAAGACCTTCTCGATGCCGCCGACCACGAGCCGCTTGAGGTAGAGCTCGATCGCGATGCGAAGGTAGAGCTCCATGTTGTAGGCGTTGATGTGGGTCTTGAACGGCCGCGCCGTCGCCCCGCCGTGGATGGGCTGGAGCATCGGGGTCTCGACCTCGAGGTAGCCCTCCTCGTGCCAGAAGTCGCGCGCGGCACGGACGGTGGCGCTGCGCAGGTGGGCCATCCTGCGGGCCTCGTCGTTGACGATGAGGTCGACGTAGCGCTGGCGGACGCGGGCCTCGGGGTCGGTGAGGCCGAGGTGCTTCTCGGGCAGCGGGCGCAGGCACTTGGCGGTGATCTGCCAGGAGTCGGCCAGGATCGACAGCTCGCCGCGGCGCGAGGTGATGACCTCGCCCTCGACGCCGACGTGGTCACCGAGGTCGACGTCGCTCTTCCAGGCGGCCAGCGACTCCTCGCCGACCTTGTCGAGCGAGACCATGACCTGCAGGTCGCCGGAGCCGTCGCGCAGGGTGGCGAAGCACAGCTTGCCGCCGACGCGGTTGAGCATGACCCGGCCGGCGATCGCGACCCTGTCTCCCGTGGCGGTGTCCGGCTCCAGGCCCTGGTATTTCTCCCTGACCTCGGCGTTGGTCGCCGTACGGGGGAAGTTGACCGGGAAGGGCTCGACGCCCTCGCTGCGGAGGCGGTCGAGCTTCTCCCTCCGGATGCGCATCTGCTCGGGAAGTTCGTCGCTCACAAGAACAAAGGGTAGGGGATATGGCGAACTGCAAGGGCTCGTCGGCTCCCTGCAGGGGCGCTGCAAGAACTCTCCGTTACCAATGGAGCACAGCACCTCCGGGTTCCAGGAGAGAGACCATGATAAAGAAGATCGCGATCGGCGCCCTCGCCGTTGCCGCCACCTCCGCCCTCGCCCTCAGCCTGCCGACCGCCGCCTCCGCCAGCACGTCGAGCTACGACTACAGCTCGTACTGGGGACCCGTCTACTCCAAGCACTACCAGGCCAAGTCGCACGGCTGGGTCGGCGTCGAGTGGGACGAGCACCAGGAGTCCAACACCGTCTCCGTGAAGGGCCGGCTCTACGACCTCGACTCCCGCACCTACAAGCAGGGTGGCAAGTGCGCGTACGTGAAGTTCCAGGCCAGCGACTTCGACTACGACTGGTCCACGGTCTACACGAAGAAGTACTGCGGCTACCCCGGCTACAAGAAGTACGCCTTCTCCGAGGAGGACGTCTTCAGCCTGCGCGTCAAGGTCTGCCAGATCGGCCCGCACAGCAGCCACCCGACCAAGTGCGGCTCGTGGAAGTACCTGTACACGGCCGAGTCCGAGTAACGACGCCCGCAAGCCGCGAGCGGCCCCCCATTCCCGAGCGGGGGGCCACTCGCTCACGTCGTGTTGCGGTTGTAGATGAGCCGCAGGCCGATCAGGGTCAGCCAGGGCTCGTGCACGTCGATCGAGCGCGACTCCCCCACCACCAGCGCCGCGTGTCCGCCTGTGGCCACCACGGTCACCTCGTCCGGGTCGTCGGCCAGTTCCGCCACCATCCGCTCGACGATGCCGTCGACCTGGCCGGCGAAGCCGTAGATGATGCCGGCCTGGAGCGCCTCGACGGTGTTCTTGCCGATGACCGAGCGCGGCCTGATCAGTTCGACCTTGTGGAGTTGGGCGCCGGCGGCGGCGAGCGCGTCGACGGAGATCTCGATGCCGGGCGCGGTGACCGCACCCACGTACTCGCCCTTGGCCGAGACCGCGTCGAAGGACGTGGCGGTGCCGAAGTCGACGATGACGCACGGCCCGCCGTACTGGTCGATGGCGGCCAGGGCGTTCACCACCCGGTCGCTGCCGACCTCCTTGGGGTTGTCCATGCGGACCGGCACGCCGGTGCGGATGCCCGGCTCCACGATCACCGCGGTCACGTCGCCGTAGTAGCGGCGGCACATCTCCCGCATCTCGTTCAGCACGGACGGGACGGTCGAGCAGATCGCGATGCCGCTGACGTCGGCTCCCTTGAGCAGCGGTGACTGGCCGAGCAGCCCCTGGAGCACGACGGCGATCTCGTCGGCGGTGCGGCGGGCGTCGGTGGCCAGCCGCCAGTGCTCGATCACCTCTTCGCCTTCGAAGAGACCGAGCACGGTGTGCGTGTTGCCGACGTCGATCGTGAGCAGCATCAATTACCCCCGTAGATCCAGTGCGATGTCCAGGGCCGGCGCGGAATGCGTAAGCGCTCCCACCGCAAGATAGTCAACGCCAGTTTCAGCCACATCACGGGCCATTTCCAAGGTCAGTCCCCCACTGGCCTCCAACTTCGCCTGATTTTTCGTGATTTGTACGGCGAGCGCCATCTCCTCGACGGTGAAGTTGTCCAGCAGGACCACCTCAGCCCCCTCGGCCAGCACCTCCCGCAACTGCTCCAGCGTGTCGACCTCGACCTCGACCGGCAGATCCGGGTACCGCTCCCTGACCGCCCTGAACGCCGCCCCGGCTCCCCCGGCGGCGACCACGTGATTGTCCTTGATCAGCGCCGCGTCCGACAGCGACATGCGGTGGTTGACGCCGCCTCCGGCCCGCACCGCGTACTTCTCCAGCGCCCGCAACCCCGGCAACGTCTTACGGCTGTCGCGCACCCGCGCCCCTGTGCCCTCCACCGCCGCGACCCAGGCGCCGGTCCGCGTCGCGATGCCCGACAGGTGCGTGAGCAGGTTGAGCGCGGTCCGCTCGGCCGTGAGCAGGGCGCGCGTGGGCCCCTCGACCGTCATCAGCACCTCTCCCGCCGCGACCCGCTGCCCGTCCTCCACCAGCCTCGTCGTACGGCTCGCCCCCAGCCGCAGGAAGACCGCCTCCGCCACGGCCAGCCCCGCGACCACGCCGTCCTCGCGGGCCACCACGTCCCCGGCCGACCGGTGCCCGGCCGGGATCGTGGCCAGGCTGGTCACGTCACCGGCCTCCTGGAGGTCCTCGGCCAGCGCCCGGTCGATCACGTCCTGGATCTCGGGCGCGCCGGTGTCCAGCGCGAGCCCGTGCGGCGTGTAAGTCATCTGCAAGCCTTCCTCGGTCAGTCGCACGTCCAGATGTCCCAGCCAGCGCTCGTCGTCGCGCTCGCCGAAGTCCTCGCGCCAGTGCGAGCCCCTGGTCTCCTCGCGGGCCACGGCGGTGGCGGTCAGCACGGTCGCCACCGTGAGCAGGTTCGTCGTCTCCCACGCCTCGGTGCACGGCGGCACCCGCACCGGCGTCCAGCGGGCGTCGCCGAGCGCCTTCGCGGTCAGGACCAGCGACTCGCGGCTGCGCAGCACGCCCGCTCCCCTGCTCATGTGGGCCTGGATCCTGGGGCGGACGCGCGGGTCGAACAGGCCTTCCTGGGTCTCGGGGTCCGTGGGCGCCGGCCGTACCGCGGGCTGGATGTCCTGGGCGATGCGCTCGGCGAAGACGAGCCCCTCCAGCAGCGAGTTGGAGGCCAGGCGGTTGGCGCCGTGCACGCCGGTGCAGGCGACCTCGCCGCAGGCGTACAGGCCGGGGATGGAGGTGCGGCCGTGCAGGTCGGTGCGGACGCCGCCGCTGGCGTAGTGCGCGGCGGGCACGACCGGGATCAGCTCCTTGACCGGGTCGATGCCGTGCTCCAGGCAGAGCGCGCGGATCGTGGGGAAGCGGGTGCGCCACTTGTCCTCGCCGAAGTGGCGGCCGTCGAGGTAGACCTGCCCGGCCCTGCGCATGATCGCCTTGGCGACCACGTCGCGGGGGGCGAGGTCGGCGAGCTCGTGCACCTCGTCCATGAAGCGCGTGCCGCGCTCGTCCACGAGGAACGCGCCCTCGCCCCTGACCGCCTCGGAGATCAGCGGCTGCTGGCCGGTGGCGTCCTCGCCGAGCCAGAGCACGGTCGGGTGGAACTGGACGAACTCCAGGTCGCGCACCACCGCCCCGGCGCGCAGCGCCAGCGCCACACCGTCCCCGGTGGAGACCAGCGGGTTGGTGGTCGACTGGTAGACCTGCCCCATGCCGCCCGTGGCCAGCACGACGGCGCCCGCGCGTACCGCGCCGACGCCGTCGCTCGCGCCCTCGCCCATGACGTGCAGCGTCACCCCGGCGGCCCGCCCGGCGGCGTCCTTGAGCAGGTCGAGCACGAGCGCGTGCTCGATGACCTCGATCCCGCGCTCGCGCAGCGCCGCGACGAGCGCGCGCTGCACCTCGGCGCCGGTCGCGTCGCCGCCCGCGTGGACGATCCGGTCGCGCCGGTGCCCGCCCTCGCGGCCGAGCTGCAGCTCGCCGCCGTCGGTCAGGTCGAACCTGGCGCCGCGCGCGATCAGCCGCCGCAGCGCCCGCGGCCCCTCGGTCACCAGAGCGCGTACGGCCCGCCGATCGCACAGCCCGACCCCGGCGATCAGCGTGTCGTTCAGGTGCTCCTCCGGGCTGTCGCCGGGATCGAGCACCGCCGCGATCCCGCCCTGCGCGAACCGGGTCGAACCTTCCTCAAGCACATCCTTGGTGACGACGAGCACCTTGGCCTCGGGCCGTAGCTCGGCATGGCGCAACGCCACGGTCAGCCCGGCCACTCCCGAGCCCACCACGACCACGTCGGCCTCGCGGGTCCAGCCGGGCTCCGGCGCGCTGAGCCGCAGGGGGATCGCCGGTCCACTCATGGGGGTCTCCTCATCGAGGGAATTTCGTCAATATGACGATAACCCCTCCCGATGAGTGACCTATCGCCGGGGTGGCACCTTTTCAGGACAGGCGCAGGACGGCGTTGTCGATGAGCCGCGTGCCGCCGACCTTCGCGGCGACGGCGAGGACCGCCTCACCCGTGTACGTCTCGCCGACCTCGGCGAACGTGGCCGGGTCGACCAGCACGAGGTAGTCGAGGGCCAGATCGGCCCCGTCGAGCACGGCCCGCGCCGCCGCCTTGATGCGCGCCGGCCTGGACTCCACGGACTCGGCCGCGCCGGCGAACAGGGCCCGCGACAGCGCGAGGGCGGTCCGCCGCTCGTCCGGCGACAGGTAGCGGTTGCGGCTGGACATCGCCAGGCCGTCGGGCTCGCGCACCGTGGGGATGCCGGCGATCTCGATCGGCAGGTCGAGGTCGGCCACCATGCGCCGGATCATCGCCAGTTGCTGGGCGTCCTTCTGGCCGAAGACGGCCACGTCGGGCTGCACCAGGTTGAACAGCTTGAGCACGACGGTCAGCACGCCGTCGAAGTGCCCGGGGCGGACCGCGCCCTCGACGATCGTGCCCATGTGCCCCGAGGAGACGCTCACCTGCCGGTCGGGATGGTAGATCTCCTCGGCCGCCGGGGTGAAGACCACGCGCACGCCCTCCGCGCGGCAGACGTCGAGGTCGGCCTCCAGGGTGCGCGGGTAACGGGAGAAGTCCTCGGAAGGGCCGAACTGCAGGGGATTGACGAAGATGCTGACGACCACCCGGGGGGCCAGCGCCCTGGCCTCGCGGATGAGCGCCCGATGCCCCTCGTGCAGCGCCCCCATGGTCGGAACCAGGGCGACCCTGCCCTCTCCCCGAGCCTTGACCAGGTCAGCGCGATTGCGCGCGACGATCAGCTCCACGCCACAGCCTCCTATGCCACGATCAGGGCCGTCCGGTCCCTGTCAGGTCCATATGTTGCCGCCCAGCGCGTCGAGCAACCTCTCCGCCTCCTCGGGTTTGAGCAGACCCGCCGCGAGCGCGCGGTCGGCCGTGAGCCGGGCCAGGGCGATGTAGGCGTCGGCGGCCTCGGGCGCGGCCAGGATGAGGGCGTCCACGTGCTTGCGGACCGTTCCGGCGTCGCCGCGTACGACCGGCCCGGTCAGCCCCGCGATGCCCAGCCTGAGCACGTTGTCGAGCGCAGCGCCGAGCAGCGGCCCGAGCATGCGGCCGGGGTGCTCGACGCCGATGCCCTCCAGCAGTTCCGAGGACTCGGCGATCAGCGTCACCATGTGGTTGGCCGCCCCGGCGAGCGCGGCGTGGTAGAGCGCGCGGTCGGCGTCGGCGATCCAGACCGGCTCGCCGCCCATCTCGATGACCAGCGCCTCGGCGATCGGGCGCAGCGGGTCGGGCGCGGTGACGCCGTAGGAGATGCCGGTCAGCCGGTTGATGTCGTCGTCACGGCCGGTGAACGTCATCACCGGGTGGAGCGCCAGCGGGAGCGCTCCAGCCCGCGCCGCCGGGTCGAGCACGGACAGCCCGTAGGCGCCGCTGGCGTGGACGACCAGCTTGCCGCGCAGGTCGGCGCCGGTGGCGGCCAGACCGCCGACCAGGCCGGGCAACGCGTCGTCGGGCACCGTGAGAAGGATCAGCTCGCCGGCCGCGACCACGTCCTCGGGCCTGGAGGTGGCGACGCCGAGCCGCTCGGCAGCCCAGCGCTGGGAACTGTCGGAGACCCCGCTGGCGGCCACGATGCGATGGCCGGCCTGGGCCAGCGCGGCACCGAGTGCCGAGCCCACTTTGCCCGCCCCGACCACGCCGACGGCCAGCCGTGCCGGGCGATCACCTGCGTCCATGTCGTCCTGTCCCTGTCCCCTGTTGGCGCTGCCGACCAGCGTAACTGGAGCCTTGCCATGCACAGGTGACCGGGCTTTTACCGCATGTTGCGTTAACGACAAATCCGACAAGGGCATACAAAACGTGCACCCCCTGTCGGGAGAGATGAGGAGAGGGGATTTTCATCGCATGGCAGCGGGCGCCGAGCCCATAGTGGACCCGACGCCCGCAATGACGATGTGCTACCCCCTTGGGAGTGCACCATCGACCGGCCATCCGCCGACTGGCCGGCCGAAAAGGGCTCGGGCCGGGTTGCCATAACCGGTCCGAGCCCTCCGTCCGTCTACCTGGTGTGCGCGCCGCCCTTGCAGCCGGCGACCGCCTGGCCGAGCACGGCGACGGCGTTGCCACAGATGTTGATCGGAATCCGGACCGGGGCGAACACCTGGTTGCCGGAGAGCACGCCGTTGTTACCGGAGGTGACGAGGTCGGCCTGGGCTGGGGTGGCCAGGGCCAGCATGGCGAAGGCGCCGGCCGCGACGAAGGTCTTCTTGAGCATTTGGGGGGCTCCTCTCGATGACGCGACCCCGGGTGGCCGCTTCAGCTACTTACTCGGCCGACCGGCGGGACCGGACCGAGCCCGCTGGGGGGCGGGCCGGGACGATCGCCGGTGACCATGAGTAACGATAGCGCAATCTCGCCACAATAAGTAGTCATGACATCACTGTGCGTGTCGGCGCCTGGTCATGAGATAGTCCAGGAATGTGGCTCACCTGGCGTGCCGCGATGGAGCGCGCACTCTATGGCGACAGGGGTTTCTACCTGCGCGAACGCCCTTCCGGCCACTTTCGCACCTCGGTCAGCGCCGGGGCCGCGTTCGCCGACGCGGCGCTCACGCTCCTTCTCCGGGTCGACGCCGAGCTCGGCCACCCGGAGCGACTCGACTTCGTCGACGTCGGCGCCGGGGAGGGGGTCCTGGTCAGCCGCGTGCTCGCGGCCGCACCGCCCGAGCTGGCCGTACGCCTGAACGTCACCGCCGTCGACCTCTCCGCCAGGCCGTCCCAGCTGCCCGAGCGCATCGCCTGGTCGCAGACCATCCCCGGCGGCATCACCGGCCTGGCGATCGCCAACGAGTGGCTCGACAACATCCCGCTCGACGTGGCCGAGCACACCGCCGAGGGCCCCCGGCTGGTCATGGTCGACACCGAGACCGGCGAGGAGCGCCTCGGCGAGCCACCGCACCCCGCCGACGAGGAGTGGCTCGCCCGCTGGTGGCCCCTGGCGTGCGTCGGCGCCCGCGCGGAGATCGGCCGCGCCCGTGACGCCGCGTGGGCGGCGGTCATCGTACGGCTGGCCCGCGGCCTGGCGGTGGCCGTCGACTATTCACACCCTGTGGATAACCGGCCGCCCTGCGGAACGCTCACCGGATACCGCGACGGTTCGGTCGTCCCGCCCATACCAGACGGGACCTGCGACATCACCGCACACGTGGCACTCGACTCGTGTGCCGCCGCCGGTGAGCGGGCCGGCGCGATATCCACAACGTTGTCCACACAGCGCGACACCCTGCGCGCCCTCGGCATCACCGCCGCCCGCCCGCCCCTCGACCTGGCCCACACCGACCCCCGCGGGTACCTGCGCGCGCTGGCGCGCGCCTCCGAGGAGGGCGAGCTGATCGACCCGCGCGGCCTGGGCGGCTTCGGCTGGCTCCAGCAGCATGCGTGATCACTCTCCGCCATGAGACGATTACCCTCATGGATCTGCCCAGTGGTCTGCTCCGCGCGGCTCCCACCCCCTGGAACCTCGCCGTCACCCACGAACCCTCCCTCACCGTGCTGGCCACATCGCCCGAGCACGTCCGGGAGGCGGTCCGCTACGCCGCCGCGCACGATCTACGCGTCCGCGTGCAGAACACCGGCCACGGCGCGCTGCGCCCGGCCACGACCGGCGACCTGCTCATCATCACCTCCGAGCTGACCGGCGTCGAGATCGACCCGGCCGCCGGCACCGCCACGGTCGGCGCCGGCGCCACGTGGAAGGACGTCATCGCCGCCGCCCACCCCCACGGCCTGGTGCCGCTGACCGGATCCAGCACCCACGTCGGCGTCGTCGGCAACAGCCTCGGCGGCGGGCTCGGCTTCCTGTCCCGCCAGTACGGCCTGGCCTGCGACGCCATCACCGCCGCCCAGATCGTCACCGCCGACGGGAACCTGCGGTGGCTCGACGACGCCGGCGAGCCGGACCTCATGTGGGCGCTGCGCGGCGGCGGACCGAACCTCGGCGCGGTCACCGCGCTGCGGATCAAGCTCGTCCCCGAACCGCGGATCTACGGCGGCGGCCTGTACTGGCCGGTCGAGCTGACCCGGCAGGTGCTGACCGCCTACCGCGAGTGGACCGCGGACCTGCCGGCCTCGATCACCTCGGCCGCCGGGACGCTCCATCTGCCGGACGCGCCCTTCGTGCCCGAGCCGATGCGCGGCCGCTCGTACGTGCGCGTGTGCCTGTGCGCCACCGGCTCCAGCGCCGAGGACCTGGTCGCGCCGATGCGGGCGGTGCCCGGCCTGGTGGTGGACATGGCCGGGCCGCTGCCGTTCACCGAGATCGACGCGGTGACCCGGGATCCGGTCGACCCGCTGCCCTACACGATGCGGGGCGAGATGGTGACGGAGCTGTCCGACGCGGTGATCGACTACCTGGTGGAGGTGGCGCCGCGCGGGGCGGAGCCGTACGCCTTCATCCTGGTCAGGCATGTGGCCGGGCTCCCGCACGCGGACGACGCCGGGCTTGGCTACTGGCAGGGCGACTTCGCCGTCGGGGCCGTCAGCATGGTGCCGGACGAGCGGGCCGCGGCCGAGGTGGCGGCTTTCGGCGACCGGTTCTCGGCCGCGCTGGCGGGCAGCGCGACCGGGTTCGTGCCGCTCAACTTCATGGGCGTGCCGGAGCAGGCGGCGCGGGCCTTCACCCCCGAGCACCTGCGGCGGCTGGCGGAGGTCAAACAGCGGCACGACCCGGCCGGGATGTTCGGCGGCGACCGGGCGATCAGCCGGTCGTGACCTCCAGCGACTCCAGGCCGCGGATGACGTAGCCGGGCTTCCACACCGGCTCGCGGACCAGCTCCAGGTTCGGCGCCTTCTCCAGCAGGGCGCCGAAGGACTCCATGAGCTCGATCCTGGCCAGCGGCGCGCCCAGGCAGAAGTGGATGCCGGCGCCGAAGGAGATGTGCGGGTTGTCGGCGCGGCCCACGTCCAGGCGGTCGGGGTCGGCGAAGACGTCGGGATCGCGGTTGGCGGAGCCGAACAGCAGCGCCACCTCCACACCCTTCGGGATCGCCACGCCCTCCACCTCGATGTCCTCCAGAACCCAGCGCTCGAACATCTGCAGCGGCGTGTCCCAGCGCATCAGCTCCTCGATCGCCGTCGGGAGCAGGGAGCGGTCGGCGCGCAGCCGTTCCAGCTCGGCCGGGTTCCTGAACAGCGACCACCAGCCGTTGCCGGTGACGTTCACGGTGGCCTCGTGACCGGCGTTGAGCAGCAGCACGCAGGTGCCGACCAGCTCGTCCTCGGTCAGCTCCTCGATCTGGGCCAGCGCGCTGACGAGATCCTCGCCGGGCTGCCGCCTGCGCTCGCGGGCCAGGTCCTTCAGGTAGTCGGCGAACTCGGCCGCCGCGCGGACCGCCGTGTGCTGGGCCTGCGGCGACGGGTTCAGCTCGTACATGAGGCAGATGTCGGCCGACCAGGGGCGCAGCAGGTGCCGGTCGGCGTCGGGAATGCCGAGCATCTCGGCGATCACCGTCACCGGCAGCGGCTCGGCCACCTCGGCGAGCAGGTCGCCGCCGCCCTTGGCCACGAAGGCGTCCACCAGCCCGCCCGCGATCGCCCGTACGCGCGGCCGTAGCGACTCGACCATCCTCGGCGTGAACGCCTTGGAGACCAGGCGGCGCAGCCGCGTGTGGACGGGGGGCTCCACGTCGAGCATGCTCGCGTTGACCACCCGCCAGAACGGCTCCTGGAAGTCCGGCGGCGCCTCCTGCCCGAACTCCTCGTGCTCGGCGACGTGCAGGTAGGAACGGCCGAGCCGGCGATCACGCAGTAGCGCGTTGACGTCGGCGTACCGCGAGACCAGGTACTGGCCGGTCGGCTCGAAGAAGCTGACCGGCTCAGCCCGCCTCAGCTCGGCGTAGACGTCGTACGGATGGGCTACGAAATCCGGATTCCACGGGTCAAAGCGCACCGCTTCATCCTACGAGCTGCCGTCCTTGGCGTTCTCCTGCTCGGACCGCTTGGCCTGCCTGCTGCGCATCCTGATGTTGAGCAGTTCGACGATGACCGAGAAGGCCATCGCGAAGTAGATGTAGCCCTTGGAGATGTGCTGGCCGAAGCCCTCCGCGAGAAGCACCACGCCGATCAGCACCAGGAAGGACAGGGCCAGCATCTTGATGCTCGGGTGCTTGTCCACGAAGCGGCTGATCGGGCCGGAGGCGAACAGCATGACCAGCACCGACACAATCACCGCCGCGACCATGACACCCAACTCGTTCACCATGCCGACCGCGGTGATGACCGAGTCGAGCGAGAAGACGATGTCCAGGATCATGATCTGGATGATCACCGAGGCGAACGAGGCGGCCTTGCGCGGCTTGCCGTTGTCGCCCTTCAGCTCCATGCTGTGGCCGATCTCGGTGACGCTCTTGGCCAGCAGGAACAGGCCGCCGAGGATGAGAATCAGGTCACGGCCGGATATGTCATGGCCGAAGACGGCGAACAAGGGCTCGGTCAGCCTGACCACCCAGGACAGGGCGAGCAGCAGGAGCAGTCGGCTGATGAGCGCGGCGGCCAGTCCGAGCACCCGGGCCCGGTCGCGCTGGTGCTCAGGGAGTTTCCCGGCGAGGATCGAGATGAAGATGATGTTGTCGATTCCCAGGACGATCTCCAGGGCGACCAGGGTGAAGAACCCGATCCAGATCTCCGGGTTGCTTACCCAGTCCCACATCTCCGCACCTCCGTTGTCGGGAACTATCTCCCGGTACCAACGACCTAACCCCCGCAGAAGTTCACGATCCCCCTTAGTAGTTCGGATATGTCGCTGGCCTGGGATGATCCACCCCAGAGAGGTGGTCAACGACGGGTCGCAGCGTTAAGGGGTTGCTATTTATGGCCGGGTGTCGCTTATAGTGCTGCGTGTAGGTCATGAGTGCCAGCGACAAGCCCCGGCTAGCTGGCCGGCAACCCTCGCGTCCGCGGCGGGGTGCCCCGGGTGAGGACCTGGTCCGTCACGAGGTGTGGCGGGCAAGCGCGGGCTCCGTGGCGATTCCAGGGGTCCCGACGACCCCAGGAGACTTGCCGTGTCCACGCTGACCATCTTCAGCTCCGTCCCCGCCCAGACCCAGTCGCAGCAGCCCCAGCACGGCGAGGCCCGTGCCGTCCCGGCCGTGCTCGGCGCCGACCTGGAGGTCCCGGTCAAGGGCGGCAAGCTGGTCGGTTACGCCAACCTCGACTACGCCGCCAGCGCCCCCTGTCTGGAGCCGGTCAGCGCCGCCGTCACCGCCGCGCTCCCGGCCTACTCCAGCGTGCACCGCGGCGCCGGCTACGCCTCCCAGCTCACCACCGCCCGCTACGAGCAGGCCCGCCACACCGTCCGCGCCTTCGCCGGCGCCCGCCCCGACGACGCGGTCATCTTCACCCGCAACACCACCGACGCCACGAACCTGCTGGCCGGCGTCCTGCCCGCGGGCACCACCACCGTGGTCTTCGACAGCGAGCACCACGCCTCGCTGCTCCCCTGGAACAAGACGGTACGGCTGGCGCCGCCCGCCTTCCCCGGCGAAGCCGTCCGCCAGGCCGACGAGGCCCTCGCCGCCATCTCCGGCCCCAAGCTGCTCGTCGTCACCGCCGCCTCCAACGTCACCGGCGAGCTGTGGCCCATCGCCGCCCTCGCGCACATCGCCCACCGGCACGGCGCCCGCATCCTGGTCGACGCCGCCCAGCTCGTCCCGCACCGCCAGCTCAACCTGACCGCCCTGGACCTGGACTACGTCGTCTTCTCCGGCCACAAGCTGTACGCGCCCTTCGGCGCCGGTGTGCTGATCGGGCGCCGTGACTGGCTGGCGAGCGGCGAGCCGTACCTCAAGGGTGGCGGCGCGGTGAAGTCGGTCGGCGCGGACGAGGAGTCCACCGAGTGGCATGACGACCCCGAGCCCCGGCACGAGGCCGGCACCCCGAACGTGATCGGCGCGATCGCGCTGGCGGCGGCGTGCGACGCGCTGAGCGCGACCGGCTGGGCGCCGCTGGTCATCGAGGAGGAGCGGCTGATCGCGCGGCTGCGCGACGGCCTGGCCTCGATCGAGGGCGTGCGGGAGCTGTCGCTGTGGGGTCCCGACCACCCGCGGGTGGGCATCGTCTCCTTCATCGTGGACGGCTACAGCGCGCGCGAGGTCGCCGAGGCGCTGTCCGGCGAGTACGGGATCGGCGTGCGCGACGGCAAGTTCTGCGCGCACCCGTTCGTGCGGCATCTGCTGGGCACCGCCGACGGCGGTTGTGAGGACGGGACGGCTTCCGCGGTGCGCGCCTCGATCGGCATCGGCACCACCGACGAGCACATCGACCGGCTCATCACCGCACTGCGGGACCTCTCTGCCGTCAACCTCGCCGCCCGTTAGGCGTCACTCGGGCGGGTTCTTCCTCGGCTGGTCGTCGGACATCAGCGCGTCGAGCGCCTTCATGTCGTCGTCGCTCAGGGCCGCGCCGCTGCTCGTGGCGGGTGGCGGAGTGGGCTGGCGCGGCACGTCGGCGCGCGACTCCGTCCCGTTGCCGGGCGCCTGCGTCTGGGTGGGCGGGTTCGGCTGGGTGGGTGGCTGCGTCCCGTTGCCGGGCTGTTCCGGCTCGGTGCGCGGTTCCCGCACGGTGCGGACGTTCGTGGGCATGGTCGTGGTCGTCGCGCCGCTCCCGGTCGACTCCGGCAGCGTCTGGTCGGCCGCGCGCCTGCTCAGGATCGTGCGGGCGATGCTGTCGACGCTGATCCGGCCTGCCCCGGCGGCCAGCAGGAGCAGGCAGGCCGCGCCCAGCGCGCCGACGAGTTCCCAGCCCATGTCGGTGACGAAGATGCCGTTCTTACCGTGGACGAAGATGATCGCGCCCAGGCTGACGCACAGCAGGGCCAGCGCGGCCAGGCGGGTCAGCAGTCCGATGATCAGGAAGCTGCCGCCCACGAGCTCGGCCACGGTCGTGAAACCGGCCGCGAGCTCGGGTTGGGGCACGCCGGACTGGGTGAACATCTGTGACGTCGGTCCCAGTCCGTTCTGCCATTTCTGCCACCCGTGGGCCACGAAGATCACGCCGATGGTCACTCGCGAGATCAGGGCAGCTAGGTCGAAAGCTAGCTTCATGGTGGTTTCTCCCCCCGTTGTGGTAATTGTCCCCCACCACTCTGACCTGCGACTCCTCCCCATACCGTCTCTTGAACGGCCCGTTACGCCTGGGCGCGCCGTACAGAATGAAAGGACCGCACAGTAGATCGCGCGCGAGGCCGATGGGAGCATGGGGAAATGACCGAGCGCATCATCGGGATCGGCGCAGGGGCGAAGGAACTGGCCACAGAGGACATGGTCCTCAACATCGGCCCCCAGCACCCCTCCACCCACGGCGTGCTCAGGCTGCGGCTCACGCTCGACGGCGAGCGGATCTCCAGCGCCGAGCCCATCATCGGCTACATGCACCGGGGCGCGGAGAAACTGTTCGAGGTCCGCGACTACCGGCAGATCATCATGCTGGCCAACCGGCACGACTGGCTGTCCGGGTTCGCCAACGAGCTCGGCGTGGTGCTGGCCGCCGAGCGCATGCTGGGCATGGAGGTCCCGGTCAGGGCGGTCTGGGCGCGTACGCTGCTGGCCGAGCTCAACCGGGTGCTCAACCACCTGATGTTCCTCGGCTCCTACCCGCTGGAGCTGGGCGCGATCACGCCGCTCTTCTACGCCTTCGAGGAGCGCGAGCGCATCCAGGCCGTCATGGAGGAGATCTCCGGCGGGCGCATGCACTACATGTTCAACCGCGTCGGCGGGCTCAAGGAAGAACTGCCGCTCGGCTGGCTGGACCGCGTGGCCGAGACCGTCGCGATGACCCGCCGCAAGGTCCCCGACATCGAGGGCCTCATCCTGCACAACGACATCTTCCTCGCGCGCACCAAGGGCGTCGGCGTCCTCGACCGCGACACGATCATGCAGTACGGCGTGAGCGGCCCCATAGCCCGAGCCGCCGGTGTCGACATCGACCTGCGCCGCGACCAGCCGTACCTGGCCTACCCCGAGCTGCCGGTCAAGGTCGTCACGCGGACCGCGGGCGACTCCTACGCCCGCTTCGAGGTCCTGCTTGACCAGGTGAAGGTCTCCCTCGATCTGGCCGAGGCCTGCGTCGACAAGCTGCGCTCCCTGCCGCCGGGCCCGATCAACCAGCGCCTGCCCAAGGTGCTGAAGGTGCCCGAGGGACACACCTACGCCTGGACCGAGAACCCGCTCGGCATCAACGGCTACTACCTGGTCTCCAAGGGGGACAAGACGCCGTGGCGGATGAAGCTGCGCTCCGCCTCCTTCAGCAACATCCAGGTGCTGCGCGAGATCCTGCCGGGGCACCTGGTGGCCGACATGGTGGCGATCTTGGGATCCATGTTCTTCGTCGTGGGTGACATCGACAAGTGAAACGCGATAAATACGTCGACTGGCTACGTGCTCTGAGCCTGATCGTCGTCGTGGTGTGGCACTGGGCGTTCACGATCCTGCAATGGACGCCGGACGGGCCCTCGCCGACCAGCCCGCTCGGCTTCACCACCGGGCTGTGGATCCTCACCTGGTTGCTGCAGGTGCTGCCGCTGTTCTTCTACGTCGGGGGGCACGTCCACCTGCTGTCCTGGAACCGGGCGTGCGAGCGCGGCGTCGGCATCGGCGCCTTCGTCTGGCGGCGGCTGCGGGCGCTCGCGCTGCCCGCGCTCGGGCTGTCGGCGGCGTGGATCGCCATCGGAACCGTCGCCACCACGGTGTTCGACGCCCCGCCCTGGACGTGGCGGGTCGTGCTGCTGGTCCTGAGCCCGCTGTGGTTCATCGGGGTCTACCTGACGCTGATCGCGCTGCTGCCGGTCGCGCTGTGGCTGCACCGGCGATACGACGTGCTCGCCCTCATCTGGCTGGGCGGCGCGGCGCTGGTCGTCGACGTACTCCGGTTCCGCTACCACCTGGAGTGGGCCGGCTGGTTCAACATGATCATCGTGTGGGGGCTGGCGCACCAGGCCGGCTTCTTCTACGACCGCGTGGTCGCGCTGCCCCGCCGCTACGACATCGGCGTGCTCTGGACCGGCCTGTTCATGCTGATCGGGCTGGTGTACTCGGGCATCTACCCGGGGTCCATGGTCGGCGTACCCGGTGAGAAGTGGTCCAACATGGCGCCGCCGACCTTCGTCATCGTCGCCCTGCTCATCTTCCAGATCGGCCTGGTCGAGGTGCTGCGCCCGGCCATGGAGCGGGTGCTGGAGAAGCCCGGATGGAAGCGGGTCAACGACACCATCAACCGGTTCGCGCTGCCGCTGTTCCTGTTCCACACGACCGGGATGGCGATCGCGCTGGGGCTCGGGTGGTGGTTGTTCGGCACACTCGGCGGCACCATCCCCCCGGACTTCACGTGGTGGCTGGAACGCCCCCTGGCCATCCTCGGGCCCCTGATCTGCACCCTTCCGGTCATCTACCTGTTCGGCCGCAAACGCCGCACCGTCCAGCAAACGCCGGACCAACACCGTAGCCTGGAGGAATGACGACCATCGACTTCCCCGCCACGGCCGAGGACGAGCGCATCATCAAGGCGGCCATGGGCGAGGGCGAAACCGCCGAGGACGTCATCCGGCGAGCCCTTCACCTGCTCGACCGCTCGCAGGCATGACCAGCTACCTCGGGCTCTGACGTTCCGCTTCCGGGTCCTTGGGGATGCGGCAGGAGTGTTCGAGGAAGAGGGCGGCACCGATCAGCACGACGAAGGCCAGGAACGAGCCCGTCGCGACGAAGAACTCCACCCGCGGCGTCTGCCTGGTCAGCATCGACATGGTGTGCAGCGAGAACCCGGCGAAGATCCCGGCGAACACCGCCCCCACGTACGCCGAAGCCTTGGCCAGAGCGGCCAGACGGGCCACCGCCAGCGGCTCCACCGGCTTGGTGCCCGGCTTGCGGGCGATGCGCGCCCGAGTCATCCACGCGCTGTACGCCTCTCCGACGGCCAGCAGCAGCACGGTCGGAATCGCGGTCCACGGAATCACCGGCAGGTCGGAGTAGACCTGCCGCACCAGAATCCAGGTGAGCAGGGCCAGCACGACGACGATCCCGACGAGCACGCCGGGTTTGGTGGGCCTCAAGCCGGCCCCTGCAGCTTCAGGTCCTCGCGCAGCCACACCCCGGCCCGGTCGAGCCCGGCCAGCAGATCGGCCACCCGCCCCCGCCCGGGAATCTCACCGTCGGGATCCACCTGAGCCCACGGCACCAGCACGAACGCCCGCTCGTGCGCCCGCGGATGCGGCAGCGTCAACTCGGGGTCGTCGCTGATCACCTCGCCGACCACGAGCAGGTCCACGTCGAGCGTGCGGGCGCCCCACCGCTCCTCCCGCACCCGGCCGAAGGCGTTCTCCACGCTCTGCGCCCGGTCCAGCAGCATCTGCGGCTGCAACTTCGCCTCCGCGACGATCACCGCGTTCAGGTACGGCTTCTGCCCCTCCGGCCCGCCCACCGGATCGGTCTCGTACACCGGCGAGGCGGCCACGAACTCCAGCCCCGGCGCGTCGAACAGCGTGTCGACCGCGCCCTGCAACGTCTGGAAACGCTGCCCGAGATTGCTGCCCAGCGCGAGAACCACTTTCATGGCCGGCTCCGTTCGATCGTGACCACGACGTCGTCGAAGGGCAGCGGGATCGGCGCCGCCGGCTTGTGCACGCTCACCTCGGCCCGCGTCACCAGCTCGGAAGCCAGGCAGACGTCGGCCAGCCGCTGGGCCAGCGTCTCGATCAGCTCGACCGGCTCGCCCTCGACGACCTTGACCAGCGCCTCGGCCAGCTCGCCGTAATGGACGGTCAGCCTGAGGTCGTCGCCCGCCGCCGCCGGGGCGGTGTCGAGGAACAACGTCGCGTCGACCACGAACTCCTGGCCCAGCTCGCGCTCCGCGGGCAGCACCCCGTGGCGGCCACGGGCGCGCAGACCCTTCAGCGTGATGCGGTCAGCGGTCAAGCTCGCCCTCTTCCTCATCGTCCTCGCCCTGCAGCACCGGTGAGCCGTGGTGCATCCACAACCGCCAGCCCTGCGGCGTACGGATGTAGACGTTGCTCGCCACGACCTTCCCGGCGGCGAAGCTGGCCTCGCCTTCCTCGCCGGCGGTCAGGATGTTCTCCACGCAGGTCAGGACCGCCACGTCGCCCAGCACGACGGTGCTCACGTCCGTGAGCACGAACTGGATGTAGGTGGTGTTCGCCATGATCAACGCCCAGGACCGCAGCACCTCTGAGCGCCCGGCCAGCAGCGACCAGCCAGGATGAACACAGCTCACCTGATCGCTGATCGTGTCCTCGGCCCAGATCTCGGTCATCTTGTCGAGATCGGCGTTCTCTATGGCGGTATAGAAGGCCTGGTTGACCGTCTCGATGGCCGCGGTGTCGACGCTCATCCTTCGGCTCTCTTCCATGCGGCGGCCACACGCACGGCGTCCGCGTTGGGCCCTACCTCGTGCACCCGCACGCACCACGCGCCCGCCCGCGCGGCCAGCGCCGTCACCGCCAGAGTGGCGTCGTCGCTCCCGCTGAACGGCCGCGGCGTACCGTCGGCGCCGGCCAGCAGCCGCCCGAGGAACCGTTTGCGCGACGCCCCGACCAGCAGCGGGAACCCCAGCTCCGCCAGCCGTTCGATACCCGCCAGAACCGCCCAGCTGTGCTCGGCGTTCTTCGCGAACCCCAGCCCGGGATCAAGCACCACCTGCTCCGTGGAAACGCCCTCGGCCAGCACGTAGTCGACCCGCTTGGCCAGCTCTTCACCCACCTCGGTGACCACGTCCTCGTAAACGGCCCGATTGTCCATGTCGTGCGAGTGGCCACGCCAGTGCATGACCACATACGGCACACCGGTGGCGGCCACGACCTGCGGCATGTCCGGATCGGCCAGCCCGCCGCTCACGTCGTTGACCAGCCGCGCGCCCGCCTCGACGGCCGCCTTGGCGACCTCGGCCCGCATGGTGTCCACGCTGACCGCGACACCCTCACCGGCCAGCGCCCGAATCACCGGCACCACCCTGGCCAGCTCTTCATCCAGCCCCACCCGCGCGGCACCCGGCCGCGTGGACTCCCCACCCACATCGACGATGTCGGCACCCTCGGTCACAAGCTCAAGCCCGTGCCGGATCGCCGCCGCCTCGTCGAACCACAACCCGCCGTCGGAGAAGGAGTCGGGCGTGACGTTGACCACACCCATGACGAGGCACCGATCCTCGGCAGGCAGTCCCGGCACCCTCATCATGCCCCCAAGCCTAGGCGGTGGTGGTTCGCTCTCGATGTCGTGGGTGGCACTTTCCCCACCGCTCTCAACTCTCAGTGGCGCGTCGCAGGATCACGTGTATATCCACCACAGCCCCGCCAGCGTAACGCCCCCACTCTCCAAAGGATGGCGCGCTCGCCGCCCATAGCGTGGGTGCATCACGCTTGCGGTGGGTGCACCACGCTTTGGGGTTACGGCAAGCCCAGGTACCCCCACCCGCCGCACCCATAGCGCGCTTGCGGTGGGTGAACCACGCTTTGGGGTTACGGCAAGCCCAGGTACCCCCACCCGCCGCACCCCTTCCCGCCCTTCCAGGGAAACGGTCGTCCACCTCACGGGTACCTCGCCGTGACGCCCGCCCCCTGGGCAGGGCACGCGACCCCGCGCTCGCCACCGCGCATCGGCGCCGAACCCGCCCGCACCACTCCCCGCCGCCGCGGCGCCTCGGGGAGTCCCTCCCCCGCTCGCGCGCATCCAGCCGCATAGCGTGGAAGGAAACCACACACCACGCAGGCAAACACACCATGTGGGTGGGGCGGTGGGGCCGGGCGGTAGCGGGGAGGTACTCCCGAGGCGCCGGTGCGGTGGGAGGCGGCACCGGCGGAGTCGGCGCCGATGTGCGGTGGCCGGGGTGGGGTCGCGTGCCCGGCCAACCGGGCGGACGTAACGGCGGGACACCCGTGAGGTGGACGAGCGTTTCCCTGGAAGGGCGGGAAGGGGTGCGGCGGGTGGGGGTACCTGGGCTTGCCGTAACCCCAAAGCGTGGTGCACCCACCGCAAGCGCGCTATGGGTGCGGCGGGTGGGGTTACCTGGGCTGGCCGTAACCGCAAGGCATGATTTTGCTTGTTGGAAGAGCCCCTAGCGGCCGATTATCAGGCTCATCGCCTCGGCGCGGGTTTTGTCGCTGGTGCGGAAGTCGCCGCGGACCGCGCTGGTGAGGGTTTTGGCGCCTGGCTTGCGCACGCCCCGCATCGTCATGCACAGGTGTTCGGCCTCGATCACCACGATGACGCCGCGCGGCTCCAGTACGCGCATCAGCGCGTCGGCGATCTGGGAGGTCATGCGTTCCTGGACCTGCGGGCGGCGGGCGTAGACGTCGACCAGGCGGGCCAGCTTGGACAGGCCGGTGACCTGGCCTTTTTCGTTGGGGATGTAGCCGACGTGGGCCACGCCGTGGAAGGGGACGAGGTGGTGTTCGCAGGTGGAGTACACCTCGATGTCGCGCACGAGGATCATCTCGTCGTGGTCGACGTCGAAGACCTTGGTGAGGACGTCCTCCGGCTGCTGGCGCAGGCCGGAGAACTGTTCCGCGTACGCACGGGCGACCCGGGAGGGGGTGTCGAGGAGGCCGTCACGGTCGGGGTCCTCACCGATGGCGATGAGGATCTCCCGGACGGCCTTCTCGATCCTTGGTTGATCTACGTTCACGCACTGTCCCCGGACGGCAGGGCGTCTTGGTGCCCCGCGGTGAGCGAGCCGTTGGCCGACTGCTCCTTCGGCGTCAGGATGGGCGGCAGGTCCGACGGGAGCCGCTTGCCGTAGCCCGCGTAGGACGGGCGGTGCTCCTTGACGACCACGGACGAGAAGATCTCCACCACCTGCTGGCGGGAGAGTGTCTCCTTCTCCATGAGTTCGAGCACCAGGTTGTCGAGCACCTCGCGGTACTCGACCAGGATGTCCCACGCCTGGTCGTGCGCCGTCTCGATCATCCGGCGGACTTCCTCGTCGATCGTGGAGGCGATCTTCTCGGAGTAGTCGCGCTCGTGGCCCATCTCGCGGCCCAGGAACACCTCGGCCTGACCGCTGCCGAACTTGCGTGCCCCGAGCTGCTCGCTCATGCCGTACTCGGTGACCATGCGGCGGGCCACGGCGGTGGCCTTCTCGATGTCGTTGGAGGCGCCGGTGGTGGGCTCGTGGAAGACGAGCTCCTCCGCCGCGCGGCCGCCGAGCAGCATCGCGAGCTGGTCCATCATCTCCGAGCGGGTGGCGAGGAACTTGTCCTCCATCGGCAGCGTCATCGTGTAGCCGAGCGCGCGGCCGCGGGAGAGGATCGTGATCTTGTGCACGGGGTCGCTGTTGGGCAACGCGTGCGCCACGAGCGCGTGACCGCCCTCGTGGTAGGCGATCATCTTCTTCTCCTTGTCGGACATGACCCGCGTCTTGCGCTCGGGTCCTGCCATGACGCGGTCGATGGCCTCCTCAAGGGTGTCCATCGAGATCAGCTTCTGGTCGCCGCGCGCGGTGAGCAGCGCCGCCTCGTTGATCACGTTCGCGAGGTCCGCACCGGTGAATCCGGGGGTACGGCGGGCGATGACGTCCAGGTCGACCTCCGGCGCGAACGGCTTGCCGCGGCCGTGGACCTTGAGGATGCCCTTGCGGCCCTCCAGGTCGGGACGGTCGACGGTGACCTGCCGGTCGAAACGGCCGGGGCGCAGGAGCGCCGGGTCGAGGATGTCGGGCCGGTTCGTCGCGGCGATGAGGATCACGCCGCCCTTGACGTCGAAGCCGTCCATCTCGACGAGCAACTGGTTCAGCGTCTGCTCGCGCTCGTCGTGACCGCCGCCCAGACCGGCGCCGCGGTGGCGGCCGACGGCGTCGATCTCGTCGATGAAGATGATCGCCGGGGCGTTGGCCTTCGCCTGCTCGAACAGGTCGCGCACGCGGGACGCGCCGACGCCGACGAACATCTCGACGAAGTCGGAACCGGAGATCGAGTAGAAGGGCACTCCGGCCTCACCGGCCACCGCACGGGCCAGCAGGGTCTTGCCGGTGCCGGGCGGGCCGTACAGGAGCACGCCCTTCGGGATCTTCGCGCCGATCGCCTGGAACTTGGCCGGGGCCTGCAGGAACTCCTTGATCTCCTGGAGCTCCTCGATGGCCTCGTCGGCGCCCGCGACGTCGGCGAACGTCGTCTTGGGGGTGTCCTTGGTGATCAGCTTGGCCTTCGACTTGCCGAAGCTCATCACCCGGGAGCCGCCGCCCTGCATCTGGTTCATGATGAACAGGAAGATCAGCACGATGATGACGATCGGCAGGAAGCTCACCAGGAGGCCGACGAGGAAGTTCTCCTGCGGCACCTCGGTGGTGAAGCTCTTGGTCTTTCCGGCGCCCACCTGCTTGTTCAGCTCTTCGGTGAGCGTCGGGCCGTAGCCGGTGACCCAGTCAGACTGGATCATGTTGGTCGGGGCGTCGCCCGACTTGACGGTGATCTTGTTGTGGAGGGTCAGCTCGATCCGCTGGTCCTTGTCAACAATCTTCGCGTTGCTGACGTTGCCGGTGCGGATCTGCTCGAGGACCGTGGACGTGTCGGCCTGCTTGAAGTTGCCACCACCGCTCCACAGCTGGGTGACGAGCAGGAGCAGCACGACGATGCCCAGGATCCACAGCAGTGGCCCACGTGTAAATCGCTTGAGATCCATCCGATGCGGAACCCCTTGCGGGCCCGTCCCTTCCTGACCATGGCCTGGAAACCCCGGGCAGGGCCCGGGGCCGCGGCATCCGACACCGCGACTACTGACTACCCGAAGGGGACCACGTGGTCACCCTCCCGTCGTCAGAAGGTACACCGGACAACGCGCGGTGGCACCGCCCGCTAGACCGGCCTTGCCCTACCAACGTACGTCAGGTAGAGCGATGTTCCCGGTCCCTGCGTGCAATGTCGGAAATGCCGCACAGACAGTTACGTGTAGACATGCGGAGCCAACGTGCCGATGAACGGCAGGTTGCGGTACTTCTCCGCGTAGTCCAGCCCGTAGCCGATGACGAACTCGTTCGGGATGTCGAAACCGACATACTTCACATCAATCGGCACCTTCACCGCGTCCGGCTTACGCAGTGCCGCGCAGATCTCCAGCGAGGCCGGGTTGCGCGATTTCAGGTTCTCCAGCAGCCAGTGGAGGGTCAGGCCGGAGTCGATGATGTCCTCGACGATCAGCACGTGGCGGCCCATGATGTCGTTGTCCAGGTCCTTCAGCACCCGGACCACACCCGACGACTTGGTGCCGGCGCCGTAGGAGGACACCGCCATCCAGTCCATCTGCACCGAGGTGTGCAAGGCCCTGGCCAGGTCGGCCATGACCATGACCGCCCCTTTCAGCACGCCCACGAGCAGCAGTTCCTGGCCCGCGTAGTCTTCGTCGATCCGGCCGGCAAGTTCTTTGATCTTCGCCTGGAGTTCGTCCTCGGGGATGAGGACCTTCTCGAGGTCGTGGCCCATGTCGGCAGCGTCCACCTGCGAATTCCTTACGGGATGGGTCTGATGGCGAGTATCAGCGTCCCATACCGCCGCACGGCGGTCAGACCCCCGGGCAGGTCAACGCCCTTCTGCCCCCGCCACTCGGTGACCAGCCGCTCGACAGCGTGCACGTGGACGGCCGACAAGGCCCCGGAAGGCACCCCGGCGTCGATCGCCGCCCGTTTGATCACCCGCCGCCGGACCGCGCCGGGAAGATCCTCCAGCGCCGGTACGGCCAGCGTCACCATCCCCGGGATATCGCTTAGAGCGCAATCCTCGAACGCCTTTTCCGCCCATTCATGAAGCGCGTCGGCATCGTCACGGGCCAGCTTGGCCGTCCGCGCCAGCGCCTGAGCCACTCCGGGCCCCAGCTCGCCCTCCAGCACCGGCAGCACCGCCCTGCGCACCCGTACCCGCGTGAACCGGTGTTCCTCGTTGTGCGGGTCCTCCCAAGGCTCCAGGCCCAGCTGCGCGCAGGCGGCCACCGTCGTACTCCGCCCCAGCTCCAGGAACGGCCGCCGATAGATCCCCTGAACCTTCGCCATCCCCGACAACGACCGCAGCCCGCTGCCCCGCGCCAGCCCCAGCAGTACGGTCTCCGCCTGGTCGTCCCTCGTGTGACCCAGCAGGACCACCACCGCGCTCAGCCTCGCCGCCGCCTCCTTGAGCGCCTTGTAGCGGGCGTCCCTCGCCGCCGCCTCCGGTCCGCCCTCGGTGCCCACCTTCGCCGTCAGCACCTCCGCGGGCTCCAGCCCCAGCGGCAGCGCGGCCACACCGGCCGCCCGCTCCGCCGAGCCCTGCTGCAGGCCGTGATCCACCGTCACCAGTCCTGCCCGCAGGCCCATCCTGGGCGCCACGAAGGCGAGCGCCGCGGCCAGGGCCAGGGAGTCGGCGCCACCACTGCACGCGGCCAGCACCAGGTCGCCCTGGGGCAGATCACCCAGGACCTCTCTGACGGCTCGCCGGACGTCGGCTACGGCTGGATGCGGCCCCATGCCGCCCATTGTCCCCGCCGCCGGGCGGTCTTCTGCCCCAGATACCGGCGGGTCGGCCCGATCGCCTTGGGGCTAGTTCCAGGCGCCGGGCACCTGCTCGGGCACCTTGTCCTTGAGCTGGTCCTGGCCGAGCACCTCGCTCTCCAGGGGCAGCGCGACGGTGACCTGCCGTCCCCAGTCGGAGTAGCGGGTGTCCGTCTCGACGCGGAACACGGAACCCCTCCAGTGGTGCATGACCGCCTTGACCGTGGCTCGCTCCACCAGGCCGGCCGTACTCAGGCGAAGGGTGTAGGAGATGGTGCTGAGGGGCTTGCCGAAGGAATAGCCGCGGAAGCGCGCGGCGAAGGCGTCAGAGACCTTGACCAGCTTGTCGCCCTTGATCGTGCCCTTCACCACCCCGCCCCGCCAGGACGTGCGGTGGGCCAGCAGCGCCTTGAGCGTGGCGGGCTCCAGAACCTCCAGCAGCGGGTTCGTGGAAGGCAGATCGGTATGCCGGTAACGCACCCAGTGGGTGCCCTCCGGCAGCACATCGGCGAATCGCGGGCCCGCGACGTAGTCGACGTAGCGGGACGAGATCACCCGCAGCGGCGCCTCTTCCAGGGCGGCCTCCTCTACCAGGCCGAATTCCTTCAGACCTCGGACCGCCGCCTTGCTGTACCGCATCTGCTGGGACGTATCGGAGGCGATCTCACCTTCCGGCCCGAACCCGGCCGTGCCCTCCAGATTCAAGGTGTACCGCAGGCCCTGGCCGTGATCCACCTTCGCGGCGAACTCGAAGTTCACCCCCTTGCCGCGGATCAACGCCGCCCGGAGCGCCGTCACCGGGTCGGTCCCGGGCGCCGCCTGCGCGGGGACGGCGACCAGCTGTGCCAGGAGTACGCCCACGACGGCTCGCTTCATCACGCTCTCCTGGAGTTGGCCGGAGGGACGAACAATCTTGTGCATGCGAGATCAACTGTCAACCGATCCGCTCAGAAGTGTTGAAGAGGGGCGTCCGCCTGGGTCCAGTGCCAGTTGACCGGCGCCCACCGCTTCTTCAGGACGGTGCGCTGCCGCGCGTACCCGCTCAAGGCCTGCTCGACGGCGGCCGCCAGGTCGTTCAGATCGTCGGGGACGGGCAGGCGCAGGACCAGGTGCTGCTTGTTGTGGACGAGCAGGAGTTCACCGGCGGGCGAGCAGGCGGTGAGGGTGAAGTGGATCAGCGGTTTGAACGCCCCGCTGCCGGTGTCCAGCTTGGCGCGCAGGTTTCCCGTTCTGTCCCAGGCGTAGAGGCCGTAGCGGTTGAGGTGGAAGGCGAAGCCCCTGTATGCGTCGGCGGCCAGGCCGAAGCAGAAGCCGGTGAAAGGGGAGTCGTCCCAGTTGTCCATGCCTTGGAGGCGCCCGGTCATCTTCCCCCGGTCATCGACAAGGGCGAACACGAACGGCCGGCCCCGGCTGCCGCCACGGTAGGTCTTGCCGTACCAGGGGACGACGAACAGGTCGTCGGCCAGCGCCACGGCCCGCTTGAGGCGGGAGTCGCGCCATGGTGCGAACAGGTCCTCGTCGGGCACCTGTTCGGTCAGCGCGGGCCGGGGCCGGTGGGCCAGGCCCACTGGGGCGCCCTGATAGAAGACGTGCGCGCGCAGGTCGATCTCGCGTTGGTGATCCGGTTGGGGATCGAGCGAAACGAGCGCCTCGATCACCGGCTTGGACGCGGCGCTCAGGGCGCCGTCCGCCACACCGACGAGGTTGGTGAGGTGGCTGCCGTACTTCCACACACCGAACTCGGCGACGGTACACAGCAGCCGGCCCGAGGGCGTGACGCTGATGGACGTGGCGAAGGACTCGCCTGGCGTGAACTCGTCGAAGGCGTTCCGCCATTCCCTTGTGGCGTAGGTGGCCGCCACCCGGCTCAGGTCGGATGTGATCAAGGTCGTTCTGTCCGGGAGCGCGCTGACGGCGAGGGTGCCGTCCGGCAGGACACAGAGACTCATGTCACCGCCCTCCGCCACCGTGGCACCGTCCAGATAACGGCTCCGCCAATAGGCACTGGCCAGCACGTCACCGGTGCCGGAGTAGCGGGTGAGGATCCGGTATGCGAAGTCGGCCACGGCCGGGTCCTGTACGTCGTCCGACCTGCGGTCCAGGTGCCGGTGGACCCCGTACAGCGCATACACCTCACCGTTGGGCGCGGCCGCCACGTCGTACGCCTCGACGCCCCAGCCCTTGGAGTAGAGCGCGGTCAGGTCGATGCGGTGAAGATCCACCAGCTTGGCCGGCAGGGCGAGTGGGAGCGGTTGGTACATGGCCGTCATTGTGGATCTCGGCACTGACAGTTACTTCACGGGCTTCCTGCGAGTACGGCCCGGCTGTTCTACACATACGTGGTCCACCACGCCCCGAGCAGGGCGGACCAGAGCGGCGCCCACCACCCAACGGGCTGGGGAACCTACCCACGGCTCCGGCCACCTGCGCTTACCCGGTCCTCCACGCCTCCGGCAGGGCGGGCAGGAACGTATCCACCACCCAGCCGAGCAGCGGGCCAACCGGCCAACGGGCTGGGAACCCACCCACGACCCCGGCCACCTGCGCCTACCGGTCCCCCACGCCTCCGGCAGGGTGGATAGGAGCATGCCACCACCCAGCCGCGCAGCGGGCCAACCGGCCAACGGGCTGGCAGCCCACCCACGACCCCGGCCACCTGCGCCTACCCGGCCCACCACGCCTCCGGCAGGCTGGGCAGGAGCGTGTCTACCACTTAGCCGGGCAAGGGGTGGGGCCCCAGCAGGCAGCCCGAGCGCAGCGAGGACCCCCAGGAGTCGAGCTTCAGCTCGACTGGCCAAACGCGCGAAGCACCTTGCTTTTAGGACTCCAGGGCCGGTTGGCCGATCACGCGGGCTATCCAGGCGTCCGGGTCGGCGATTTCGGCGATGGTGGGCAGCGTCTCGGGTGATGTCCACACCTTGTTGAAGCCGTCCATCTCCACCTTGCCCACCACATGGCGGACGAAGGCCGAGCCCTCCGCATACTGCTTCATCTTCAGCTCGATGCCCAGCAGTCGCCGCACCGTCTTGTCCAGTCTGGACGTGCTCTCCCTGCGCGAGGCGAACTTGGCGCGGATGTCGGCCACCGACGGGACCACGGACGGCCCCACCGCGTCCATCACGTAGTCCCCATGCCCCTCGACCAGCGTCATCACCGCGGTCAGGCGGTCGAGGATCTCTTTCTGGGCCGGCGACTGGATGGCGTCGATCAGGCTGCCGTCTCCGCCGCGTACCACGTCGGCGACCGTGTCGGCCGCGGTGCGCAGCCGTTCCAGGATCGTCGGCAGGTCGAGGTCGGACGCCAGCAGGAACTCGGTCATCTGCGAGCGCACGTATTCGCGCAGCCACGGTACGCCCGTGAACTGCACGCGGTGCGTCTCCTCGTGCAGGCAGACCCAGAGGCGGAAGTCGCGCGGGTGCACGTTCATCTCGCGCTCGGCGTGCACGATGTTGGGCGCGACCAGCGTCAGCCGGCCCGCTGCCTCCTGGCCGGTCGGGTCCGGCGGGAGGAACAGTTCGTACTGGCCCAGTACGCGCGAGGCCAGGAACGCCAGCACGGCGCCCACCTCGACCCCGGTGATGCGGGAGCCGACGGCCGTGACGATGGCGGGCGGCGGGTTGTCGCTGTTGCCCATCCGCTCGGTCAGCGGCTCCAGCACGACGCGGAAGCCCTCGACGTTGGCCCTGATCCAGCCGGGGCGGTCGACGATGGTCGCCGGCTGCGGGGGCGTCTCGGTGTGGATTTTGGTGAAGTCACGCACGTGGCCCTCGGCCTCGCGGGAGAGAGTGCGTAGCTCTGTGACCGCCTGCCTGGCCTCCTCACGGCTTACCTGCGGCCCGGGGCGCACCAGGCGCGTGCCGGTCGATACGGCCAGATCCCAGTCGATCACCTGCATGCCTACCACCGTACGTGGTCGGAGGCCGACCCGCGACGGCCTCGCGTCAGGATCGGGCGACGATGGCGGCAAGCCGGTCCAGGACGGGTTCTGCCGACAGCGGAACCTGGTCGGCCATGAAGGCGAAGGTGACCAGCCGCCCGTCCTTGGTGGTGGCGAGGCCGGCGAGCGTGTTGACGTTGTTGAGCGTGCCGGTCTTGGCGCGGACGAGCCCGGCCTGTCCCTTGCTGTCGGAGCCGGAGAAACGCCGCCCGTTGCCCAGCGTGCCGGTGAATCCGGCGATCGGCATGCCGGAGGCCACCGCGTGGAGTTCGGGATGTTGGGGCGAGCCGGCCAGCGCCACGAGCCTGGCCAGGCCGTCGGCGCTGATGCGGTTCTTGGTGGACAGGCCGCTGCCGTCGTACACCTGGATGCCGCGTGAGGCCCCCAGTCTCTTGAGTACGGCCAGCACCGCCTTGCCGCCGCCCTCGAAGGAGGCCGGTTGCCCTTCCTTCAGCGCGATCTGCCTGGCCAGCGCCTCGGACAGGTCGTTGTCGCTGAAGGTGAGCGCGTGCTCGACCAGCGCGTAGACGGGCGGGGAGTCGACCTTGCCGAGTTCCGCGGCGCTCTGGCCGGCCTTGGCGGGGGCGATGCTCTTCGATACGGCGACGCCGTACCGGGAAAGGAGCTTGGCGAAGGCGGCGGCGGCGAACTGCGGCGGGTTGGCGACGCGGGGCTGGGAGCGGGCCGGGTTCTGCCGGCCTTCGTCGATGGCCAGCGCGTGGACGGGCGCGACGTTGCCGTCGGGGATGTAGCTGGGCTTCCAGCCGGGGCCGATGGGCGAGCCGGTGTAGAGGGAGGAGTCGTAGCCGAGCGTGACCTTCCTGACGCCCTGTTCCTTGAGCTTGGCCGCGGTGCGGGCGGCGAGCACGGCCAGGGAGGCCGGTTTCGGGTAGGTGCTGGGCTTGGCCGCGGGGCCGGACAGCATGGGGTCGCCGCCGCCGACGAGCACGATCGAGCCGGGCGTCCTGCCCTGGACGACGCGCGTGGACAGGCGGGTGTCCGGGCCGAGCGAGGCCAGCGCGGCCGCCGCAGTGACGATCTTGGTGGTGGAGGCGGGGACGATGCCGATGTCGGCGTTGGACGCGAAGACGCGCTGGCCGGTCGTGGCGTCCAGAACGACGGCGCCGACACGTTTCCCCAGCGCTTTGTCACCCAGCGCATCGGTGAGCTGTTGCGTCAAAGTACCCTTAGTCGGGAGAGGTCCGTCTCCACCCGAGGCCAGCACTGGTCCAGCGGTGATCACCGGGACGGAAGGAGACGCGGTCGGCTGTTCGGCTGGGTGCGGGGCCTGCCTCGTCAGGGCGGCCAGGCTGAAGTCGTTCCGCACCGCGTAGACACCGGTGGCGATCGTCGTGGCCTGGAGCAGGACGAGAGTGGTCACCGCCACCCAACGCTCGCGCCGTACCACGTCGCCTGTCCCTCTCTCCTGTAGTTCGCCTACGAGACATTAACGCCCAGCCGGGGGTGCCCGGGGGGTTGAGCGGAGGAACAGCGGTGGAGTTCGACGTTGTCGTTGAGATTCCCAAGGGGCAACGGAACAAGTACGAAGTGGACCACGAGACCGGGAAGATCCGGCTTGACCGGCTCCTGTTCACCTCCACGCAGTACCCCGCGGACTACGGCTTCATCGAGAACACCCTCGGTGAGGACGGCGATCCCCTTGACGCGCTGGTGTTGCTGCAGGAGCCGACGTTCCCCGGCTGCTACATCACCTGCCGCGCGGTCGGCATGTTCCGCATGACCGACGAGAAGGGCGGCGACGACAAGGTGCTGTGCGTCCCCGCCACCGACCCCAGGATGGAGCACATCCGCGACATCCACCACGTGCCCGAGTTCGACCGGCTGGAGATCCAGCACTTCTTCGAGGTCTACAAGGACCTGGAGCCCGGCAAGTCGGTGGAGGGCGCCAACTGGGTGGGCCGCCTGGAGGCCGAGGTCGAGATCAAGCGCTCCTTCCAGCGCCTGAAGGACCAGGGCCACCACTGACGGACCTCATCTGGGGCGGGTGGCGCCCACGAGGTCACGGCGCCACATGGAGGCGATCCTGACGACGTCACCCGTCTGCGGGGCGTGCACCATGAGGCCGCGGCCGATGTACATGCCCACGTGGTGGATGTCGCCGGGATCACTGGTGATCCGGCCGAAGAACAGCAGGTCGCCCCGGCGCAGCTCGCGTAGCGGAATGTGGGGTCCCGAGGTCCACTGGGTTCCCGTCCAGTGGTCGATCCGGACCCCGGCCCGCTCCCACGCCCGCATGGTCAGCCCCGAGCAGTCGTAACTGCCCGGCCCGTCGGCCGCCCACACGTACGGCTTGCCGAGTTGCGTGAGCGCCCAGTTGGCGGCGATGTCCCCGTTGCCGGACCCGGACACCGGTATCGCCCCGGCGCCGAAGCTCGTGCGTTCGTACGCGGCGGCGCGTTCCCTGGCCAGCCGGTCGGCGAGGCTGCGCGCGGAGTCGACCTGGTCCTGCAGCTTCTTCTTGGTGGCCAGGAGCGTCCTGGTCTCGCGCGTCTGCTCGGCGACGGCGGCCTCGGCGGCGGTCTTGGCCTCCTCGGCGCGCTCCATGGCGTCCTGCTGCGCGGTCTGGGCGTCGTCGGCCTGTTCGCGCAGGATCTCGGCCACGCGTTCCGCGGCCCGCATGCGGTCGAGGACGAGCGTGCGCTCGCCGCCCATCTGCTCCAGCACCGAGGCCCGGTGCAGGAAGCCGTCGCCGCCGTCCGCGATCATGGTCAGCATCGGCCGCGCGAGGTCGAACCCGCCGTAGGCCTGCGCGGCGATCGCCGCCACGTCCGCCCTGGCCGCCTCGGCCATCGTCTCGGCGTCCAGCAGCCGCGTACGTGCCGCCTGCGCGGCGACCTTGGCCGCCGCGAGCTTGACCTGTTCCCCGTTGTAGGCCTCGACCAGCCGTTCGGCGGCCGCGTCGAGCTCGTCGAGCCTGCTCTGCGCGGCCGCGAGCTTCGCGGCCGCCGCCCCCAGCGCCTTGTTCTTGTCCCGTACGGCGTCGCGCGCCTCGGTCACGTCGTCGGCAGAAGGCCGCGGTTCCGCGTAGGCGGGCGGGCAAAGGGTGGCGATCAGGCAGGCGACCAGGAGTCCGGCTCTGACGGAGTGCATAGATCCCCCTCGCTCTCGGTCACTCTATGCACTCAGTGCCCGTTCGTCACTCACCGCACACATGAAACACACGCAACGTAATCATCACAGGCGAAACAGGCGTTCTATCCAGGGACGGACGCCGACAGAGGGAGGTTTCGCCCCACGGGGATAGGTGAAGACAGGTGTCTGGCTTCCATACGCAGCGTGAAGTTCGGCGGCTTTGCACCAGTCGGCGCTGACCCGGGCGGCGGCCCAGGCGGCGGCGATGGCCGGGCGCGACTCCTGGTGGCGGTCGTAGGTCTGGAAGAGCGTCATCGTGGCGGCCGCGGCGAGGTGGCCGTCGCCGGGGTAGGCGGTTCCGGCGAGATAGGGGGCGGTGACCCGGCCGCCGTGGGTGGTGTCCAGGGCCCAGGTCCAGTTGGCCAGCACGAGGCCCAGCACGGGGTCGGGCAGGGTGGCGGCGGCGCCGTACATGCGCTCCTGGCGGGTGCCGGTGAGGCGGCGGGAGGTCCACAGCCAGTCGAGCTCGGCGGGCGGCTCGCCACCGGCGAGCCAGGACAGGACGGCCAGGCCCCGCGCGGTCCGCAACCGGCACAGTTCGAGCAGGTCGCGCAGCATGCGGGGGCCCGGGTCGAGCCAGGTGGGCCAGGCGACGCAGTGGCTTCTGTGCACCATCGCGGCGAGTTCGTCGCGGACGGTCAGCGGGCAGACGCGGCAGCCGAGGTGCGAGTCGTGGCGCAGCTCGAATGCCTCCATCGCTCAGCTCGCCGTCGGGTCGGGGGCGGCGGTGGGGGTCTCCACGGGCGGCGTGGGCGTGGGGGTCTGGGTGGGAGTCCGCGTGGGCGTCGCCGACGGGGTGGGGGTCCTGGTGGGCTTGTGCGTCGGGGTGGCCGTCGGCGCGGGGGTGGTGGGGCAGGGCGTGCGGGTGGGGCGGCCCTGCGGGTCTCTGGTGGGCTTGCCGGCTCCCGGTACGCCGCCGGGGTCGCCGGGCTCGCCCGGGTCGGGAGCGGCCGGTGGGGAGGCGGGCGGGGTGGTGGCCGGTGCGGGCGAGGAGGGCGCGCGGGTGGGCGGTGCGGTGGTGGGGCCGGCGGCGGGGTCGGTGGCGGGCGGCGTGACCGCGGACGGATCGGTGGCGGCCAGGACGCCGACGGGGCGGGTGGCGGTGCTGTCGGGGATCGGTTCGACCTGGATGGCGGTGTCCTGCGGGTCGGGCGCCCAGGGCAGCCTGATGCCGGGCGGCTCGCCGGTGGCGGGGAAGGCGCCGGTGGCGAGGCCGGACAGGCCGCCGGTCTCAGTGCCGAACTGGTGGAAGACGACGCCGATCGCGATCACCGTGGCTACGGCCGCCAGCGCGCCAGCCAGCGCCTGAGGCCACTTGCGAGCCTTCTTCTGCCCTGGGCCGGGAAAGCCGGCGGCGTCCAGGGCGGCCGAGCGCCTGGCGACGTAGCGGCGGTACGGCAGGAGCTCCGGGTCGATGAAGCAGCTCATCACCCGGACCCGCAGCGAACCCGGCAGGCTGACCACCGGGAGCAGCTCGAACACCTTGGCGGCCGCGATCTGCCGGTTGCGGTGCGGGGCGCACAGGTCGCAGTGGGACACGTGCCGGACGAGCTGCCTGCGCATCTCGGCGGTGAGCTCGCCGGAGAAGCCGGCGAGGATGTCGGCGCGGCGCGGGCAGTCGTAGGGGCCCTTCCTGGCCAGGAACTCGGCGGTGATCGCGTCGCGCAGGCGCTCGCGGGCCTCCTCCTCGGCGGTCTCGACCTGGCGCGGCGAGGCGCCGAGGACGGCGGCCAGGTCGAGGGTGGCCAGGCCGTGGCGGGTGCTCAGCTCCAGCAGTTCGCGGTCGCCGACCGGCAGGCCCTGCGCCGCGTTCCATGCCATGACCCGCAGGTCGGCGTCCTCGGGGTCGTCCGGCTCCGGGGCCTCGGTCGGCGTCGGCGCGTCTTGGGGCGCCGCCAGGCGGCGGCGGGCGCATTCGCCGCGGGCCAGCGCGTAGAGCCAGGGGCGCAGGCGCTCCGGCTCGGCCAGCGCGCCGATGTGCGCCTCCGCGGCGATGAGCGTGTCGCGCAGCGCCACCTGGGCGCTGTCGGAGCTTTGGAGGAGGGACCAGCAGTATTGGTAGATGCCCTCGGCATACGTGTCGTAGAGCGCAGCCAGAGCACCCGGGTCGTCAGCGCGGAGAGCCTCGACCAGGACGCGGTCAGTCATGTTGCTGAAGGTAATGGATTGGTAACTAGTAGTTCTACCGATTCAGCGCTAATGACAGAATGGCCCGCCGATAAAAAGTCCGAATAAAAAGGAATTGTTGCGAAAGCGCCGCGCCCGTGGGCGCGGCGGTTCACTCCTTGTGGTCGTCGCCGGGCAGCACGGTACGCCCGCGGTCAACGGCGAACGGCTCGGTCGTCGGCATGACCGTGTGGACCGGCACCGCACCCGCCAGAGCCAGCTCCTCGAACGGCCGGCCGGTCGAACCCCAGGTACGCGCCACCACCTCGGTCTTGGCCACCTTCGCCCCCGGCGCCAGCCCCTCGACCGTGAGGATGAAACGCGGCGGCGCCCCCGCCTTCACGTCGTCCACGAACGCGTATCCGCCGCCGACCAGCTTGCCCGCCGGGTCACGCAGCAGGGCGTTGACCACCAGGCTGCTGGCGGGCAGCGCGTACGGGTTGTCCACGTACCCGGTGACCAGGTAGGTGCCGTCCTTCTGTTTGAGCGTCTGCACGCCCGACACCGGGAAGCTGCGGAAGGCCGAGGCGATCCTGGCCGCCGCGCGCCACTGGGCGGGGCGGTACTCGATGGTGACCTTGGTCGGCCGTTCCGAGGCGCTGGCCTGACCGGCGAACGACAGCGAGCCGCCCGGCGGGACCGCGTCCAGCGGCTGGTCCATGCGCACGACCTCGGCGCCGGAGGCGTCGCGCCCGATCACCGTGGCCACCACGTGCTCGCCGAAGTGCCAGGGATTGGCGTTGGTGAGCACGCCGGCCCAGTTCACGGCGTAGCCGGAGGCGGTCTTGACGGTGTTGGACACCTGCTCCTTCAGCGCCAGCGGCTTGAGCTGGGCAGGCTGCTGCGCTTCTTCTGAGCACCCGGTCAAGAAGATCGCGCCGAGTGCGAGGACAGTGACGGTTCGGCTACGCAGGATCACTTTGCCGTGATAGCCGGTGCATGGGCACGTCATGCGTGAGACACGCGCATGGCGTACCCATTCTTTAACGTGGGCGCACGACCCGCGTCTCATCCCACACCGGCTCAGGAGCCTCGTAAACGGTGCCGTCGGCGCCGAAGACCAGGTATCGGTCGAAGTCCGCGGCGAACCAGCGGTCGTGGGTGACCGCGAGCACGGTTCCGTCGAAGGCGTCCAGGCCGATCTGGAGCGCCTCGGCGCTGGCCAGGTCGAGGTTGTCGGTGGGCTCGTCGAGCAGCAGCAGCGTCGCGCCGGACAGCTCCAGCAGCAGGATCTGCAGCCGCGCCTGCTGGCCGCCGGACAGCGTCTCGAAGCGCTGGTCGGCGATGAGCCCGGCCAGCTCATAGCGGGACAGGATCTTCATGGCCTCGTTCTTGAGCCTGGCGTGCTCGGTCATGACGATCTCGACCGAGGTGCGTCCCCGCAGGTCGGGGCGGGCGTGGGTCTGGGCGAACAGGCCCGGGACCACCCTCGCTCCGAGCCTGGCGACGCCGGTGTGGCGCACGTCCTCGCCGGAGATCAGGCGCAGGAAGTGGGACTTGCCGGAGCCGTTGGAGCCCAGGACGGCGACGCGCTCGCCGTACCAGATCTCGGTGGAGAACGGCTTCATCAGGCCGGTCAGTTCGAGCTCCTCGCAGATGACCGCGCGCTTGCCGGTGCGGCCGCCCTTGAGCCGCATGCGGATGTTCTGCTCGCTGGGCGTCTCCTCCGGCGGGCCCGCGTCCTCGAACCTGCGCAGCCGCGTCTGGGCGGCGTGATAGGCCGGGGCCATGCCGTCGTTGTAGCGTGCCTTGTTCTTGAGCATGTTGACCAGGGCTTTGAGCTTGGCGTGCTCTTCGTCCCAGCGGCGGCGCAGCTCTTCCAGGCGTTCGTTGCGCGCCCGTCTGGCGTCGGCGTAGGTGGTGAAGCTCCCGCCGTGGATCCAGATGTTGCCGGACTCCACCGTGACGATCCGGTCGGCGGCGTTGGCCAGCAGCTGCCGGTCGTGGCTGACCAGCAGGACCGTCTTGGACGTCTCCCTGAGCTGGCCCTCCAGCCACTCCTTGCCCGGCACGTCGAGGTAGTTGTCGGGCTCGTCGAGCAGCAGCGTCTGGTCGGGACCGCGCAGCAGCGCCTCCAGCACCAGCCGTTTCTGCTCGCCGCCCGACAAGGTGGCCACATCCCGATATTTCACGTTGTCGTACGGCACGCCGAGCGCGGCCACCGTACACGTGTCCCAGAGCACCTCGATGTCGTAGCCACCGGCGTCGGTGTAGTCGGTGATGGCCTGGGCGTAGCGGAGCTGCGTCTTCTCGTCCTCGCGCTCCATCATGGCCAGCTCGGCCCGCTCCAGCTTGGCCGCGGCCTCCCGCACCGGCGGAGGCGCGACGCTGAGCAGCAGGTCGTGCACGGTGGAGCCGTCACGGACGCTGCCGATGAACTGGCGCATCACGCCGAGCCCGCCGGAACTGGCCACGCTCCCCTCGACCGGCTGCAGGTCGCCCGCCACCAGCCGCATCAGCGTCGTCTTCCCGGCCCCGTTGGGACCGACGAGCGCCGCCTTGATCCCGTCGGGGATCCGGAAAGACACGTCGTTCAGCAGCGGCCGCCCATCCGGCAGCACGTACGTCAGGTGTCCGACCTCGACGTGTCCCATCTCCCGATCCCTCCCCCAGCTCCTCGCGCAGGCTACCTGCCGGGGACGGGCCGGGTCATCCGGGTTTTCGGGGGTAGACAATAAGTCATCTAATGACTAGAACTGTAGTCGGCTCACCTCCTCCCCCTTGGATGTGTGATGAAGCGTCTGCGCCTGGTCTTAATCCCACTCCTACTCGCGCTCCTCCTGCCTCAGCAGGCCATGGCCGCCGAGGCCAACTGCGCGCCCGAATTCCGTGGCTCGTCGATCAACCCCCGGCTGACCAGCCTGTTCAGCAACTACGGCAACGACAACTCCCGGCTCGACGACTGGACGGGTGCCGACGGCACCTACTCCGTCCGCCTGCCCAGCGGCAAAGAACTCTGGGTCTTCTCCGATACCTTCCTCGGCCAGGTCAACCCGGACGGGTCCCGGCCGCCGGTGGTCGAGGAGGGCGGCACGACCGTGTTCCTCAACAACACCTTCGCGCTGGAGCGCGAAGGACGGCTGCGCACGATCTACGGCGGCAGCCCCGGCAAACCCGCCGCCGTGATGCCGCCCCGCGACAAGAAGCACTGGTACTGGGCCGGCGACGTCACGCTGGCCGGTGGCATGGTCGAGGTGACCTACCAGGAGTACGAGCGCTTCGGCACCGGCGCCTGGGACTGGAAGTGGCACCGCAACGTCGTGGCCCGCTTCCCGCAGGGCCGCATGGAGCGCCCGGTCAGCGTCCACAACCTGCCCTCCGGCAACGGCGTGGCCTGGGCCTCCGGCATCCTCAAGGACGGCCGCTACACCTACGTCTACGGCGTCGAGGACAAGGGCGCCACCAAGTACATGCACCTGGCCAGGGTCCGTGGCGAGAGCCTGGTGGGCCGCTGGGAGTTCCGGACCGCCTCCGGCGCCTGGTCGCCGTCCGAGAAGGACTCGGCGCGCATGATGGAAGGCGTGGCCAACGAGTACAGCGTGACCAAGGTCGGCGACGGCTACGTCCTGATCACCCACGACACGACCGAGGCGCTGAGCGCCAAGATCGTGGCCTACTCGTCCTGCTCGCCGACCGGACCGTTCACCGGCAAGCAGCTCCTCTACACGACCCCCGAGACCAACGGGAACATCTTTACCTACAACGCCCACGCCCACCCCGCCGCGGCCGGTGACGGCCTCGTGGTCTCCTACAACGTCAACAGTTTCGTCAACACCGACCACTATCGCGACGTGTCGATCTACCGCCCGAGGTTCATCGACGTGAGGTTCGGTTGAGGCGTAACTGGTCCGCACGTCTTCGTCGCTTCGCCCTTGACGGCATGGACGCGGTGACGCTGGAGAACGAGCTTCTCCGCGTCACCGTCCTGCCGGGCAAGGGCGGCGACGTCGTCGAGTTTCTGCACAAGCCGACCGACACCGACTTCGTCTGGCTCTCCCCGCAGGGTCTGCGCGCCCCCGCCGCGCACCTTCAGGGCGCCGCCGACGACGTGGCCCAGTTCATCGACCACTACGAGGGCGGCTGGCAGGAGATCTTCCCCAGCGGCGGCGCGCCCAGCCTCTACCGGGGCGCCCGCCTGGCCCAGCACGGCGAGGTGTCGGGGCTGCCGTGGGAGTGCGCGGTCGTGGCCGACACACCCGAGCGGGTCTCCGTACGGCTCAGCGTGCGCACCCGGCGCCTGCCGTACCGGCTGGAAAGGACGCTCACGCTCGCGGCCGGATCACCCGCGCTGGAGGTCGAGGGCCGGGCGAGCAACGACAGCGGCCTGCCCCTGCACGCCATGTGGGGCCAGCACATCGTGTACGGCGCGCCGTTCCTCAAGCCCGGCCACCGGATCACGCTGCCCGGCGGCGTGAAGGTGGTCCCGCACGACACGGCCATCAACCCGGCGGGCCGCAGGGTCGCGCCGGGCGGCCCCTGGGACTGGCCGCTGGTGCCCGACGGCGCCGGCGGCACGACCGATCTGGGCGTGGTGCAGGAGCCCGGCTCGCCGAGCGACGTGCTGTACCTGACCGGCTTCACCGAAGGCTGGTATGAGATCTCGGGAGAGATCGGCATGCGGGTGGAATGGGATGCCGGGGTGCTGCCGTATCTGTGGATGTGGCAGGAGTTCGGTGCTTCGGTGGACTATCCCTGGTGGGGCCGGGCCTACGTGCTCGGGCTCGAACCGTTCGCCGGCATGCCGACCGACGGGCTGGCGGCGGCCGTGGGCAACGGCACGGCGATGGCGCTGGGGCCGTACGAGAGCAAAGTGCTGAGATGGCGCGCGGAGGTGCTGGCATGAAAGATGTCGACGGCAAGGTGGCGCTGGTGACCGGTGGCTCCACGGGCATCGGGCGGGCGGTCGTCGACCGGCTGGTCGCCGGCGGGGCCTCGGTGGTCTTCTGCGGCCTCGGCGAGGGCGTGCCCGTGGAGGGCGAGCGGGTGACCGGGATCGCGGCCGACGTGCGCGACGTCGGGCGGATGCGCGAGCTGGCCGAGCTGGCGGTCTCCCGTCACGGCGGGCTGGACATCGTGGTGACCTGCGCCGGCGTGCAGCGCTACGGCACCGTCGAGGACACCCCGCAGGAGACCTGGGACGAGGTCATGGACGTCAACGTCAAGGGCGTCTACCTGGCCTGCCAGGCCGCCGTCCCGCATCTGCGCGCCCGGGGCGGCGGGTCGATCGTCGTGGTCGCCTCCGTCCAGTCGTTCGCCTCGCAGACGCGGGTGGCGGCCTACTCCACCAGCAAGGCGGCCCTGCTCGGCCTGACCAGGTCCATGGCGCTCGACCACGCCGCCGACGGCATCAGGGCCAACGTCGTCTGCCCCGGCTCGGTGGACACGCCCATGCTGCGCTGGGCCGCGGACCTGTGGCGGGGCGAGCGCACGCGGGAGGAGATGGTGGCCGAGTGGGGCCGCTCCCACCCGCTGGGCCGGGTGGCCCAGCCGGCGGAGGTGGCCGAGCTGGTCGCGTTCCTCGCCAGTGATCGGGCCTCGTTCATCACCGGCTCCGAGCACCGCGTGGACGGCGGCCTGCTGTCCGGCGTCCCGGTGGCGCTACCGGAGTGAGCCCGCGACGAAGGCGGCCAGGTCGGCCGACTGGCGCAGGCGGCTCGGCTCATGGACGTACATCATGTGGCCGGCCTCGTAGTACTTGAACTCGACGTTGCCGCTCAGCTCCCGCGGGATGCGCAGTTGGGCGAAGGTATGCTCGGCGGCGAAGTACGGCGTGGCGCCGTCGTGATACCCGCAGGCCACGTGGACGCGCAGGTGGTGGTTGTCGCGCATGGCCGCCGCCAGCTTGTCGGCGGCGTGCACGTGGGCACCCTCGAACTCCTTGTACGACCAGGGCTGCACCCGGCCGGTGAGGATCTCGTAGGGCAGGTCGCTGGTGTATCCGAGGTCGGCACGCAGGTAGTGGTTGAGCGCGGCGCTGTAGGGACCGACGATCGCGCTCATGCTGGGGTCGCGGTCGAAGTGCTCGCGGCCGCCGTCCTCGTCCCAGCCGGTGAAGCGGCCGTCGAGGCGGCCCACGATCCGGCGACGCGAGCGCAGCAGCTCGGTGAAGAAGCGGATGTGCTCCAGGCGCAGGTCGACCCGGTCGACGTAGTCCGCGCCGAGGCCGGTGAGCGCGGCGACCTTGGCGACGGCGGCGGCGCGTTCCTCGGTGGTGAGGCGGTTGCCGCGGGCCAGGGCCCACGGGTAGTCGCGGGCGGCGTACTCCTCGGCCTCGCGCAGCACCTCGGCCAGCGGGCGCTCGCCGTGCAGGCCGTGGTAGTGCGCGATGGCCGCGTACGTGGGCAGGTAGAGGGCGTAGGCCAGGTCGTTGCCCGGGTTGAACTCGCCGGTGATGAAGTCGAGCACCGAGGAGATCAGCATGAGCCCGTTGAGGTACATGCCGTAGCGGGTCTGCAGGTGGTCGGCGAGCGCGGCGGCCCTGAGCGTGCCGTAGGACTCCCCGGCCAGGAACTTGGGCGACATCCACCGCCCGTTGCGGGTGGTCCAGAGCCGGATGATCTCCCCCACCGACTCCACGTCGCCGGTGAAGCCGTGGTAGGCGTCGGGCTTGTGGCCCTCGGCGGCCCGGGAGAATCCGGTGGAGACCGGGTCGATGAACACCAGGTCGCTCTCGTTGAGCAGCGTCTCGGCGTTGTCGGCCAGCCCGTACGGCGGAGGCAGCAACGCCCCGGCGTCGCCCATGACCACCCGGCGGGGGCCGAGCACCCCGAGATGCAGCCACACGCTCGACGACCCGGGCCCGCCGTTGAAGGCGAAGGTGACGGGGCGCGTCAGGGGGTCGGCGCCGTCGAGCGTGTAGGCGGTGACGAACATCTCCGCCTTGGCCTGGTGGCCGTCGAAGGCGCCGTCGGTGAACGTCTCCTCCCGCAGCACCATGGTCCCGGTCCTGGCCGTGTACGGCTGGCCGGAGGTGAGGGTGTGCAGGGTGGTGACCAGGTTGTCAGCGGGAGTGGTGTTCGTCATGAGGATGAGACTATGTCTGGACTTCTACTGAAATGTCAGGGTCGGCGAAGCGCTCGTTGGGCACCTGCGCGTACCACCCCGGACGGCCCGGATCGCGGTCGTACGGATAGCCGCCCGTCTCCCGGTAGAGCTCGGCGTATCGCGCCACCTTGTCGCGGTCCAGCCGGACCCCCAGCCCGGGGCCGGAGGGCACCGCGATCGCGCCGTTCACGTACGGCAGCTTGCCGCCCTCGATCACGTCGTCGCGCAACTGGTGGTAGTGGGCGTCGGCGGCGTACCCGAGGTTGGGCAGCACCGCGCCCAGGTGGAGCATGGTCGCGAGCTGGATGCCCAGCTCGCCCGACGAGTGCACCGCCACGCCGAGCTGGAACGTCTCACACACGCCTGCCGCCTTCACGCACGGCCGGATGCCGCCCCAGAAGGTCGTGTCCAGCAGGATCACGTCCGCGCTGCGCCGCATGACGTTCGAGGCGAGCTGCTCGAAGTTGACCACCACGGTGTTGGTGGCCAGCGGCACGCGTACCTGCTCGCGGACCTGCCGCAGGCCCTCCAGGCCGAAGACCGGGTCCTCCAGGTAGTCGTTGTTGAGGTCCTCGATGGCCCGGCCGAACCGCAGGCCCTCGGCCATCGAGAGCACGGCGTTCGGGTCGTAGCGCAGCCGGTCCTCGGGGAAGGCCGCGGCCAGCGCCCGGTAGCACTCCAGCTCGTAGCCGGGCGGGAAGACGCCGCCCTTGAGCTTGTGCACCGTGAAGCCGTGGTCCCGCTTGAGCTCGCGCGCCTGCTCCACCAGTTGGTCGGGGGTCCTGATCTCCTTGTGGCCCTCGGCCGCGTACCGGAAGAACAGGTAGGAGGCGAAGGCCACCTCGCCGCGTACGCGCCCGCCGAGCAGGTCGTGCACGGGCACCCCGAGGTGCTGCCCGACCAGGTCGAGGCAGGCGAACTCGATGGCCGCGAGCAGCTGCGTGCGGTTGTTGTAGAGCGAGGCGGTGGGATTGGCGATCTTGAAGCGGAGCGCTTCGAGCTGGAACGGGTCGTGGCCGGTCAGGTAGGGCAGCAGCGCCTTGAACGCGGCCTGCGCGCTCTCGCCGCCGCCGCCCATCTCGCCCAGCCCGACCAGCCCGTTGTCCGCCTCGACCTCGACGATCGTGCGGACGAAACGGCCCCAGTGGGCGCCGTTGCTGTGCCGCAGCGGCGCCTCCAGCGGGACGGCGACGGTTGTCGCCCGGATGTCAACGATCTTCACAAGTCCCCCAAACGGCGGCCACCCCGCAGGCGGGCAGCACGACCTTGACCGATTCGCCGTCGACCGCCGCGGGCGCCAGGTCGGTGCGCAGCCCGGAGCTGACCTGGGCTTCACGCAGGCCCGGCAGCGTCACGCGCGCCTCCACCGGCCGCGGCGCCAGCGACTGCAGGCGCACCACCAGGCCGTCCGCCGACCTGCCCAGCGACGTGACCAGCACGTCCGGGTGGTCGACGCGGACGTACTCGTGCGCCGCCGTGTCCGCGCCGGTCGTCAGGACCCCGATGAACGGCTCGGTCAGCCCCGCCGCGGCCCGCGCGCCCAGGCGCCTGGCCTCGGCTCCGGCCTCCGAGGTGACGGCGTAGCGGAACGTGGTCTCACCCTGCTGCTGGGCGGGGAAGTTGGTGTCCCAGATGTTGTTGAGCGCCCAGGAGTAGACGGTGCCCGCCTCCTCCTCCAGCGTGGGCGGGAACGGCGCGTACGGCATGTGGATGGTGCCGAGCTGCACCAGCGGCGCCTCCATCGTGGCCCAGGCGATGGTCAGCTCGGGGTCCTCGTAGGCGATCCAGTGGCGGATCGGCAGCATGTACTCCGCCGAACCCGGCACCCGGGGCACGCCGGGCCCGCCGACGCCACCGGTCAGCTCCCAGGCCGCCGGGGCGCCCGCGGCGAACGGGAAGGCCAGGAAGACCGCCTCCTTCGCCGGAGTTCCCTGCTTGGCGAGCTGGTAGGTCAGGTCGAGCCTGGGCACGCCCTTGTGCAGCTCGATCGTGGTACGCAGCCAGTCGACGCCCTTGCCCTGCAGCTCCACGACGAGCTTCTCGCTGACCGCGGTGCGCTGCGCCTTGACCACGGCGGCGTTCCTGGCGATGGCCCGGTCGCCGAGCAGCGTCCGGTCGTGCGCGCCCACGTGTCCGGACATGTGGTTGAAATGCGGGGCGGTGGCGTAGCGGTCGTAGACGTACTGGCCGAACCCGGCGGCGGCGTCGGCGTTGACCAGCTCGCGACCGGCCACCTTGTCGAAGATCGAACGGACGTAGCCCTCGCGCAGGTCGTAGGTGACCCGGTAGAACTCGTTCTCGATCACCGGTTCCTGGCCCATCTCGACCGGCTCAGGAGCCTGCGTCTCGGCGGCGACGACGTCCACGCGGGCGTAGCCGTACCCGGGGACGTCGGGGACCACCGCGTGCAGGTGGCGCCCGATCGGCCGCGTCGGCCAGTCCTCCGGGAGCACGACCTCCTCGTGGTGGGGCAGGATCTGCCCGGTCCTGGCGTCCTTCAGCGCGATCGGCGCCTCGATGGGCACGAGGTCGCGCGGCAGGAACGCCTTCACCACGTCGGTCCTGGCGTGCGTGCCCGGGTTGAACACCGCGAACGAAGCCGCGCCCTCCCCGCTCAGCGCCGCGCCGAACCGGCGGACGGCCGCGTGCAGCAGGTCGGCCGCGTCGTCCTGGGCGTCGTAGGCCCCGGCCGACTTCCTGGTCCACTGCAGCCCGCCCGAGTCGCCCGCCTCCTCGGCGTCCTCCCACGGGTTGGCCGCGCCCCAGGTGTGCTCGTTGAACAGCGCCACCTTGTCGTAGGCCAGCGAGATCTGCTCGGTGGCGTCGACACCGGCCAGCGTGTGCAGGGTCTCGGCGGCCCTGAGCGAGGACTGCGCCCGCCGCACATAACCCAGCGGCCGGGCGCCGGAGCCGAGCCCGTCGGCCCACCAGTCGGTCCAGTCGCCCTCGTGCACGGCCAGCCGGTCGCCGTAGCGCTCCTCGACGTGCTCGAAGAAGTCGCTGTTGACCGCCGAGCGCAGCCTCGGCCAGGCCCACTGCTCGTTCCAGCGCCGCGCGATCGACGCCGGGACGATCGAGGGCCCCGCGTTGTCGGCGTGCGCGCCCTGCACCCGCAGATGCAGCACATCCAGCTCGTACGGCTCCCGCGGCGCGTCCGGCCCCTGCCACCCGAACGTCCCCGGCCCATACGGATACCCCCGGGTGGCCAAAGCCGACAGGTAACGCGGCAGCAGGTCGTCGGCCAGCTCGTAGGAGTCGGTCAGCCCGACCGTGTTGCCCTCCATGTACGCCATGCCGTGCGGCGTGTCGGTGAACCACACCAGCACCCGCTGCCCCGACGGCGCCTGCCACCAGAACGGCCTGGTCAGCTTGTCGCCGCCGTGCAGATACGGCACCGACCGCCCGGCCCAGTTGTGCGCCGCGGCCAGATACCGCACCCCGGCCGCGTTGAGCGCGTCCACGAGCCCGACCACGGCGCCCGGCACGTCGGTGTGCATCGCCGACTTGACCGGGAAGTCGAAGACCTGCCGCAGCTGCCGGTAGAGCTCCTCGGTCGAGCACGCCTCGGTGTGCAGCTGGAACGGCAGCGCGGTGACCTCGATGATCCCCTCGCGGGCCGCCCGGTTGAAGCGTTCCACCTGCTCGGCCGGGCGGGCGGCCAGCCACTTCGCCGCGGGCATCGACGACTCGACCGTCCAGCGGAACTTGGCGTCGTCCGGCCACGAGGCGGTCTCGTCGGCCAGCCGTACCGCCGCGTCGAGGTATTCCAGATGGTGGCGCAGGACGGTGCCCTGCGGGTCGGTGTAGCCGATGTCCAGGTGGGAGTGGTGCACGACGAAGACGCTCCACTTGCGCTGCGGCGTCACCGTGACCTCGGCCGAGCCGATCACGCCGGCGGCGTCGCGCACCTCCAGCGTGAACGTCCTGGGCTCGGTCACCTCGGGCACCAGCAGGGTGACGTCGGCGCCGGTCTTTTGATCAACGTCCTTCAGCGACACGACCAGGTCGGAGCCGATCAATCCGGTGCACGACACCCTGACCGCCTGGCGTCCGTCATGGGTGAACAACGGCAGTACGGCCAGCCGTACCTCCAGGCCGCGCACACTGATCACCGGGGTCGAGGTGTCGTGCCGCAGCGCCTGCCTGATCCCGTCGTAGTCCGGGGAACCGAGGCTCCTCTGCAGCAACCGGCTCGTCATCACACACTCCCTAGAGAAAGGCCTCTGGCGAAGAGGCGCTGGGTGGCGAGGAACAACGCGACCGTCGGCAGCGAGACCATCAGGCCCGCGGCCAGGCCGACGGGGACGGGCGTGCCCGCGTAAACGTCGGTGATCAGGCCGTTGAGCGCGACCATGACCGGTCGCACGTCCTGGGACTGGGTGAGGACCAGGCCGAAGATCAGGTCGTTCCAGATGAAGGTGAACTCAAGGATGAAGACCGCGGCCAGCGCGCTCGTCGACAGCGGCAGGTAGATGCGGAAGAAGATGCGCAGGGTCGAGGCGCCGTCCATCCTGGCGGCCTCGAAGATGGAGAAGGCCACGCCCGAGTAGAAGTTGCGCAGCACGAACGCGGCCAGCGGCACGTTGATCGCGGTGTAGAGGAGCAGCATGCCGAAGCGGTCGTCGTAGAGGCCGGCCTCGCTGTAGCCGATGAACAGCGGCACCAGCAGCATCTGCGACGGGAAGATCGTGCCGCCGAAGATGAGCATGAACCACAGGAAGCCGAAGCGCAGCCTGAGCACCACGATCGTGTACCCGGCCATGGCGCCGACGAGCACGCCGAGCAGGGGCGAGACCAGGCTGTACAGGGCGGTGCTCGCCAGGCTCTGGGCGAGGTCGACCCGCTCCAGCGCGGTCGAGAAGTTCTGGAACAGCGCGAAGTCGCCCGACGGGACCCACGCGCCGGCCGGGTCGTAGGCGTCGGCCGGACGCGAGGCGTTGACCAGCAGCAGATAGGTGGGACCGAGCCAGATCAGCCCGAGCACCACCAGCACGAGACGGCGAATCATCGCACCTGCCTCCTCAGGTAGAGCCAGGAGGCCAGTCCGGCCACCACGGTCAGCAGCACCGCGACCGCGGAGCCGTAGCCGTACTTGGTGGCGACGAACGTCTCGCGGTACATCATCACCGCCAGCGTCTCGGAGTTGCGTCCGGGCCCGCCCTGCGTCATCGCCCAGACGATGTCGAACGTCTTCAGCCCCGCCACCAGCGCCAGCCCCACCACGACCGCGGTCAGCGGGCGCATCAGCGGCCAGATGACATGCCGGAACAACGACCAGCCCGACGCCCCGTCGAGCCTGGCCGCCTCGATCGGCGCCTTCGGGATCGACTGCAGGCCGACCACGAACAACAGCGTGTTCACGCCGAGTTGCTGCCACGTCCACACCAGCAGCATCGCGACCGTGTTGTGCGGCGCCTCCTGCATGTACGCGGTGTCGGTGCCGAGCAGCAGGTTCGCGATGCCGTCGTGGGACAGGATCGGGCTCCAGACCATGCCGAGCCCGGCGCCGCTCAGCGCGTACGGCAGCATGAACGGCACCCGGAACCAGGCCCCGCCCTTGATGTCGTAGGACAGCACCGCCACCAGCAGGCCCAGCCCGACCGGGAGCACCATCGTGCCGACCACCCAGATCAGCGTGTTCCTGGTCGAGGTGAGCAGCGCCGGGTCGTCGAAGAGCCGGGTGAAGTTGCGCAGCCCGACGAACTCGGGGTCGGCCAGGCCGTCGTAGGCGGTGAGGCTGAGGTAGGCCGTCCACAGGAACGGCGCGTACAGGAGCCCGGCGACCAGGAGGACCGCCGGGGCCACGTACCCGCCCCTGAACCGCCCGAGGATGGGGGCGTTTCTCACTGGTGCGTGCTCCAGTACTCGTCGGCGGCCTTCTGAATCGTCTCCAGCACCTCCTTGGTGGTGCTGGTGTCGGAGACGAACTTGCCGAAGCCGTCGAGCGCGGCCGACAGGATCGGCGGCGGCGTCGCCTCGAAGTAGCGGTTGACCAGGCGGTACTTGCCGCTGCCCGCGTCCTTCGTGATCGCGTTGAGCGCTTCGTCCTTGACCGTGACCTTGGGGTTGGCGCTGACGTCGCCCCTGCTGCTCGCCCACTTCTCCTGGGCCCCGGCGCTCGTCCACCACTTGAGGTACTTCATCGAGGCCTCGGGGTCGGCGGCCTTGTCCAGCGCGCAGAGCGGGCCGCTCTCGAAGATGACCGAGGTCTTGGGCAGGGACGTGTTGACGTTCGGGATGACGAAGAAGCCGTAGTCCTTGCCGGGCGCCATGCTGCGGGTGGTCATGCTCGTGTTGAAGAACGTGCCGAAGGAGACCATGGCGGTCTTGCCGGTCTTCAGCAGGTCCGCCGGGTCGGTCTTGTCACCGGCGTTCACGAAGTATCCGGCGTCGATGAGTTCCTTCCACTTGTCCATCACCGCGACCACGCCCGGGTCGGTGTACTTGGCCTTGCCGGTGGACAACCGGTCGTACAGGTCGGGGTCCATTCCTGCCATGAGCTGCTCGAACCAGACGAAGGAGAACAACACGCTGGTGTGGTAGAAGGGCGTGACCCCGGCCTTCTTCAGCGTGTCCGCGGCCTTGATCAGCTCTTCCCACGTGGTCGGCGGCTTGACGCCGTGCTTCTCGAAGACCGGCATGTTGTAGAACATGCCCCAGTAGGCGACGTTGAGCGGGACGCAGTACTGCTTGCCGCCGACCGTGTAGTAGGGCGCGAGATCCTGCGGGAGGTCACCCGCCTTGATCGCCTCCTGCCAGACGGCGGTGGTGTCGGCGACCTGCTTCTGCTTGACGATCTCTTCGAGCATCCCCCCGGTCTGCCAGGTGAACAGGTCGGGCTTCACGTCGGTGCGGAACGAGGCCTTGATGAACGCCTGGTACTGCGCCGAGTCGGTGTAACCCACCGGCTTCATCGACAGGCTGATCTGCTGCTTGGACAGGGCGCCCATGCCGTCGAAATACTTGCTCCAGGCGCCTTTGTCGTTGTAGAGCGACAGCTCGCTCTTCTTCTGCGGTGCTGCGGCGTCGTTGCCACCGCAGGCCGCCAGCGTCAGGGTGGCGGCCAATCCGAGCGCGGCCAGAGTGCGCATGCCGGACTCCTTACTCCATGGGGGGATGGTGCAGCCTCAGCTCGACGACGCTCTTCACGTCCGCGAGATGGGCCTTCATCAGCCGCTCAGCGGCCTGGGGGTCACCTGCCTCGATCGCTTCGAGGATCGCCAGGTGTTCGTCGTAGTCACGCCGCCGGTCATCGAAGATCTGCAGGATCTCCCGCTGCTCGTTGGCGTGCACGGTCAGCAGCGAGTCGACGATCTCGTGCAGGACGCCGTTGCCGGCCAGCCGGGCGGTGGCCCGGTGGAAGGTCATGTTGGCGTCGTGCAGTTCGGCGTCCTCGCCGCGCAGGTGGAGCGCCGCCTCGTCGAGCATCGTGCGCAGTGCGGCGATGCCCTCGGCGGTGGCGTGCTGCGCGGCCATGGCCGCCAGCGGCGGCTCGATGACGATGCGGGCGCCGAGCAGCTCGACGAGCTGAGCGCCGCGCATCTCGCGCATGTTGGGGTTGGGCATGACAAGACGTTCGATGGCGGAGCCGACGTATATGCCGGAGCCGTGGCGCATCTCGATCGCGCCGGTGGCTTCGAGCCTGCGCAGCGCCTCGCGGAGCGTCGGGGTGGTGACAGCGAAGCGCTGGGACAGTTCCCTGGTCGAGGGCAGCCGGTCGCCCGGACGGTGACCTCCGGTGCGGATGAGCTCCAGCATGCGCTCGGTAAGCGCGTCGGAGAGCGTGGGACGGGTGACTTCGGCCGACATATCAAGTCATCTAATCACCTTATGTGCACTGCGTCTACGCGTGCTTTCGGAGTATTTTGCACGCCATGAAAAGGTTTCTGGCGTGGACGGTGCCCGTCCTCCTGGCACTCGGCACGGCCGGAGTGGGCGCGGCCGGCTGGTACTACTCCGGCATGGTCATCGACCCGTCGGGCGGCCAGAACTCCTACCCGCTCGAGGTCACCGAGGCCACCGGCGACCAGGTCACGCTCAAGGGCGGCGGCGACACGGCCGCCCCCGGCACCTACGGGCTGACGTGGAAGGACGGCAACGCCACGCTGGGCAAGGTGATCTCCACCGGTCCCGGGACGGTGACGCGCGAGGTCCTCAAGGTACGGCGGGGCGAGCTGAAACCCGGGGTCCGCGGCTACCTCGACCGGTGGATGTGGGGGAACGAGGATCCCGGGTCGGCGCTCGGCCTGCCGTACAAGAGCGTGAAGATCCGCTCGGAACTGGGCGAGTTCCCGGCGTGGCAGACGGAGGGCAAGGCGAAGACGTGGGTGATCGCGGTGCACGGGCGCAACGCGAACGCCGGCGAGGCGCTGCGGATCACCCCCGCCTTCCACAGGCTGGGGATGCGGGTGCTGGGGATCAGCTACCGCAACGACACCGGGGCGCCGGCCGGTCCCGACGGGAAGTTCCACCTCGGTGCCTCTGAATGGAAGGAGGTGGCGGCCGCCATCTCCTACGCGCGTTCGCAGGGGGCGAGCGGGGTGGTGCTCTACGGGTACTCGATGGGCGGCGGGATCGTCGCGATGGCTGCCCGGAAGCTCCCCAAGGAGCCGATCAGGGGGATCGTCCTGGACAGTCCGGTCATGGACTGGAAGGGGCCGATCGAGGCGGGGGCGCGTGAGCAGGGTGTGCCGTTGTGGCTGGCGTCGGTGGGCCGGTTCGTGATCGAGCGGCGGACCGGGATCTCGCTGGCTGAGCTGGATCATGTGGCGCATGCCCAGGAGTTCAGGATGCCGGTCCTGCTGTTCGTGGACGACTCCGACACTGGGGTGCCGCCTGGGCCGGCGTTGGAGTTTGCACGGGTTCGGTCGGATTTGGTGAACGTGGTGCGTACGCAGGGGGGTGGGCACGTCGGATCATGGAACGTCGACCCGGAAGCCTACGAAAAGACCGTCACCGACTTCACCACAAACCTACCCACAGCCTCTCCCTGACCCCGCCCCCACGGCTTTCCTCCCGCTCCCCCGCGAAGCGCCTCTACGGCTTCTTCTTGAGCAGGGCCATCATCTGGTCGATCTGGGCCTTACGTGACTTGCTGATCTGGTCAGCCCACTGCTTCACGTCCGGATTTATCCCGTTCATCGTCTCAATCTTCGCCATCTGGATGGCGTCATCCTGGTGCGCGATCAGCAGGTTGAGGAAGTCAGGCTCGAAGTTCTTCGACTTCGCCAGCCGCTCGATCTTCTCCCGGTCCGTCTCCGGCATCCCGCCATGATGGTCGTGGGCACTAGAAGGCGCGACGGTCGGCTGATCCCAGGAGCGTAACCACTCCATCATCTTCTTGACCTCGTCCCCTTGCGTGGACTCGATCGCCATCGCCATCACCTTGAGCTGGTCCTGGACGGGCTTGGCCCGAGCCTGCTTGACGATCTCGATGCCCTGCCGATGATGGGGGATCATCATCTGCAGGAACATGACGTCCTCGGAGTTGGCCGGCGCCTCGGTCTCGGGCGCGGCGCAGGCGGCCGCCAGTAACAGAAGCCCCAGGGCGAATGCTCTTTTCATCTCAGACCCGAGATTGACACGTTACGGCGGTCGAGTCGAGACCCGAAGTTCGACCTTAAGTGTGCTTAATTCTCCTTTAAGTATCGGCCGCCGTCCGGCATGATCGCCGAATGGTCACGCTGCACGGCACCCTCGTCAGGCTAGAGCCCCTCGCCCTCGGCCACGCCCCCGACCTGGCGAAAGCCGCCGAGGAGGACCGCTCGTCCTACGCGTACACCATGGTCCCCCGGGCCCACGAGGTCGAGTCGTACATCTCCGCCCAGCTGACCCGCCCAGGCCTGACCCCGTTCGCCCAGGTACGCACCCAAGACGGCACGGCCGTAGGCTGCACCGGCTTCTGGGACCCGCGCACCTGGCCCGGACGCGCGGACCTGCGCGCCATCGAGATCGGCTTCACCTGGCTGTCCGCCTCCGCCCAGGGCAGCGGCATCAACGCCGAGGCCAAGCTCCTGATGCTCGACCACGCCTTCAACGTGCTGGGCGTGGAGCGCGTCGACCTCAAAACGGACACCCGTAACGAGCGCTCCCGCCGTGCCCTCGAACGACTCGGCGCGACCTTCGAGGGTGTACTGCGGAGCTGGTCCCTCTCCTGGGCCCCCGGAGAAGAAGGGCGGTTGCGGGACTCGGCGATGTTCTCGGTGATAGCTCCCGAGTGGCCCGCCGTACGCCGAAACCTGATCACCCGCCTCAACCCAGAGGCGGTCTGAGCAGAAACGAAGAAGCGACCAGCGACCCGCGCCACCTAGCGTCAACGGCATGAACCTCGCACTTCAGTACTGCCACATCACCGTCAACGACCTGGACGAATCGCTCGCCTTCTACCGCGACGCACTCGGCTTGGAAGTGCGCAACGACGTCGGCTCGGACGTCTCCCGCTGGGTCACTCTCGGCAGCGTGAAACAGCCCGGCCTAGAGTTCGTTTTGTCCCAGCCACACGCCGGCCGTTCCCAAGCCGACGGCGACGCCCTGCAGGAGTTGCTGGTCAAGGGCATCCTGCCCATGATCGTCTTCAGCACCGACGACCTGGACGCCACCTTCGAGAAGATAAGGGCATACGGCGCCGAAGTACTCCAGGAACCCATCGACCGCCCCTGGGGCCCACGCGACTCCGCCTTCCGCGACCCCTCAGGCAACACGGTCCGAATCCAACAGGCCTGAACGGAGGCGGCAACGGAGCTTTCGTCGCTCTCGGCCGCCTTGTGGCCTTCTGCGGACCAGATCATGACCGGAGGCGCTTGTGGCCATACCAAAGAAGGGCTCTAGGCTCATCACCGTCGAAGGTGTCGTCTATCGCTGGCGAATCCGTCACAAGCCAAGCTACGGACAGAGCATTGGCGAAAGCCCCCGAGCATGACGGTCCGCTTTTCAGGTAGGGCAATCACCCTGCATGGCAGATCGGGACTGCGGTCAGGGGCGTGCGGACGGTGGCGCGGATGCGTCGGCGCCGAATACGGCGAGCGGCGAAGTGAACGATCGTCACGACCCTGGCGTATGCGGATCCGTCAACTGCGCCATACAGTATGGATATTGACGTTGCTCCAAGGGCCACAATCGGAACTGAACACTCCTCGATCACAGCCCTGGAACGAAAAATTGAATACATCGTATCGGTCGCCTTGGTGTGAAACATTTGGATAGGGGTTGAAGGAGTACCCCCCAGTCCACGGCGTCTCTCGCTTTACCCGCAGCTGCACCTCATGCGCCGGATTCGGATCGGCGTTAATGTTCCATCGCACGTGAAAGAAGTCCCAGTCGCGGGAAGTCGGACCCCACCGGAGGTTAATCTTTCCGTTCTTTTGATAGACGCGAAGCAAGTTGCCCCCGCCCATATTTGGCGACCAGGCGATCTGGCCGTTCTTGAACCGCTGAATTGAACCGCGCTTGTCCGGAAACCCCGTCTCCCGAGTAGTCGGGCAGCCGTAGATGCTGCGTTCCCCACCCTTTGAGCGCCAGTAGTCCCCGACCAGGCTTCCTGGAGGTGCCACGAGTGCGGAATTACATGCAGCAATCGACGCCTCTCTCTCGACATCCTCCACGGCGACGACCGGTGAGGGTAGGAGCGCAACGACGACCACATAGGCAGCAGTTGATCGCTGAAGACATGCAACGGCGACCATGGTTTCCTCCCCGGAGTTGATCATATCTACCGATGCAACGCAGGGCATTATTCCATCGCACCTCCAGAGAAAGAGGCCTTGAATAGATTTGCATGGTCTTCGGCTGGTGCGATCGATCTGCTCGATACACAGGACTGTTCTCTTTTCCAGTAGGCACCCTACGACTGGAGATCGTCAAGTAAGAGTGGGTAAAGGTCTATGAGACGTAGCGCCTCGCGGCCTTCGACCATTCGCTGAGGACACGCAACCGGTACTTCACCTTCCCGCAGATCACGGACATCGATCCAACGCCTAAAAAGATCTGGAGCGAAATTAAATGATTGCGCTATTGACATCCATCAGAAAATGGCTCTCGCGCTCTGATCACCTCGCACGCCGTCAACCCACCGTGTGGGTTCTCATCCGAAGTAACGAGTTCTCATCCGATGTGGCGAGGATGATCGCGTGAGGACCGACGTGCCGACAACCCGCGTGGTGTTTGCCGGTGCCGCTGCATCGCCGGTGGCCGAGGTCCTGCGCGGGTAGGCTGAAACGTATGCGCGCACTCCGCATCGTCGTCACTGTGTTCATCGCCGCCGTCGCGGTCTGGGGTGTGCTCCTGTTCACATTGCCGGTGGCCGGGGACCCGGCCACCATGCTGTTGGCGTGGACCGTCGTCATGGGCGTGCTGTTCGGGACACCTGCGATCCGCAGGTGCCTCCTCAGAACGGGACGCTCCTGACCAGAGGTCGTCAGTCCCTGTCTCCGGATTGCGTACAACTGGCGAAACGCTGCCAGCACCCGACAGATCAATAGAGAAGCCATACACCGCATAGCAGCAGACGGGCCGGGGACGGAGTGTCAAGGCCGGCTGCGCGTACGTCCGCCAGTGGCCTTCCTCGGTCACGAGTTGTCCTGCAGTCACGGCCCGGACTTGATGCGGAGGAGCCGGTCTGCTGGGCCTGCCTGGGTCATGGAGTACAGGGTGATCAGATTCCACTCCAGCCACTCCGCAAACACCATCCACACCAGGAGTTCGCGGGCGATGACTGGCACGAAAACGATCTGGTGTTCACTACCAAGCACGGCACCCCGATCGAGCCACGCACCCTCAACCTCTCGTTCGACATGCACTGCCGAAACGCCGACGTCCCACGTATCCGCGTTCACGACACCCGCCGAACCCCGCGCCTCGCTCCAGGCCCAGCCCGCGTGACGATGAGCATCCTCCGCCACTTCCAGCTAGTGGCCACGATGAACGTCTACACGCCGGTGTCGTCCCCCGAGACGCGCAAGGCCTCAAGCGCCTGAACAAGCGGCTGTCCTCGTATCTGCACAAGATCGAAAAGGGCCCTCCCGGATCATCCGGAAGGGCCCTTTTTTCTGCGGAGCCGCCTTCGGGATTCGAACCCGAGACCCCTTCATTACGAGATTCTCCATGATCGTCCAGCGCCGTCCACTAGAGGCTCCGCGCGCTGGTCACATCCACCCGATGCGCTTGGCCCGGCCTACTGTCGTCCGTGCTCGTCCAAGGCCGTTGTTAGCAACCGCGTTAGCAAGATCCGGCCCTCAGTCACGTCATCCGATGGCCAGAGGAGACCGCACCGCAGGGCTACCAGACCCGACGAGGGGAAGCCTTGCGGCAGCGTGACCGCGCGACCGTCCGCTTTTCAGGCGGACCGATCAGCCTGCTCGGCTGATAGAGACCGTGGTCAGGCACGCGTGGACGGTGGCGCGGATGCGTCGGCGTGTGGGGACATTGCTGTCAGCGCTGCTGTCACCTCAGCCAATGTCACTCGGTGGCGAGGCCCGACGAAGGAAGGCCTCGGCGTCGATCGCCCCAGCAACGGACGGCGAGAGCCGAAGTCCGCGATCGTCACGGCCTCAGCAAGTGACGTTCGTTGTCATGCCGTGGATCAGCGTGAGCGCCCTATAGAAATGAGCGGGATACGGCGCAAAGCCTCTTTGAGCTCCCTACAGTGATGGCGTGGCCTCGACTCCCTGAGAGAATAGCTGATCGCGAAAAGGACCTCCGGGCGTAGGGGAGTTGCCGACTTCACCACCACCGGAGATCCCGCGCTCCTAACGGCAGTTGCCATCTGATCAAAGTTGGGTCCTTTAGTCTGCCTGCTATGGCTCATCTGAAAGTGTCGGTCCCGCGTGCCCCGATCGGAGGGGCGAGCGGGGACGGGGGTGTGGAGTACCGGCGAGCCGTGGCAGCGTACGCCGTGGCGCACGCCCTGGCGGGCGAGGCGCTGCCGGAGTTCGGATTTGCCCTCACCTTGGCGCAAGTCGTGGCAGTTGCGATTGAGACGGACGAGCACGCCGACGATGTTCGGGTAACGCTCGCTGGCGGTCATAAGGCGCAGGTTCAGGCAAAGCGCACGCTGCGCTCCGGCCGTGTGTTGCGTAATGCTGTAGCGCAGTGGCGCGACGCGGCGATGTCAGGACTGGACGTTACGCGTGACCGACTGGTCCTGGTAACCGGTGCTGCTAGCGGGCCTGTACGTACGCTGGCACGAGCGCTCGATCGATGCAAGACCGACGAGCCTGGGGCGTTCACGGGACAGGAGAAGGAGGCGCTGAAGGCGCTCGACCAGATGCTGTCTGGCCTGACGTCACAGCAGCGGCGGCTCGTACGTCGGTGCGCGGTGATCACGATCCTCGATGTGGAGGAGGAGCAGTCGTCAGGGGCCAATCTTGCTCGGCATTTACTTGGGCGAGTCCTCGGCGGCGACGTGGCAGTACGAGCCTGGCGTGATTTGGTTGCGCATTGCGGCAGAGTGGGACGACTGCGGGGTGGGTTCGGTGTCGAAGGCTGGGTTCGCCTCCTGCAGGAGGAAGGGTATCGGGTCGCTGGCTACGGGACCCCGGCGGCAGATGTGGCCCGACAAGCAGAGGCGTTGGACAGATATCGGGATCTGCTGCGGTCGCGCGGCACTATGGTCGACTTGCGGCCACTCGGCGCCGACACGCCACCGATTCCGCTGGCAGAAGTGGATTCAGTAACGGAATGCGTGCCGGCGGGTGCGGATGAACGTGAAGTCGAGCCGCTGCCGTGGTCATTGCTTCGCCGTCGACGCGTGCTGCTTACAGGGCTACCAGGCGGCGGAAAGAGCGTCACGATGTCAGCGGCAGCAGCGGTGCTCGTCGATGCGGCGGGCGCGCCCCTCCCGCTGGTGGTCTCCTTGCGGGACGTCGATGCGCGGGACCGGTCCAGCGGATTTGCCCGACCGCGTGCTGGATACCGCCGTAAAAGACGTACCGGCGATCGATCGACCACTGGTCCGCGCGGCGCTTGAGCACGGGCTGCGGTCGGGTGCGACAGCGCTTCTGCTGGACTCACTCGATGAGACACACGACCGCCGCGGGACGGTTGTGTCCGAGATAGAAAACCTATGTGGTGGAATTAGCGCGGATGTGCCGGTATTGCTTGCGACGCGCGATGTCGCCTACGCCCAAGCAGCCACGCTTGGGTGGGACGAACTGCGCCTCGTCAAACCGAAGGAGCCCAAACGAGCTGTCCGGGCCGTCCTTGCGGCAGTAGCGGCCGCTCGCCAGGCACCGGATTCTGACGCGTGGGTGGAACGGCGGGTCGAGTGGGTCGCAGCGATCCTCGACAGGGACCGTGTGCTGGGCGAAACAGCACTCATGCCAGTGCTGTTGGCGTTGCTTGCGGGCGACCGAAGCAACGGAGCCCTGCCTGTAACGCGCGCCGAGATCCTGCACGGGGTAGTCAAGGCCGCCGTACGACGCCGCGAGGCGCATCGCGACCCCGGTGTTCGACTAGCGACTCTCAACGAGCACGACTCTGCGAACGCGACCCTGGCCGCGTTCGCAGTCGAGGCCGGTGTTCTCGGGGACGCTGGCGGCCAGGCACGATTGGCGACCGTGCAGGAGGCGGTCGCCACCGCCTTGATACGCGACTGGGGTCTCCCCTCAGGCGCCGCTGCGTCCAGCGCGAGAGCCGTTGTGCACTTCTGGGATGAAATTGGAGTATTCGTCATCCGCGGTGCGGATGAGATCATCGCGCCACGGATGGAACTGTTCCTCGACATTGGCGACGCCGTCCAAGCCAGCAAACGGCCACCGGAGGCCGTTGCCGCATGGGTCGACGTACGCATCCGTGACCGACGGCACGAGCCCCTCATCCTCGCTGCCGCAATGAGCGACATCGCGTGCGAGAAGCTGCTAACCGCAGCGTGTGACAGCGGCGAGCACGAGTTGCTGATCGCTGCCAGCACCGCTGTCCGCCAGCATGCACGCATATCCGACGAGGGTCGGGTACGACTCGCCGCTGCCTTAACGAAGGATGCCGCGAGCCCGGATAGACACGGATGGACATCCTACGTTGCGATGCTGGGATTGGTGAGCGAGTACGACACCCTGCGTCACACAGGTGAGGTGCTGGCGCAATATCCGCTTGAGCATCAAGTCATCGCGAAGGCGGCGATGGCGCTACGCGTCTCATCCGACTCGGCAGACAACGAGGCCCTGCTGAATACGCTTCGCACTAATCGCCTTCGACAATTGCCGGATCGAGATCTCACCGCCACATCGGGGGTCCCATGGACTCTTGGGGACGATCTGTATGACGAGGTGATTGAGGCGGTAGCGCGCCGGCTTCTGAGCCATGTGGATGAGGCGACAGGGCTCATCGTAGAGATGCTTCAGAACGCATCCATAGGTCTGCGCAAGCGTTTGCTCAGTGCGCTGCGCGGTGCTGGTTTTGACGACGAGGTAAATGACATTCTCACTCAAGAGGCGCGCAATCTTAAGCGCACTTTGGAGTGGTTGAAGGATCACGATTGGGAGGGAGAGGCGCGCGTCCTTGATTATCTCGCACACCTCTCGTGTGCCGCGGAGTTGGATGTCGCCCAAGCAGCGCGACTCGACGAACTCGCCGTACTCATCACGTCGCTGAGGTTGGATGACCTCAGCGCTTGGCCTCGCCGAGAGGCGTATTCAGCCTGGCTGGAGTTTGTCGATGTCATCCTCACCCTTGGCGGATTCGATCTAGCCCGCATTTCCGCAGAAGCCGCGATCATGCAGCGACGTGTCGCGCAGTGTGGCATTAGAGCGTTTACGGCACTGGACATCGCGTCTGAACGCCGACGCCTCGTACGCTGGCACACCATCGATACTCCCGAGGTTGCCGCGCGCAGCCTTGCCAAGGCTCTTTTCATGGGCAGGGCGACATCTTTCGTCGCCGCCGCTGCCCTATCGGCCGCTCCTCCAGATATTGCCGTCCCACTGCTGGAAGATGCACTGCCCCGGCTTGAGTCCCTCCGCGACAATCAGCACTTTGCTGCGCTTGCTCTCTCACTACTACAGCACGATGAGCCGCTGAGGGAGTGGGCCGTATCGGACCAAGTTGAACTACGGCGTGTAGCCGCGATGCGGCTACCGAACGCGGTGAACGGGGAGCTCAACTCCCTCCTCTGCCAACTCACACATGACAAGGACAATCGCGTGGCCGACGCTGCGGTGCGCAACGTCGGTGATGTGCGCACGGAGGCGGCTGTCGAACACCTCAAGAGCATCGCCAGCACGGAGCACGGCAAGTGGACATGTCTGCACTGCGGATCCCCACATGCGGACATTGTCGATTGCATGGCCCCCCATATCGCCCTACCGAACCCCGCACAGACCGCCCACGACATACTCGCGGAGTTCGCAGATTCTTCATGATTTCTTGGTAATGGGACTGTACAAAGAACGGCTCTGGCCCGCTTTCGGTGGTGACGGATCGTGGTTAGCCGAGCAGGATGCGGTGGCGAAGGAGCGCGAAGCCGGCTCGCCCGTACATCTGCCTCTTGATCATTTTCGTTTTGGTGTTGACGCCTTCGGTACCGCCGTTGTGGAACGGGAGGGTGAGGGCGGCGTTGATGGCGGCTCGGTCGTAGTCCAGCCCGCGGGTGAAGGCGTGCAGGTGGGGTAGGTCGACCTGACGCGCTTGGTCGATCCAGGCGGTCAGTCGCTGGTCGTTGTCCTGCTTGGGGTCGAGATGACCATGCTCGCGGCAGGCGGCGGTGGCGGTATCCAGCCGCTCGGCGTGGTGGGTCTTGAGCTTGCTCGGTTCGGTGAGGAGGAGGCCGGCCAGGCGCTTGGGCGAGATCGCGGGCCGGTCGCATTCGACGCGGCCTTGGTTGATGTAGCGGTAGAGCAGGTTCTGGCTGCCGGTGTAGCCGAGCTTCTTGATCTCGGCGAGGAGTTGCTGGACCGGGACGGCGGGATCTTCGGCCCGGCGTTGGCGCAGATGGTCGCGGAACGGGTCGACGAGTGTGGGCCGGTATTTCGGCACGCGCACCAGCCGCTCGGGTTCGCTGACCCGGGCGTAGCGCTTGACGGTGTTGAGCGCAAGGCCCAGGCGGCGGGCGCATTCCAGCAGCCCGACACCCTGGTCGAGCAGGGCGTGGACCTGCCGCCAGCGTTCGCGGGTAGTGGCGGTTCGGACGCCTTCTTTCGGCGGCGGGCCGTTCTTGCCCCAGCAGAGCGAGTGCGCGGCGACCTCCTTGACCATGGCTTCAGCCAGGTTGTGCCAGACATGCCAGCGATCACCGACCTGCACCGCGTCAGGCAGGGCCCGGCGGATCGCCTCGGCGTAGGCGCCGCTGCTGTCCCGGCACACCACCCGCACACCGGGATGGGCACGCAGCCACGCCTCCAAGGTGTCGGCCTGACGATCGGCGAGCACATCGATCCGCTCCCGCGTCACCGCATCGATGATCACCGTGGTGTAGCGGTGCCGTTTACGGAGCGCGAAGTCGTCCACCCCGATCACCTCCGGCGTCGGACGGACCGGCAGGGGCAGAGACAGCAGAGACCGGACCGCGGTCTGCCGCGACATCGCGACTCCCAGTACGGCCAGCAGCCGAGACCCCGCTCGCCCGGCCAACTCCCGCACCACCGCCCCCACCTGCGTGGCCAACGCGATCGTGCGGCGCTGATACGGTCCGGCCAGCCCGGGAAGCGGCTCCCGGAACGTCTGCCGCTCACACCCGACCGTCGCGCACCTCAACCGCCGAAACCGTAGCCGCACCAGCACCCGCTGCCCGCCCAACGGCAGATCAGCCAACTGCCGATTCACATAGCCGTGCACCCGCCCGACTGTTCCGCAGCCGGGGCACGCTGCCGGCATGCCCCGGGACGCGACATGCACCACGATCGCCCCGGTTCCGACCTCGGCTTGAACGCTGCCGATGGCCAGGTCGGCCAACTGCGGAAACACCAGCCTCGCAAGATCCTTTACGTCACACCGGCGTCACGCTGACACAGCACGCCGAGATAGCCGTGGACCGACACGAGCTATTACGTTCCGTCACCACCGAAAGTGGGCCAGAGCCGTTCACTGGACAGACCCGAAACTCTTGGCCTGAGCAAGCCCCGGTGGGTCGGCGGTTTCTCCACTGCCGACGAAGCCAAGGAAGCTCGCGATGAAGGACGCGTGCAGGCCCGGCGCGGTGAGTACGTAGACCGTAACGAGATCACCGTCGCCGAGTTCCTCGACATCTGGATCGAGGATCACGCGATGGAGGTCAAGCCGGGCACTCTGGAGGACTACCGCGCGGGTATCCGCCTATACATCACCCTGTTCATCGGCAAGATGCGTCTTCAGGCGGTACGGCCCGCCACGATCACCAAGCTGTACCGTGACCTGCTCACCAAGGGCAGCAAGCACGGCAAGCCGCTGAAAGTTTCCACCGTCACGCACACTCACGCGATCCTCCGCCGCGCGTTCCGCGACGCCGTACTCGTTCACGAGTACATCAGCAGTTCACCGGTCGAGAAAGCCAAGCGCCCCCGCCCCGAGATCAAGCCACCTGGAACGGTCTGGACGGCGGCCCAGCTCCGCACGTTCCTGCGCGTGGCCAAGAAGCACAGGCTCTTCGCCTTCCTCCACCTGGCCGCCTACACCGGCGCCCGTCGTGGCGAACTGCTCAACCTCCGCTGGTCAGATATCGACATGGACGGCAAGCAGATCACCATCAGTGGCTCCGTAGGGGTCGTGGAAGGCGAACGCCTGGAGGGCTCCACTAAGAGCGGACGGACTCGCGTCGTCACCATCGACGACATCACCGTGACCGTCCTCAAGAACCACCAAGAGGCCCAACAAGCCGAGAAAGAGCGCCTCGGTGACGAATGGCAAGGCGAGAACGACGACCACGTATTTCTCACCGCCTGGGGCGGCCCCATCTACCCCACCACCGCCACGAACCTGCCCCGCAAACTCATCGAGGTTCACAACGAGAAGGCCAAGGATAAGCTCCCGCTCATCCGCCTACACGATCTTCGTCACCTTCACGCGACGATGCTGCTCCTGGCCGGCGTCCCCGTGCACGTGGTCGCGGCCCGCCTCGGCCACGCTGACCCCGCGATCACCCTCCGGGTCTACGCCCACGTGATCCGCTCCGCGGAGACCGCCGCCGCCGACATCTTCGCCAAGTTCCTGAACGACGCAGGATCACAGCGCTCTTAGCGACTCGAAAGCCAACGGCCAGGCGTCCAATCTTCTACCTGGGCGCCTGCTCCGACTTGCTGATGGTTCCGGCCAAAGAGGTCATTCCCAGAAGCTGGCTAGCCCCATACTGGGAACCTACCGACATTTGTCGCCGTTCCCCCTTTAGTCCCCATGGGAATCATGGGCCTCAGCGGAGGCATGCTTGCTCGCGGATCTCGGAGACCTCCTGGTCAACTTCTTCATTGCTCTCGGGACTCTCATCTACGTCCCCCTCGCGTTCGTAGGGCAACTGGCCATGTCCGACCTCGCCCTGCCCTTTGGACTCGGACATCTCCCCGTCTGGGGATGCCTACTCGGCGTGGTCATTCTCGGTTGGGGCTCGGCTTGGATCTTGGATCGCCCGATGTCAGAGCGCTTGAACCTGGTCGTGGCGCTAGTCACAGTTGCCGGTCTCGGGTTCGGGGTCTGGCAATGGCGTTCACAGGTGGACCGGGATGAGATGCGCCGACACGCCGACTTCGTCGGCCGCGTGTCCGTGATCACGTACTCCCTACCAGAGGGAATGCAGGTCATGGTTAGAAATGCCAACTCGGCGACTGCACGTGTCCTCTTTCTATCGCTGTCCCCGGCCGGGCAGGTACCTGAAAACTGGGAGATCATCGTCGAGCCGTGCACTCAGCGCACGTTCACGGTCTCACCTCGTACGACATGGGGGTCAATTGTGCGGAAGGGGGGCCATGACTGGCTTCCTGGCTCAGATCCCGTTGTCGCCTCCGACGAAACAATCTTCGGAACCTATGGTGTCAAAGATGCCAACGGCGCCGAGCAGATCCACTATGTCGGCGCGGCCACCCACAGTGCACCGGTCAGCGACTGTGCGGCCTAGTCTCTGCTTCCTGCCCCAGCATTCATGAGATGGCATCTGGCAGCGCCTGTTAGCAAGGGTGTTAGCAAAAGGCCCCCTGTGATCATCACAGGGGGCCTTTGACCTGGAGCCGCCTTCGGGATTCGAACCCGAGACCCCTTCATTACGAGTGAACGGCGGAGGGGTGGCTGAGACGTCGCGGCGCTGGTCAGGCGTGTGAAGGGGTACGTGATGATGAGCCGGCGTCCGGGTGCGTTGCTGTACTTGCGTGCTGTACAGCAGAGGCGAGAACCCCTTCTGCCTCGATGGCAAGTGGACCCGTACCGCAGGGCCGCCAGGCCCGAGGAACGGAAGTCACGCGGCAGCCCGCTCTTCTACCTCTGCCGCCTTCATGAAGTGATCAGGTCGAGCCCGTGGTGGATCGTGAAGTCCTCGAAGTCTTCACTTTCAAGGTCACCAATGGCAACCGGTGTCGGGAACTGTCGTTCGCGTCCGTCGCCGTATTTCGCCACTGTGCAGCAGAGGCGAGAGCCGCACATGCCTTGATGGCAAGTGGCCCCGTACTGGAGAAACCCTAGCCAGACGAACGAAGCCACGCGGCCAGATTCTGGCGATCTGCAGATGCCGCGATTCTCCAGAAATATGCATCCCGAAGGACAATACTGGTGACATGGCCGCCAAGAATCCATCCGAGCAGAAATCGGATCACCCGAAAATGCCCAGGGGGCAGTCCGCAATAGAGTTCATCCTCTGGATTGTTTCCGTAGCCGCAAGTACTACATTTTCTCTAGGGAACACCGCCATTAAGACTTTCGTCGCCTATATCGAGAAAGTAGCTACTCAGTTAAGTGAGCTAGGAGATGCTCAGCGAGACTATATTAATGTCGCATCCCAGAAGCATGCAGAGATAGTTGCCAGCATACTCTTACTTCGCCCCGAAGAGCAAGAACGCATAAAGCCCGCACTTCAAGATGCGACACGCAATATCCTGATCGAGCAATGGCGCACTTCACCATTATCGAGCCCAACCTTGGAGAACAGACCTCAACTACAATATGCTTTAACGGTTGTTCCGCTTACATTCGCAGGACTAATCGGCTTCACAATGATGTTTAATGTCTTTTCGGCAGGCATCCCGTCCGCGGTGGCCGCCATCGGATTGTTTATTGTCGGACTTCTTCTTCACTTAGGCGTTGTCAAGATACTCGGCCGAGTAGTTGCAGCAATCCTTGGAGTGTCTCTATCGGTGTTCATTATGATGGGCTCAGATCCCGAGGGTCCCCCATGGTCACGCACCTGGTTCCTAGATTCTAAGAACATCTTGGATGGCATCGTGGCCTTTTTGGGCGACGCTGCGCCTTGGGCCCACTTCCAGGCGGTCCGCTGGGCTCATGCCGGGGACGCGGCGTCGAAGTTGCTCGTATTTGCCGGTCTTGTTTGGTGGGCCAGCTTAGTCATGCGGCTACTCCTGTGGATTAAGTCGCTGAGCCATCTAGGTCATCCACACCGATCTCAAGTGGCGATTTCCAGTTTTATCTTCAAATTGGCTCAAATCTCCCGCTATTTGGATGCGATGGGCGACTACCAGGCCGGTTCAGTTCAGTATGCAGTGAGCGATCTACGATCTCGACTCGTGGCCGAAATTGAGGAAGCTGCAAGTGGGGTCGAAACTTCATGGTATCGATCACTAAGGACCGGATACGCGACGAACGATAAGGAGCTCCTGCATCTCTCCTTAGGCATCTCGCAAGCTCTGAGGGGCTGGAAGCTAAGACTTACTCTCGGAGGGGTGAAGAATCTTGAGCAAGCACGAGAAGCCTTTTCATTGGCCGTGCTAAATGCTTGTGATGGCGACTGGGAGCTTCTCTCTGTCTCGGAAATTGAAAGGAGTCCGCGCAAATATATGAGGATTGCTAAAGTCTTCCTTCGAATTTCGCTCCTAGCAGCAACAGTGGCTGTTATCGTTATCTCGACACTATATTCGCGAGCGCTTCCCGCGGGACTAGCTGCAACGCTCACCACGACATGTACTGTGATCCTGGTGGCCCAGATGGTTGCGATTCTTGATCCGTCTTCTAAAGGGCGCTATGAGACTGGAATAAAGATAATTGAGCTGGCGAAGAAGTAGGCCTGGCGCATGCTGGTGCAGCAGGGTGGATGGCCGTGTCGCCGGCGCTGGTCAGCGAAAGGGGTAGCATCCAGCTGCAAGGTACGGACATCGTGGCCATGCACGCCTCAATCGAAGATGCCCATCCACCCTCAGCCAGTTTGGCCAACCTGATCTCCGACGTAGTCTCAGCCAGCTGGCTCGGCGCAGGGGGTGAATAGGAGTCTGTGCTTATGGATCAGCGAGGAAACTCACTCTTCAGCACTGTCATCCATAAGAATCTCTACCTTGTGAGAACTCGAAGGCAACTTGAATGCACGCCCGAATCTATCTTCATGCGTAGATGTGAGCTGGTGCAATAATTCCTGGGACCAAGCGATTTTCATATCAACCAGATTGCCTAGCTCGGTGGCGACAGGCGCTCCTGCAGGACAAGCCAAGAATACTTTGATTCCCAATTGCTGGACCGCGCGTACCGCCTCAGCGAGATCCCGATCTCCTGCTATAAGCAGAAAGGTGTCACACGCCTTTTGCTGAGCAAGACGCATCATATCCAGGACTAATAGTGTGTCGACACCCTTTTGTTGGTACAGCCTTTCAGGATGAAAGTGTTTTCTCAATTCCTCGTAGCTGTATCCAGCCTCCTTAACGGCCCTTTTGAGTGCAATCTTATGGTCGAATGGGCGTGCCTCCAGATGCCCCAGTCGCAATTGCAGGCCAGCACACGCTTCCAGTTCGGCAAAACGCACGCGCTGGACCCTGGAGTTCGGATCATCTATATTGTATGCACCGTCGTACCAATAGGCCCGAAGAAACGACATATCCAATCGGTGGGCACATATGCGGAACCATTGAACCAGCTCTTCTCCTTCAAACTTAATTTCGCCAACCGGCTTCTGTAACGCGCCAGCAGCTGACCTGGTCATAAAGCCAGCGTCTATCAGGCCTGCGATTCGCCCTCTCAACTGTGCCTCCTGCATCTAGGATAGGAATCGATTCCTATCAATCTACCGGAGCTCACATGTCCTCACAGCATGAAACTGAGAACTATCCACCATCTGTCCAGCGAGGTGAGGTGGACCCAGCGTTAGCACGACTGATGGCGCTGGTTCACATCGGCACAGAAATGGATATCATCGTCGCTTTCCCCGGAGGCGCATTGGTTGGACGCCTGATCAGTAGCGGAAAGTGGCACAAGCTGTGGCTCGAAGGACTGGAACGTGCGAGCGAAAGTGCGCAACAATCGGCAGCCGTCTTGCGTGCCATAGCCTCAGCGTCCGGCTTGACAACTCCCGAAGGCTCGATCATTGACCACGTCGGCGACTATCTACATCTTTGGGACGCAACGCTCCTAAACGGAGGTAGCAGCCTAAATCCTATGCCATGGCGCGTAAACCTCTCGTCTGTAACTGCGTGGTCGCTCGGTGCCGTTCCACCTGATGATGCCGAAACGTCCAGTGTCTGATTTCCAACGCGGCAGTCTCGACATGAGCGGCGATGGCGGCCACCTACCGATCGGCCATCGTGGGACGCTGCCTCACGCGGCTCCCTCCGAATGCCCTGATCCTCCTCGCCAACTCGGCCGAATGCCGAGTCGCCCTGTTCGATCCATGCACGGTCGATCGTCGAAGCCCACGTATGGAGGTGGCCCCGCGCGTGGTCGGCGCTGGCCGCGACCGGCCGAAGAGCCGCAGCGCGGCCAGCGACCGCCCCGACGCGCGCCGACCGCCGCAGGCGGGCGGCCTTGATAGTCGTAGAGATATTTGGGTTGCAGACTCAACACGTTCTCGGGACGGGGCTCGCTCGGCTCCAGATGCGTTCGAGGCCGGTGAGGTAGACGGCCGTTGTGCCGTGGGGGCCGGCGTGGTGGAGGTGGATGACGGGTGCGTCTGGAGCTTTCGTGCCGTAGGCGTGAGCGTTGACGAAGAGGTTGTCGTCGGCTCGGTAGATCGAGTTGTAGAGGACTGTGCGGTGAAGGCGAATATCCGCGCTCGGTACTTCTTGGAGTGGGCTGAATAGGGTGAGGGCGTTGCGGACGCGGGCGGCCATGACGTCTGCGCCGATTCCCTCGTCGACGCCTCTCGCGGCGACCTCGGTGCTTTCCGGATCGCCGAGGAGGATACGGAGCCCTACACCTCCGCGGCCACGCTCGGCGATCAGGTTCATGAGCCCTGCGTCCTCGGCGAGGAACAGTCCGCTGTAGGTGAGGATGTCGATCCTTCTTGTGGCCGCGGAGAAGAGGTTCCGCCATGCCGCATGTGGAACGGCCCAGCGGTGCGGGTAGACGGCGCGTACCTCGTGATTGATCATCCGGTGAGCGCCGGCGGCTTCCGGCCAGAGGTCGGCTTCGTCGACCTGGAGGCAGTCGGCTACGGCTGCGCGGTGGCGTGGGTAAGGGATGCGGCCGTGTAGCCAGCGGCTGACGGTTTTGGGGTCGACGCCGAGGCGGGATGCGAGGTCGAGCGGTTGCAACCGGGCGTGGGCCATGGCCGCACGCAGGTAGTCATTCACGGGGACGTTCCCTCCCACGCAGCTGGCTCCTACGCGGACGGTAACACAAGACGTCCCTAGACGTCCCGGAGACGCGGTGCCGATGTCGATGGCCGCGAACGAAGCTCGTTCGCACGACATCCGCCACCGAAGGGTCTGATCATGATCGTGACAGATGGAGCTCCCGAGCACGCCGGCCGCCGGGTCCTTCCGCACGACGCCGCCCGGCTCCTCGTTGCTGAGCTCGCCGCCCGAGGCGTTGACGCTGATCTACAGCCGTTCTTCCAGGGCCGGGCGTGGGTGTCACTCTGGGGTGGCCTGCTGGTCAGTTGCGATGGCCTGCTCTTCTCCTGGATCACCGGCGCGAGGGGCGCTACTCCGATCTGGGATTACGCCCCCGCCGACGACCCGAGCACCGCGGCGACCAAGCTCGTCACCCGCTACGACGAGCTTCGGGCCCAGCACCCCACCCATGGCAGTCCCGTGGACGAGGTCGCCAACCTCCGAGCGGCGGTACCGCAGTGACGATCTACCCGATGGTCCCGTTCATCCCGCCGCCCTTGGGATCGGACGACGAGCTCACATCCTGCCCGCCGGTCTGCCTGGGCAACCCCACCGACAGCACGAGCATGCATCGATGTGAAGCAACCCACTGGTGCGGCCTGCGCCACTGTCTCAACCAGTGCGGCGACATCATCTGCGACACCTGCTTCCCCGCGCTGCCGTTCGAGCTCCACCTCCGCGCCAAAGGGCACCTGAAGCCGCCCAATTCCCAGATCTACGCACCCTTCCCCGGCTACGCCGTCTCGCCTGCCAAGCGTGGCTCAGCCGCAGCGCCGTAGCCGGGGAACACGCACGCCTACCCCTTGCTGCGGGAGGAACGTGCGCACCCCCGCTTCGGTCGCTCCCTCCCCGAAGCGGGGGCGATTCCGCGGCTCTGCGGCGGTCGCTCACCCCCTGGCAAGGCCCAAGCCAGGGGTCAGGTGGGGTCTCCGGGTACCGCCTCGCACTCCATCCGGAGGCCCCATCAGCCGCTCCAGAAACGCCGAGATCGGATCCCCATGGACATCTACGCAACACAGCGAGAGCTGATGTTCCCCGACATCGAATCGGCCACCTTCCCGGACGTCTGGTACAGCGACGACTGGCAGGGCCACATCAGGTTCCTGCTCCGCACGGGAGTGACCCACCGCGAAGTCAACGCCGCTCTGATCATGCTCAAGATCCCCACCATCCCAGATGCCGCCTGGGACAGGGCCAAGGCCGAGACGCTCCTCCGCATCCCCACAAGCCCAGCCCAGAACGCGCACGACCCCTGGCACTCGCCCGAATCGCAGCACAAGATCCGAACCTGGGCCGACGAAGGCGCCACCCTCGAAGAGGCGAACGTGTTCCTCCGCTACCAAACCACGCTCCCGCCGATTCCCCCGGACACCTGGGACGCGGCCCTCACCGACCCGAACCCATAGCGTCGATGCCCACCGCCGACGACGACCGGCCATGGCTGACCGGCAAGCGCGTCTTCCCCCAGCTCGCCGCCCGCCTGCGGAGCCGGATCACCACGGGCGTCTACCCGGTGGACAGCGTCCTGCCGTCCGAGGCTGAGCTGGGCCGCGAGTTTCGGGTCGCGCGCAATACGGTACGGCGCGGCCTGGCGATCCTGGAGGACGAGGGCCTGATCGTCACGGTCCCCTCCAAGGGCCGCGTGGTGACCGGCGGCCAAGCCGAGAGCATGTCCTACCGCTACGAGGTCATCGCCGGCGACCTGCGGGACGCGATCAAGCGGGGTGAGCTGGCTGAGGTGCCCAGCGAACTCACCCTCCGGCGCCGGTACTCGGCGTCGCGCAACACGGTACGGCGTGCGCTGGCCGTACTGGAGCAAGAGGGTCTTATCCACGCACTCCAAGGAAGGGGGCGATTCATCCGGCCCAAGTCCGATGATCAGTGATTCCCAGAGGGGTCAGGTGAGACGTCCCGGGACGTCTCACCTTCTCCTCTAGCCCGAGGCCGGGGTCTACTGCCTATCGTGAACCGCGTGGGACAAGTTGCCTGGGCCTATGACCTGGCCAAACGATTGCTGGAAGAGCCCTTGCCTCGCAGATGGGCACACACGCAAGGCGTCGGCAAGCGCGCCGAGACCCTCGCCCCGATCCTGGGCGCCGACGCGGACACCCTCGTGGCCGCGGCCTACCTCCACGACATCGGATACTCTCCACAGCTTGTGGACACCGGCTTCCACCCCCTCGACGGCGCCCGATATCTGCGTGATGTCCACCAGGCCGACGAGACACTGTGCCGACTGGTCGCCCACCACTCCTGCGCCGTGAACGAGGCCCTTGAGCGCTCCCTGTACGACGCGCTCATCAGCGAGTTCGACAAGGAACGTCCACGTTTGATGGACGCCCTGACTTACAGCGACATGACCACGGGACCGGACGGCCAGCACCTTAACGTTGAGGAACGCCTCGCCGAGATTCACTCACGCTACGGCCCCGATCACCTCGTCAGCCGGTCGATCACTGCTTCGACACCATGCATCACGGCTGCTGTCCGAGCCGTAGAGGCTGCCATGGCTTCAAATCCGGACGGCGTCTGACCATGATGGGTTCATGCCATTTCGCGACGTGTCGTTCAGACAGTCGCGTATGGTCCGGCGCTATGTAGCGACCGGTCGGGGCAGTGTCCGGCGGTACTTGCAGCTCATGGGCATGTTCATGCTCATGCCGGATCGGAAGCTACTCCGCTTCGGGCGCTCACTGGCCAGGGACGCCCGCCGGGTCTCCGACGATGAGCTGGAGTTCCTCCTGGATTTCGAATGGCGGTCCAAGTACACCGCTGCATGGCTGATCAGCCTTGACCGGCGGACGCAGTTTCGCGACCGTCTGGGCGAACTGCTCCTTGAGAGCCAGTACGTGTACGCGGGAAACGCCTACTGTCTCGCATTGGCCCGCTTCGGGGAGGAGCGCGATGCCGAGATTCTCGTCAGTTACCTGGAGCGCTACCTCCCGCGGGTGGAATGCATGTACGACCAAGACGACGCGATGGGCGCGCTGCTCCACCTCGATGAGCGGCTCGGTACCGACCATGCGGCACAGTTCCTCCAGCCTGGAGGGCTATGGGAAGGATCCGCGGTGTCCCATCTGGATCCGGCCGAGCAGAAGATGCAGACAGACGAGTACGTGGCTTTCGCCGAAGCCTGCATGGCTCGTGAGATCGATCAATGGCTGCCACGGCGGCGCCGGTTCATGGACGAACAGACCGGTCACCCGATGTAAGGATGCCCGGCGCCGGACAGGAAGTGCTCAATCCGCATCCGCATCGACCGGTCCATGGGCAGCGCCAACACCTGATCACGCGGCACCCACCGAACCTCGCGCGACTCGTCACTCGGCGTGGGCGTCCCGCTGACAGCCCGGCCGGTGAGCACGAGGGAGAACTCCTGCCGTGCCTCACCATTCGAGGTGTAGAGGATCACATGCCGCGGATCACTGTAAGTCCCCGAGATCCCGGTGATCTCGCAGGTGATCCCGGTCTCCTCCAGCGTCTCCCTGATCGCGGCGTGCGGGATCGACTCTCCAAGGTCAATGGCCCCACCAGGGACGGCCCAGTTGTCGTTGTCGCTGCGCCGGATCATCAACAGCGCACCTTCGGCATTGGTCACCATGACGTTCACGGACGGCACCAGGCTGTTGGCCGCGGGCGCGTCGGGGTCGTCGAAGTAGTCGATCCGCGTAGCCATGGGTCAGGACTCTAGCGGGGCCGCCCCGTCCCACGTCTTCTCGAAACTCCCCAGGTACAGCCCCACCATGTCCCCACCGGCCACCCGACGCAGATGCAGGACGGGCGCGTCGCCGGCGGGCTGGCCGTACGCGTGGGTGTTGACGAGAAGCTGATCGTCGCCGCGGAAGATCGAGTTGTACAGCACCGTCCGATGCAGCCGGATCTCAGCGCCGTCCGGGACCAGCGTGCGGAAGTAGGTGATGGCCTGCTTGCACCGATCGCGCATGGCGTCGCCGATGTTCTCATCGATCCCGCGCTGGGCGACCTCGGCGCTCTCCGGCTCACCCAGCAAGATCCGAACCCGGACCCCGGCCCGCGCCCTCTCGCCCAGCAACCGCATCAGCCCCTTGTCGTCATGGATGAACGTCCCGCTGAAAACCAGGATCCCGATCTCCTGGGACGCCTTCTCGAAGAGATGTCCCCAAGCGTCCCTCGGTACGGCCCAGCGGTGCGGATACACGGTGATGATCTCGCTCTCGGAAGCCGAGGCGACCTGCTCCCGCGTGAGCGCCTTCGGCCAGAGATAGCTCTCATCCGCTCCGAGGTAAGAAGCCGCAGCGTAACGATGCTTCCGATAGGGCTCGCGGTCTTTGGTGACCCACCGTTCCACGGTTTTGGGATCGACCTGAATCGCCTCGGCCAGATCACCCACGCCCACACCCTTGGCCAGCAAAGCCGCCCGCAGTCGCTCGTTCGCCATCTCACCTGCCCGCATGGGGGACGTCCGGGGACCTGGCCATCGTAAGCGGGACGTCTTGAACATGTCCCGTCGTGTAGTGATCCCGTCCTGGTTCCCGGGCGCATTCTCAGGTTGCACAAGCCCCAAGGCCCACAACCCAAGGAGGAATGCCCATGAACCAGACCCCCATCCCCCTGCTGGACGAGACCCCGTCCTGCGAATGCGGCGCCGCCCTCCTGCAGGGTCAGGCCCGCTGCTCGAAGTGCCTGCGCCGCGAACGCTGGCAGCGCAAGCACACCGCCCGCCAACGCCGTACCCGGCAGCGCAACGAAACCCGTCGTCCCCCGCGCAACCCCCGCAACCACAAGGAGGCATGACCATGCACTGGATCCCGCTCATCATCGCCGCGATCATCGGCATCTCGATCGTGTACGGCTTCGCCGTCCTGGTCATCAGCATCCGCCGCGAAGACAAGGCCATGAGCCTGCGCCAGAAGCCGGCGACCTCGTTCAACTGGATGACCCGCATGGTGACGGGTTGCCACACCCGCGACGGCTCTAGCTCCGGAGCTCCTTCTCTACCCGAGCGAGACGTTCCGATAGCTGTCGCACCGCACTACGCAACTCGCTGACCTCGGCCGCCAAATCGACGGCCGGCGCCTCGGCCAGATCCCGGACGTAAACGCCCTTCCCCTGCTGCCCGATCACGAGCCCCTCGTTGCGCAGCAGCCCGACCGCCATCTTCACCACGGACAACGAAGCGTCGTACCGCTCCGAAAGCTGCGCCGTAGACGGCAACGGAGCCCCGGGCGCAAGCGAACCACCGCGAATCTGCTCCCGCAGATCATCGGCGATCTGTAGATATCCCGGCCGCCCGGTGTGCTTGACCATCGCCCCAATCTCACCACACCAAGTCACCCACGCCAACGTTGACAACCGAGCCAACTAGGTTAACTATGTTGGCTACGACGGATAAGGAGATACCGAATGCGCACCATCCCGATCCCCGTAGACACCACCCGCCTGACCTTCACCTGCGCCAAAGCACCCCGCCCCCGCCTCGTCAGCAAGGACACCGGCCAGATCAAGACCGACAAGGAAGGCAACACGCTCTACGAAACGATCCTCATGGCAGAGGACACCCTCGGCCGCCTCGAACTCGTCAAGGTCAACACCACCGGCGAACCCGCCATCACCCAAGGCCAAGACGTCACCCCGCACGGCCTGCTCGGCTACGTCTGGGAAATCGCCCAGGGCGGCCAGACCCGCTGGGGCATCAGCTACAAGGCCGCCGAGATCGTCCCCATCGAGGCCACCCATGCCTGACACCTTCACCCTCACCCTGATCGCCATCTCGGCAGCAACCGGCACCCTGTGGGCCTGGCGAGCCCTCCACCCCCGCTCCTTCTGGTGGATCATCGGCTACCCACTCACCGCCCTGAACGTCCGACTCACCTGGCGCCGCGTAGCCCTCGGCTGCGGCCTCACGAAGAAGCGCCAACAGTGGTGGTTCACCACCGTCCCCGGCGCCATCGCCTCCACCGGCATCGTCAAGGTCAAGCGCCGTTTCCAACGCGTCGCCGTAGACACCAAACCGTTCATGTGGCTTCCCCTCCCGACGCGGTACGGCTGGCGCGTCACCCTCCACACGCTGGAGGGGCAGACGCCGACCGACTACAGCGAGGCCGCAGAAGCGTTAGCCCACTCCTGGGGCGTCCATGCGGTCCGCGTCTCCTCACCCCGCCCCGGCCGCATCCGCCTCCACGTCACCCGGAACGACCCCCTGACCACAATCGCCCAGCTCCCAGCAGCATCAGACCTGCTGAAGGTCACCGTCGGCCGCCTGGAAACCGGCGACCCCTGGGTGATCGACTTCCGCACCGTTCCCCACTGGATGAACGCCGGCGCCACCCAGTCCGGCAAATCCAACCTCGCCAACGCCCTCATCGTCGGCCTCGCCCCGCAACCCGTCGCCCTGGTCGGCTTCGACCTGAAAGGCGGCGTCGAGTTCACCCCCTACGAGAGGCGCCTGTCCGCCCTGGCCACCAACCGCGCCGCATCCACCGACCTACTCACCGACCTCATCGCCCTGATGATCGAACGTATGGGCCAATGCCGTGCGGCCAGCGCCCGCAACATCTGGCAACTCCCCGAGACAGACCGCCCCATCCCCATCGTGATCCTCATAGACGAGCTCGCGGAGCTCTACTTGATGGCCGACAAGGCGGAGAAGAACGAGATCGCCACCACCTCGACAGCCCTCCTGCGCATAGCCCAGCTCGGCCGCGCCTTCGGCCTCTACCTGTTCTGCTGCGGCCAACGCATCGGCTCCGACCTAGGCCCCGGCGTAACTGCCCTGAGAGCCCAGTGCTCCGGCCGCATCTGCCACCGCGTCAACGACCCCGAAACCGCCACGATGACCCTCGGCGACCTCGACCCCGCCGCCCTCGTCTCGGCCCGAGCCATCCCCGCCGACCAACCCGGCGTCGCCATAGTCGCCGGCCAAGACGGCCGCTGGTACCGCGCCCGCTCCTTCCACATCCCCGAGCAAGCCGCCGAAGAAGCCGCCAACCGCCACGCCCACCGAACCCCCACCTGGGTCGACCTCACCACCGACCAACCCACCCCCATCAACGCCTGAAAGGAGGGTGCAACGATGCGACGCTTCGCCAGTTGGCTCCTCGACACCGGCCCCATCGTCGTCCTAGCTGCCATCGCCGGCGCCGGATCGTTCACCCACATTCGCGCCACCGCCACCGACCACGGCCAAACCGGCTGGATGTCCTGGGCCATCGCCATCTGCGTAGACCTCACCTGCGTCATGGCCGCCCGCGAACGCCACCACGACAAACGCTCAGGACGTGTACGGCACGGCCTCGCCTCCTGGCCCACCCTCGTCCTGACCGGCGGCATCGTCCTGAGCCTGGCCGCCAACCTCCAGCAAGCCGTCCCAACCCCCTGGGGCTGGATCACCGCCGCCACCCCGGCCGCCGCATTCCTCATCGCCGTCTCGATGCTCGAACGCCGCGCCAACTCCCACCCGACCGCGGCCGCGGAAGAAACCCCAGCTCCCACCAGCGAACTAGCCCTCGTCCCGGACGAACCGGCCCGCTCCTCGCCCGAGGAACCCGCCGTCCTCACGCCCCAGGACGGTCAGGACGAAGCTTCAGGACCGTCCCCGCAGCTACTCGACTACGCCCGCCGCGCCGCCGACGAACACCAGACCCGCCACGGCAAACCCATCACCCGCGACGCCCTCCGCGCCCGCCTGGGCGTCTCCAACCAGCTCGCCTCCGACCTGCTCCGCGCCCTGCGGACACTCCGACCAGAAGGGAGCCCCCCATGACCACCGACCACCGCACCGAAGTGATCAACGGCCTGATCAACCTGGCCGCCTTCCTGAAGGCCAACCCGGCTCTCCCCGTCAGCCACGGCGACATGTCCATCCGGTACTTCCCACGCCAGGACACCGACGCCGCCGCGTTCGCCGAGATCGACCAGATCGCCGCCCAGCTCGGCACCGAAGCAACCGCAGACGCCACCCCGCGCGAGCACTACCGCACCATGGTGGCCTTCGGACCGGTCGCCTACGAAGCGGTCGCCATCCCCGCCGCCAGCATGGCCCGCTACCGCGCCGAATCCAGCTACCACGACTGCGTCGACCCGTGACGGCCGACGAGGACCTACCGGTGATCCACTACCGCTGCTGCACCTGCAACGGCACCGGCCTCACAGAAGACGCCAGATGCCGAGACTGCGACGGCACCGGCATCGACAACCACGGCGCCTAACCAGCGCAGCGCCCCCGGCCTGGCCGCACATCCGCCAAGACACACGCCAGGTCGGGAGCCATCCCTCCACCCGAGAACGAGCGAAAGGAGGACACCATCTTGCCCGCAACCACCATCAACCTGCACAAGAAAGCGGGGATGATCGCCCGACTCAACCACCCGAAATACGCCCGCTGGGCAACCCAAATCCGCAACACGAACGGCTGCCGCAACCCCATCCACCTGCGCGGCCACATCACCCACCACGACGCGAGCGGCGTCGTCACCCGCCGCTACACAACCACCCACGAACCAGACGGCGTCCTACGCATCCCCTGCAAAACCCGCCGCGCCACCCGCTGCCCCGCCTGCGCCGAAACCTACCGGCAAGACACCTACCACCTCATCCGCGCCGGCCTCATCGGCGGCAAAGGCGTCCCCGAATCGGTCCGCACCCATCCGACCCTGTTCATCACCCTGACCGCCCCCAGCTTCGGCCTCGTCCATGCCCACAGGGCGCGAGCCGGACGCATCCTGCCCTGTCGCCCCCGCCGCAACACACCGACCTGCCAACACGGCAACGCGCTGTCCTGCACCGTCCGCCACAAGGCCACTGAGCAGCGCCTTGGCCGCCCTCTATGCCCGGAGTGCTACGACTACGCAGGCACCGTCCTGTTCAACGGCGTTGCCCCGCTGCTGTGGAAACGGCTCATCAACGCCACCCGCCGCCGCCTCGACCCCGGCGTCATGCTCTCCTTCGCCAAAGTCGCCGAGTACCAGCGCCGCGGCGTCGTCCACTTCCACGCCATCCTCCGCCTGGACGGCTCCACTGGACCGGCAACGCCTCCCCCACCCTGGGCAACCACCGAGACCCTGGCGCAAGCCGTACAAGAAGCCGCAACCACAGTCACGGCAACGGTTTCCGGCAGAACTCTGCGATGGGGCACCCAACTCGACATCCGCGCGGTAACCGAGCACGCCGCGTCCTACGTCGCCAAATACGCCACCAAGGCGGCCGAATGCGTCGGCGTCCTCGACCAGCGCATCAGTCCCCTCACGGACCTGACTGCGCTCCCCATTCCCGGCCACGCCCGCCGCCTTATCGCCGCCTGCCTCGACCTCGGCATGACCCACTGGGCCCACATGCTCGGCTTCGGCGGTCACTTCTCCACCCGATCCCGCCACTACGGCCCCACCCTGGGCGCCCTCCGCACCGCCCGCCAGGACCACGTCAAGCAAGAGGGTCATACGGTCGCCCACTGGCAATACGCCGGCCGCGGCCACTCCGCCAGTGACGCACTCCTGGCCGCCGCACTCACCCCGGACGGCCCCCGATGACCGGCGACGCCATGCTCACCGTCCCCGACGCCATGGCCCTCCTGCAGGTCAGCCGCTGGACCCTCTACAACCTCATCCGCTCCGGCGAACTGGAGTCCGTCCTCGTCGCCCGCCGCTGTCGGCGCATCCCCACGTCCGCCCTCAACTCCTACATCAACCGACTGAGAGAGGAGGCCGCGTAATGCCAACTAAAACCGCCCTCGCCACCCCGGAAGAGCCCAAGCGCCGTCGCACCCGAGCAAACAAGGAAGGCTCGATCTTCCCCTACAAGAACCAGTGGGCCGGCTACGTCTGGGTCACTACCCCGGACGGCGATAGGACCCGCAAATGGGTCTACGGAAAGACCCGCGAGGAAACCCACGAGAAGTGGCTCAAACTCCACGAGCAAGCCGCCAAAGGCCCGGTCGCCACCAAGCACGAGACCATGACGACGTACCTCAACCGCTGGCTCAAGGAGGTCATCAAGCCCAACCTCGAACCCACCACATACGCCGCCTACGAAGCTCTCGTACGGCTCTACATGATCCCCGGCATCGGCAAGATCCGACTCGACAAGCTCACCGTCCGCGACGTCCAAAGCTGGCTCAACAAGCTCCCCACGCTCTGTACGTGCTGCGCCCAAAAGAAGGACCACAACCGCCCGGAGGACGAGCAACGATGCTGCGCAATAGGCGAGTGCTGCAAGAGCACCCCTTCCCGCGGCACCCTAGCCAGCATCCGCCGCATCCTCCGCTCAGCCGTCTCCAACGCCATCCGCGAAGAACTCATCTCCAAGAACGTCGTCAGCCTCACCCTTCTACCGAACCCCAGCAAGTTCCCCAAGAAGGAGCGCAAACGCGGCGCCTGGAGCGTAGACGAGGCCCGCCGCTTCCTCGAACACCTCCGCAAGGTCCAAGAGCCCCTGTACGCCGCCTACGTCCTAGTGCTGCTCCTGGGCCTACGCCGTGGCGAAGTGCTCGGCCTCACGTGGGACAGCGTGGACTACGAGACCGAAGAACTGAGCATCAGTCACCAACTCACCCGCGTCCACGGCCAGCTCCTTCACCGCGACAACACCAAGACAGAAGACTCATCCACCTCGCTCCCGCTGATTGGCCTCTGCGTCACAGCCCTGAAAGATCGCGAGCAGATCCAAGCTCAAGCCCACAAGGCCGCCGGCAAGAGGTGGCACAAGAGCGACCTCGTCTTCACCACGAGGTACGGCACGCCCATCGAACCCCGAAACTTCAACCGATCCTTCGACATGCACTGCCGAAACGCCGACGTCCCACGCATCCGCGTCCACGACACCCGGAGAACCTGCGCCTCCCTATTGGCCGCCCTGGACGTCCACCCCCGAGTGGCCATGCGCATCCTCCGCCACTCCCAGATAGCGGTCACCATGAACGTCTACACCCAGGTCCCCTCCCCGGAGACCCGCAAGGCCCTAAAGCGCCTGAACAAACGCCTGACCTCGTAGCTGTAAATCCAAGCTGTACAAGATCGAAAAAGGCCCCCCGCGATCATCGCGAGGGGCCTTTCACCTGCGGAGCCGCCTTCGGGATTCGAACCCGAGACCCCTTCATTACGAGTGAAGTGCTCTGGCCGACTGAGCTAAGGCGGCACTGCCGTACAGCGTGATGAAGTCTACAGGAGGCGTGGCACTTCTCGCTCCCGTCGATCAGCAGCGGGTGCCGTCGGCGGGGGTGGTGCGGGTGATGAGGTAGTGGTCCACGTGGGTGTCGATGCAGGTGGAGCCGCTGCCGTAGGCGGTGTGGCCGTCGCCTTCGTAGGTGAGGAGGGTGCCGGATTCGAGTTGGTCGGCTAGGGATTGTGACCAGTGGTACGGGGTTGCGGGGTCGCGGCGGGTGCCGAGGACCAGGATGGGGGCGGCGCCGGGGGCGCGCAGGGTTGCGGGGGGCTCGGGGGCTGAGGGCCAGAAGGCGCAGGGGAGGATGCTCCACATGACGTAGGAGCCGAAGACCGGGGCGGCTTTTGCGGCGGTTGTGGCGGCTTGGGCCAGGGCTGAGGTGCCGGGTGGGGTGGGGGTGTCGGCGCAGGTTATGGCCATTCCGGATTCGGTCTGGTTGGAGTAGGTGCCGTCGTCGGCGCGGCCTACCAACTGGTCTGCAGAGGACAGGAGCAGGGTGCCGTTGCCCTTCTGGGCTTCGGACAGGGATTCGGACAGGGCTGGCCAGGTGTTCCGGTCGTAGAGCGGGGTCAGGGCTCCCAGGGTTGCCAGGGCTTCTGTTACTGGGCGGCCGGTTTCGCTGGTCAAGGGGGCTTTGTCGGTACGGCGGAGCAGGTCTGACATCTCAACCAAGGCGTGTTCTGGGGTCTTTGAGGTGAGGGGGCAGGATCGGGAGGTCAGGCAGTCCTTGGCGTAGGCGCGGAAGGCGGTTTCGAAGCCCTTGGCCTGGTCGAGGTTGAGGCGTTGGCGGGTGATCGCCGGGTTCATGGCGCCGTCGAGGACCAGGGCGCGTACCTTGCCGGGGAACAGGTGGGCGTATGTCGCTCCCAGGAGGGTTCCGTATGACTTGCCGAGGTAGGTGAGCTTTTCGTCGCCCAAGGCGGCTCGGAGGAGGTCCATGTCCCGGGCGGCGTTCGTGGTGCTGACGTGCGGGAGGAGCTTCGCGGAGCTTGCCTGGCAGGCCTTGGCGAAGTCCTTCGAGGCCTGTTCCAGGGCGGATTGCTCGGGTTGGGTGTCGGGAGTGCTGTCCAGGGCGATGAACGCGGACAGCTGATCGTCGGTGAGGCATTTGATGGGGGTTGATGCGCCTACGCCTCTGGGGTCGAAGCCGACGATGTCGAACCGGGCGCGGATGTCCTGGCTGAGCATGGCGGGGGCGGCGCGGGCGTAGTCGATGCCGGAGCCGCCGGGGCCGCCCGGGTTGATCAGCAGGGAACCGATGCGGTCGCCGGTGGCGGGGAGGCGGATCACGCTGATCTGGATGTGTTCGCCGTCAGGCTGGGCGTGATCCAGGGGGACGCGGAGGCGGGCGCACTCGAAGTCGTCACCGCAGCCGGACCAGACCAGGGTCGCGGGGGGCCGGGCGCTCGCGCAGCCGGAGGTCAGCAGGATCAGGGCGGCTAGGAGGGCTCGGCACCACACTGTCGCCATGCTACGCCGAGTAGAAGGCGACCACGGGGTGCCTTGCGCGAACCACTTCTAGGTGTACTGACCACGGAGGTTAGGTACAGGGGTTGATCGGTTTGGCATAAGGAAGGGCTTCCGGGTTCGGTGTGGATTGCGAGATCTGCACCGTGAA
>NZ_JBHYIO010000043.1:0-91291 GCF_042740095.1 Nonomuraea sp. NPDC059023 | reverse complement strand
CACATCCACTACTCCACCCTGGCCGGCTCCGGACCGGGCCCCCTCCTCGGCCTCACCCTCGTGACCACCGGCCTCGTAGCAGCGGGCCTGTACGGGCTCCGCCGCCGCGACCTGGCCCTGTAACCACCAGCCGCACCCCGCACCCAGGACATGCCCTGCCCCGGCCCTCGGCCGGCACACCGTGGCATACGCCAGGCGTCAGAGAGCAGCCGTTGACGCAGGTCAGGCAAGGGTTCCGGCCGCTCCTAGGACTCGTGCCGCGCCGCGTTGGCGTGGATGGCGTCCCTGATGTACTGGGTCAGTCCCTCGGCCAGTGGCTCGTAGTTGGCCGCGAACCGAGGGTCGGCCACGTACATGTCGCCGAGTCCGCGGTGGATCTCGAAGGTGCAGTCGTAGCACCAGCGGGTGAGGTGCTGCCGGTGTTCCTCGGCCAGGTCCATGGCCCGCGGGCCGTCGGCGGGCGCGCCCGCCTGGTACGCCTCGGCCAGCGCACGGGCCACGGCCCCGCCCTCCTCGGTGAACTTCACCCAGTCGGCCTTCGTCATGTTCGCCATGCGCGTGCGGGACTGCTCGTAGGCCGTGCCGCCGCCCCAGCGCCGCTCCGCCTCCTCGGCGTGGTCCTCGGGGCGGAAGTCCCCGAACACCTCGAAACGCTCCTCGGGCGTCAGGTTGATGCCCATCGTCCGTGCCTCCATCTCCTTCTCGATGGCCGCGGTCAAGTTCTTGAGCCGGTCGATGCGCCGCACGAGCAGTTCGTGCTGGCGCCGCAGGTGCGTCATCGCGCTCGCGTCCGGCCGGTCGAGGATGACCGCGATCTCCTCCAGGGGGAACCCGAGCTCGCGGTAGAACAACACCTGCTGGAGCCGGTCCAGGTCGGACTCGGTGTACCTGCGGTAGCCCGCCACCGTGCGCTCACCCGGGCTGAGCAGCCCGATCTCGTCGTAGTGGTGGAGCGCGCGCACGGTGACACCGGCGAGCCTGGCGACCTGGCCGACCGAGTAGCTCATGTCAGAAGTCTGCGGCCTCACGCTACGTGAGGGTCAACCGCGTAGCCTGGCCTGCATGCCGTACCGAGTGAGCGTGGTCGTGCGTTACCGCAAGGCGGTGACCTACGGCGTGCACGCGCTGCTGGCCGCGCTCGAACGTGCGGGGGCGGAGTGCGAGATCCACTTCGGCGCGTCCGCGGCGGAGACGGCGGCGCTGGTCGCGGCGAGCGGCGGCGAGCGGGTGCTGGTCCTGTGGTCGTTCTACTCCCCCGACGCCGAGGCGATGGCCGCCGAGCTCGCGGAGGTGCGCGCGCTGGGCGACGACTCGCGCGCTCTCCACATCGCGGGCGGGGTTCACGCCACCGCCGAGCCGCAGCAGGTCATCGACGCCGGATGGGACCTGGCGGCGATCGGCGAGGGCGAGTCCACGATCGTGGCGCTGGTGGCGGCGCTGCGCGCGGACTCTCCGCTGCGCGAGGTCCCCGGCCTGGCCCTGCGCGACCACGACGGCGTGGCCCTGCGCACCCGCCCGGCCCCGCAGCTCCCGCTGGACGCCTACCCGTCCTTCCCCGACCGGCGGCGCAACTTCGGCCCCATCGAGATCACCCGCGGCTGCCGCTACACCTGCCGCTTCTGCCAGACGCCGTTCATGTTCGGCGCGCAGTTCCGCCACCGGTCCGTGGAGTCGGTGCGCGAGCACGTCCGGCTGATGACCGCGCACGGCATCAAGGACGTGCGCTTCATCACCCCCACCTCCCTCTCGTACGGCGCGCCCGGCCCGGACCCCGACCTGGACCGCGTCGAAGAGCTCCTGGACGGCGTCCGCTCCGAGCTGCCGGCCCACGGCCGCGTCTTCTTCGGCAGCTTCCCCTCCGAGATCCGCCCCGAGCACGTGACGCCGGAGGCGATGCGCCTGCTGAAGCGGTACGTGGCCAACGACAACATCATCATCGGCGCCCAGTCGGGCTCCGACCGCGTCCTCGACGCCTCCGGCCGCGGCCACGGCGTGGAGCCCGTGCGCGCCGCGGTGCGAATCGCCATGGAGTACGGCTTCCGCCCCAACGTCGACTTCATCTTCGGCATGCCGGGCGAGTCGGCGGCCGACCAGTCCGACTCCCTGAAGCTGGCCGCGGATCTGGCCGGAATGGGCGCCCGCATCCACACGCACACGTTCATGCCGCTGCCGGGCACGCCGTGGCGCGACGCCGAGCCCGCGTTCATCCCGATATCCACGAGGACCGAGCTCGACCGCCTGGCCCAGCGCGGCGACGCGTACGGCCATTGGCGCAGGCAGGCCGAGCACGCCACCCGGCTGGCGGAGACGGCCAGGTCGTATCCGCGAAGGACGCCGCGCCGCCGTACCTGACGACTGTGTTTTTCGATGCGTCCAAAGTGGTACAGGGGTAAGGTTCGGCCACGTGTCATCCTCGAATGGAGACTGGCCGGGCGGTGTAAAGCCCCAGGTCACGGCGCCGTGGCCTTTGTGTCAGTTCGTCCTAAAAATACATAGTAGATGTGACTTGAGGTGCGATTATTGTTATGTCTACGAAATGGCCGACCAGAGCTGGAAAGAGCAGCCGCGTCGGATTTCGAAAGACGTCATCGCACACACGGCTTCCCGGATCGCTGAGCACGCGCACGCGCACCGGCTGCCCTCCGTCCACCTGATCCTGCACGGCGGGGAGCCGCTGCTGGCCGGTGCCGATCACATCGCCCACGCCGTGCGCTCCGTCCGGCAGGCTCTGGGGCCGGAGGTCCGGCTCAACGTCAGCCTGCAGACGAACGGGATGCGTCTCGACGAGGCCTACCTGAAACTCTTCGACGACCTCGGGATCCGCGTCGGCGTCAGCCTGGACGGCGGCGCCGACGATCATGACCGGCACCGGCGGCGGCGCGACGGACGCGGCAGCCACGCGACCGTGTCCGCCGCGCTCGGGCTGCTCTCCGAGCGCTACCCGCACCTGTACGCCGGCCTGCTCTGCACCGTCGACCTCGACAACGACCCGATCGCCACCTACGAGGCCCTGCTCAAGTCCGAGCCGCCCAGGATCGACTTCCTGCTGCCGCACGGCAACTGGGCCGAGCCACCACCCGGCCTGCCCGCCGAAGGCGGCGCGACGCCGTACGCGGACTGGCTGATCCCGATCTTCGACCGATGGTACGACGCCCCGCGGCAGGAGACCGAAGTACGGCTTTTCGCCGACATCCTGCACCTGCTCATGGGCGGAACGTCATCCAGCGAGTCCCTCGGACTCGGCCCGGCCCGGATGGCGGTGATCGAGACCGACGGCGGCGTCGAGCAGTCCGACACCCTCAAATCCGCCTATCCCGGCGCCCCCGCCACCGGTTTCCACGTCGCCCGCGACACCTTCGACGCCGTGCTGCGGCATCCGGCCGTCATGGCCCGTCAGCTCGGCGCCGACGCCCTGGCGCAGGAGTGCCGGGGCTGCCCGATCGTGTCGGTCTGCGGCGGCGGGCTCTACGCGCACCGCTACGACCCGGCCAACGGCTTCGGCAATCGCTCGGTGTACTGCGCCGACCTGTTCCGCCTGATCACCCATGTTCGCGGCAGAGTCCAGCGCGACGTCGCCACTTTGATGGAAGGCCGCTGATGAACCTCAAGCACCATGTCATCCCGGACGAGCACTTCCTGGCGCTGGGCGCGGGCGAAGGGGGCGCGCGGGCGGCCCGGCTCCTGTCCGACGCCCAGTACAGCAAGCACCTGCTGCTCGTCGCCGGTCTGGCCGACGGCGCCGCGCGGGCGTACCGGCTGCTGGGCGAGGCCCAGCGGCACCGGCCGGAAGCGGCGCAGGCCGTGCTCCGCCACCCCGCGGTCGGCGCCTGGGCCTGGCGCACCTACCACGCGCGGGTGACGGGCTCCGGCGGGCACTCCGCCGCCCGCCTCGCGGCGGTCGCCGCCGCCGCCGCGGTCCGTTCCGGCATGGACTTCGAGGTCGAGCTGCCCACGGAGGCGGGCGGTCTCGTGCTGCCGTCGCTCGGCCGCGCCGTACTCGACGATCCTCTTGTGACGGTACGACGGGTCCGCGGCGGACCGGCGCAGGTGGTCGGCGCCGGCACGGTACGCATCCCCGATGACCCCCACCGCGACGCCCCCGGCTGGCAGGCGATGCGCTACCTGGAAGCCGAGGCCCAGGGCAGAACGCTCCGGCTCTGCGTCGACGACCTCGACCCGTACCGGATGCCCGGCGCCAGGCTCGCCGCCGACCGGCTGTCCGCCGACGAGCTGATCGTCTGGCAGGAGGCGCTGCGGCGGGCATGGGACCTGCTGCTGACCCATCACCGGACCGTCGCGGAGGAGGTGTCCGTGGCCACGCGGGTGCTGACGCCCCTGACGCACATCCCCGGTGACCAGATCAGCGGCAGTTCCCGTGAGGCGTTCGGCTGCGTCGCGCTGTCCACGCCGCCCGACGCGACGACGCTGGCCCTGACGTTCGCGCACGAGGTCCAGCACGGCAAGCTGGCGGCGCTGCTCGACGTGATCCCCCTGCTCAGGCCGTCGGCCGGCCGGCGCTACTACGCGCCCTGGCGCAATGATCCCCGCCCGCTGGGCGGCCTCTTCCAGGGGGCGTACGCCTACGTCGGCGTCAGCGGATTCTGGCGCAGGCAGCGCCGCCACGAGCAGGGGGCGGCCGCGCTCGCCGCGAGCGCCGAGTTCTACCGGTGGCGGGAGGCCGCGGAAGGGGCTACCCGGGTGATCGCCGAGAGCGGGTTCCTGACCCCGCCCGGCGAGCGGTTCGTCGCCCGGATGGCCGCGACGCTGGACGCCTGGAGGGACGAGGAGGTCTCCGCCGAGGCCGTGGAGAAGGCCCACCAGGACGCGGCGGCCCACCGGCAGACGTGGGAGGAGCGCAACGGAACGGTCACGCCGTCGACTCCAGGCGGCGTGACAGTTCCTGGATGAAGTCGCGGGCGTCTCCCCAGAAGACGGCGGCGCGCATGTTCAGCCGGGCGATCCGGGCCAGGTGGTAGTTTCTGGCGGCCTCCTCCATCCCGCCGGGGCCCGGATCGTACAGCACCATGACGATGTTCCTCCTGGGGGTGGAAACACCTGACAGGAGGGACATCAGCAGGTCGAACGCCGACGACCGCGGGTTGTAGCCGATCATCAGGAACGGGTTGGTCACCAGCGCCCCGACGATGTCGGCCGACCCTCTGTCGTACTCGACCCGCAGGCACCTCATCCGGTCGGTCTGGGACAACACCAGCGAGCCCGGCTGGTCGTACGATCCGGCCAGGTGGCAGACGAGGGGCCGCTCGGGGGTGGGCGCGATCACGGGCTCGGCCGTGGACAGCTCCGGGCGCCACGGCAGCACCTTCATGACCGGTTCCCTGCCCGCGCGGGCCAGCGACTGGGTGAGCTGGTCGTGGTAGCTGGTGGTCAGATAGGACGTGGCGGGCACTTTCGCGAGAAACGCGTGCGGGTCCTCTTCCTCACGCTGCTCCCACGTCGCCCGGAGTCCGGTCAGGATCTCCTCGGCCATGGCCGCCTGGTCCGGCAGCGTCACCGCGTAGTCGAGGATCGACTCGAAGTTCCACGCGTCCGCGAACGGGTAGCCGAGCCGGCTGGCCCACTCCCAGCTCATCGCCCGGATCCGGGCGGCCTTCTCCCAGGAGATGTCGGCGCCGACGATCGGCGTGCAGTCGCCGGTGGTCACCTGGTAGACGAGCCTGGCCCAGTCGTCGCTCTCCATCTCCCTGGCCATCAGCGCCCTGCGGGCCGAGGAGGGGGCGGGCGACGGCGGCGGGGCCGTATCGCCGGGAACGGCGGGGTGCGTACCGGTTTCGGGGGCGACGCCGCTGTAGCGTTCGGCGCTCTCGCCGTCGTTGATCGCCCGGAAGTACGTGATCAGCCGGGCGACGAAACCCAGGACGCCCTCGTCCGCCGAGTCGGCCAGGGACGACGCCTCGGCGTGTCCGGCCAGTTCGGCGTATCTGGGGAAGTTCGCCCGGTTCTCCGGGTCTCCGCAGTCGGATCCGGCCAGCAGCCGGTGGACGTCGTGCCGTACCCGCTCCTGTTCCTGGACGGTCATGCGCTCCTTCACCGTCGACTGGAGCAGGCGGTGCACCTGGATCGTGCCCCGGCTGGCCAGCCGGACGAACCCGTAGCGGGTGAGCGCCCTGATCGCGTTGTCGGCCAGCACGGGATCCTGGAACACCGCGGCCGACTCGCCCGGCAGCGGCAGCGACCCCTGGCGAAGCAGGCCGCGCGAGATCGACTCCGGCCGGAGGAACGCGCAGCACCGCAGCAAGTGGAGTCCCTCCGGGCAGGTCTGCCTGAGCGTCTCGAACCCGAGATCCCATGCCGAGGCCAGGCCGCGCCCGTAGTCGACCGGCGGATGCTTGTCCAGCATGCGGCCGGGCTGTTCGTGCAACCGCGCCAGGTAGGCCCCGGGCGCCAGGCCGGAGCCCTTGATGTACGTGATCGCCTGTACGAGGCCCAGCGGCATGTCCTCCAGTTCCCCCGCCACCTGCCCGGCCTCCTCGACGGACATGCCGGGCACGCGGCGCGTGAGCAGTTCGACACTGTCCTCCCGCTCGAACACGCCCACCTCGATGGGCACCGCGACCTCTTCCCAGGCGGGCTCGCGCGAGGTGATGAGCACGTGCCCCGGCCCGGAACGCGGCAGGAACGACCCCACGCTCTCCGGGTGCCCGGCGTTGTCGAAGATGAGCAGCCACGGGCTCCAGCGGGAGTCCTCTCGCAGCATCTTCAGCGTCCTGGAGACGATCTCCGCCTCGCCGATGCCCTCGTCCAGCCGCCTGCCGAGAGAGGCCAGATCGGTCCTGATCAGGCTCGGCTGCTCGGCCCTGATCCACCAGACGGCCATGTACCTGGACGAATGCCGATGGATGTATTCGGAGGCGAGCTGGGTCTTGCCATGGCCACCGGGCCCGACCAGGCACACCGGCCAGTCGGTCTGCGCGACCATCGCGGCGTCCAGATCGGCCAGCAGGCTGGTGCGGCCGGAGAAATGACCCCTGACCGGCGGCGAACCGCCCCCGAGAATCCGCGGCAGGTCCTCCTGCTCCCCCGTCCTGCTCATGGTCGCGGAGACACTCCGGTGCCGGTCCAGCCACCCCCGTACGCACGCTTCCTCGTCGTCTGCGAGCCCCAGCCCGTTCTCGCGCCCGAAGGCGAGGCAGGCGCGGATGTACGCGTCGACGAGCAGCCACGAGGGCGGCCGCTTGCGATCACCTTCCAGCAGGCTCTGCACGGTGCTGGGGGCCAGCCGCTCGGGATTCAGCCGGCGCAGTTCGCGGTAGGAGGGGCTGCCGACCTGCCGTCGTAGTTCGCTCATGGCGGCGATGAACGCCTGGAGGGGCTCTTCTGGCATCGGCCCTGCCTATCCGAACTCGTCCATGATTATCCACTTTATCGGCGCATTTCCCCAAGAAGGTGTTCCTGATTGTCCAGACTGTTCCGGCATCGATCCGCATCATTGCGGGACACCTCCGCGCCCGGCTTCCCTGAATACAGGACGCATCACAAGGGAGGCACAATGTGGCCCGAAATTGCCCTCTTCCTGTCGGCCGCCGCTTTTCTCGCACAGGCGCTGCGATTCCTGGTCCTGTTCCTGGGGTTCAGGCTCGCGCTCGGAAAGGCACGCCAAAGAGACCACGCGAGCCTGTATCGCGACTTCGCCAAGGCCGTAAGACCGGATCAGATGGGTGGCGGGTCGAAGTCGCAGTCCATTCGCGCGTCCTGCTCCAACGCCAGCCGGGCGTCCGGGTGATCGGTGCCCATGCCCTCGGCATAGCCTCGCTGGGCCTCGGCGTGCAGCGCGTCCGCCTCCTCCGTCCGGCCGGAGGCGCGTGTGTCGAGGACCAGATTCGTCAGGCAGGCGAGCAGCAGCGGGTACTCGCGCGTGACGATCCGCCGCAGCCTGGTCATCGTCTCGATGCCCGATTGCCGGGCCGATTCGTACTCGCCCAGCGCCGCATGGTCGCTGGCCAGGTTGATGGCGCAGGTCAGGGCGTAGTGATGGTCACGTCCGAGGCGCTCGTCGAGGCCGATCAACGCCCGCTCGTTGGAGCGCCTGGCCGCCTCGGGGTCGCCGCGGAGCCGCTGCAGGATCGCGAGGTTGGTCGCGCAGCCGTACACGTAGGGGTGGTTCTCGCCGTAGACGGCCTCGTACATCGCGACCGCCTGCTCGGCGATCGCGTAGGCGGCGGCGATGTCGCCGGTCGCGCGCAGCACGTTGGACAGGTTGCTGGCCGCCGCGACGGTCTCCGGGTGGTGGTCGCCCATGATGCGCTGCAGGCGGGAATGAACGTCCTTGGCGAGTTCGAGCGATCCGTCGAGGTCGCCCGCCCGGCGCTTGGCGATCGACAGGTCGCGGGCCGTGCGCAGCGTCCACAGGTGCTCGGCGCCGAGTTCCTGCACCCCGTAGGCGTAGGCGTCCTCGCCGAGGTCGACGGCCTCTCGCGAGTCGCCCGTCAGGCGGACGGCCCTGGCCAGGCCGTTCCAGCTGTTGAGGACGTCGGCCTCGCCGATCCGCTCCTCGCTCTCGCTCTGCTTGCGGTGCACGGTGTCGTGCAGGCTCCTGGCCGCCTGGTAGTCGCCGTTGAGCCCGTAGTCGATGGCCAGGTTGTTCATGATCTGCAGGGTCGCCGCCGCCTGCTCGCCGAACGCGGTCGTGTGCTGGGACTGCAGCCTCTCGTCCAGTTGCTGCGCCGCCGACCAGTCCCCCATGGCCCGCAGGTCGGCCGCGAACCCGCTGCTGAGCACCAGCGTCTCGCGGTGCTCGGGACCCAGAACCTCGGTCATCTTGGTCAGCGTGGCGCTGTCGAGATCGTAGGCGGCACGGTATTCGCCCAGCTCGCGGATGATCCCGCCGAGGTGGCGCTGGGCGATCAGCACGTCCGGATGGTCCGGCCCCGACACCTCGGCCCACCGCCGCACGAACTGCTCGGCGAACGAGCGCGCCGACTGGTAGCTGCCCGACCGGTAGAGGTAGTAGATGACGTCGCGCGCCATGCCCCGCACCGCCGGATCGGGGCAGTCCTCCACCTGTGAAGGCAGGATGTGCGCGATCAGCTCGTTGTAGCGCTGCCAGCTGGCCGTCTCGTCGGGCATTCTCGGGGCGGCTCCGGCCAGCAGGAGATGCACCTCGTGCCGGTACCGGCTGCGTTCGTCCTCGTCCAGTTCGTCCCGCAGGAGCGCCTGGACCAGCCGGTGCACCTGGATCGTGCGCGCCTGCGAGTCGATGGCCGCCAGCGCGAACCTGCCCAGCTCCCTGATCGCCCTGGTCAGCAGGATCGTGTCACCGAAGATGCCGCTCAACCTCAGGTCGGACGCCTGGTGGCCGGCCCGGCGGAAGACGTCGCGCGGGATCGGCTCCGGGCCGAAGAACGCGCAGCAGCGCAGCACGTCGACGGCCTCGGGAAGCTTGCTGCGCAACTGCCCCACCGAGAGCGCCCAGGCGGCGGTCATGGGCATCGGGTACTCCGACGGCTTGCTCTCCGAGAGCAGGGCGCTGGTCTGCTCCTTCAGCAGCCGCAGGTAGTCGTCCACCGAGATGCCGGTCTCGACGTGCAGCGCACCCGCCTGTTCCAGCGCGAGAGGAAGATCACCCAGCTGCTCGGCCAAGCGGTCCGCGTCACTGTCGGACAGCGACGCCCGCCTGGACAGGAACTCCACGCTCTCCTCACGGCGGAAGACGTCCACCGGCACGGTGTCGACGATGCCCTGCCAGCGGTGGTTGCGCGAGGTGATGATCACCTGTCCGGGCCCGCGCGGGATGAGGTCGCTGATCTCCTCCGGCTGGTCGGCGTTGTCGAAGACCAACAGCCATCGGTCGTACGGCTCGCCGCGCCGCAGGGCGTCGAGCACCGCGTCCGCCGCGTCCTCGGCCCCGCTTCTGGTCGCGGCCTGCAGCCCCAGGTGCGGCGCCAGGCCCGCCAGCGACGACTTGACCAGGACGGGCTGGTCCGCCGGGATCCACCAGACCACGTCGTACTCGGACCGGAACCGGTGGGCGTACTCGACCGCGAGTTGTGTCTTGCCCACGCCGCCCAGCCCGTGCAGGGCGTGCGGGACCACGGCGGTCACCTCGGTGGACAGGCCCGCGTGCAACCGCTCCAGCAGGATGGACCGACCGGTGAAGTTGACGTTGCGGGGCGGGATCTTGCCCCAGATCTCGGGAATCCGCCCAGCTCTGACCTTCTCTGGCCGTGAACCTGACATCACGCCTCCGAGGGGGGATCGTCCACCCGATAATAGAGGCTTAGCCTTTCCGACTCCTAGGACACATTTGCCGTTATCCTTTTGCGGACAGGGTTCCGGATCGTAAGGGCTTCAATGAGCGATGAGCAGGCCGAGCCAGGCCTAGTCGATGTGAGTGGCTTGTCGCTGGTCGAACTCGACAAACTGGACAAGTCAGCACTTTCCCATGCTCTGCGCGCATTGATGCGGGTGGGCGAAGATGCGATGGGGCCGATCTCCGGGTTCAGCCAGAGCATCGACGGCCACGTCACCGCCAGTTAAAAATAGGGGACATACCTCGTGCTCCACGCCCTCGTCGTGCCAGGAGAGCAGGTCGTCCCCCATGAAGGACTCCGACTGGGCCCGGCTGATCGATCAGCTTCGCACCGGTGACTGCACGCCGTTCATCGGTGCGGGGGCCAGCGGCGGCAGCATGCCGTCCAGCAGAGAGCTGAGCCGCGAATGGGCGGACCGCTTCGGCTACCCCTTCACCGACGACGGCGACCTCGCCCGGGTCACGCAGTACGTCCGCAGCGTCCTGGGCGACTCCGGGCTCAAACACGAACTCAGCCGCCGCCTCACCGCACTCGACCCCCCTGACTTCACCGCGCCGGGCGAGATCCACTCCTCCATCGCCGGCTTCCCCATCCCGGTGTTCCTGACCACCAACTACGACGACTTCCTGGTACGCGCGCTCCGCGGCTCCGGCAAAGAACCGAGCTCGGCCATATTTCCGTGGCACGAGGGCGTGCCGTACGACAGAAACCTTTTCGAGCGCGGCGCCGGCATCCGCCCCGACGCCGACCGGCCGATGGTCTACCACCTGCACGGAAGCGTGAGCCTGCCGTCATCCATCGTGCTGACCGAGGACGACTACATCGATTTCCTGGTCCACCTGACAGCGGCCCGCGCGCAGGGCAACCGGCACGTGATCCCCCCGATCATCCTCGACGCCGTCGCGAACCGGCCGCTGCTCTTTCTCGGTTACACCCTTCAGGAATGGACGTTTCGCGTGCTGTTCCACGGGCTCATCAGACGGTATCCGGCCATTCGCCGACGACGTCATGTCAGTGTCCAGCTCACGCCGGAGAACGAGAACGTGAAGCCGGGAGCCGCCCTTCGCGCCATGGAATACCTCGACCGGTATTTCGACGGCTGGGAGGTCTCCGTCTATTGGGGCACCCCGCGCCAGTTCTGCGAGGAACTCGACGAGCGAATGGGGAACCGGTCATGAGCGCCCCGCCGTACGTGGGACTGCGCTCTTATACGAAGGACGACCAGCAGCGATTCTTCGGCCGCGCGGCGAAGGCGTACGAGATCTCCGTGAAGTGGCAGGCGTACCGGTTCACGATGCTGCACGGGCAGTCGGGAGTGGGCAAGACGTCGGTGCTTGAGGCGGGCGTGCTGCCGGAACTGGCCGACAGGCGGGTGGATGTATTGCCGATCGGGCGGCTCTCCCACGGCTCCGCCTTTCCGATGGCCGCCCTGCCGGAACGTAATCCGTTCACGGTGGCGCTGCTGTCATCATGGGCGCCGGGCGAATCGCTCACGCGGCTTTCCGGGCTCACCGTCCGGCAGTTTCTCCGGCGCCGCGGGCCCAGGTTCGACAAATACGGCGACCCCATTCCCATCCTGGCCGCCATCGACCAGGCGGAGGAACTCTTCTTCGACTTCCCCCACCGCCAGGGGTTCCGCGACCCCTTTATCGCGCAACTCGCCGAGGCGCTGGCCGACAACGAGGACCTGTACCTTCTCCTGTCGATCAGGGACGAGTATCTGGCCAGGCTCAAGGCGCACGGGAACCCTCTGATGAACGCCGGCCAGTACACGGAGGTGGTGGTGGACCCCTTCGACGAACAGGAGGCGCTGGCCGCGATCAGCAAACCGCTCGCCGGCACGGGACGCTCCTACGCGCCCCAGGCGGCGGAAACCCTGGTCAGAGAGCTGCGCACGGTCCATCTCCAAGGCATCGGAACCCCGTCCTCCTACACCGTGGACACCATCGAACCGGTGCAGCTCCAGATCGTCTGCTCCGCCCTGTGGAACTCCTGCCCGAGCGATCTGACCGTCATCACCCCGGAATACGTGGAACGGCACACCGACATCGATCGATCCCTGGGCGACTTCCTCGACCAGGCCCTGGCTGAGATCGCGCGCGACCACGAGATCCCTCTCGAACGGCTCAGCGCCTGGCTAAGAGAGACGTTCATCACCGAACTCGGCACCCGCGGCACCGCGTACGAGGGCGAGACCCAGACCACCGGCATGCCCAACAGCGTGGTCAAGGCCCTGATCGACCGCCACGTGCTCAAGGCCGAGATGCGCTCGGGCCTGCGGTGGTGCGAACTGCAGCACGACCGGCTGCTTCAGCCGGTACAGCGCGCCTTCGGCGGCGCCCGCCCGCGCCCCGACTCCGGCCAGCCGCCCGTGAGCGCCGCCGAGCACCTGCGCGTGGCCGAACAGGTGCTGGCCGACGGCAACCTCACACTGGCCGAGACCCACGGCGACAAGGCAAGGCGCGCCTGCGGCGAAGACGACCTGCGCACGCTGGCGGAGATCGAGTCGTTCCTCGGCAACCTCGCCCATACCCGCGGCGACTGGGAGGTGGCCGAGCGCTGCTACAAACAGGCCAGCCAGGTGTACGAACGCCTGCGCGACACCCCGGCCGTAGGCCGCTCACTGGCCTCCGCCGGACGCGTGATCCTGCACCAGGGCCGCCCGGACGACGCCATAGACGAACTGCGATCCGCCGTAGGACGAGTACCGAACGACCTCAACCTCCAGGTAGAACTGGCCATCACGGTATGGCACACCGGCAACCCCCAGGCCGCGCTATCCATCCTCCAAGCCGTCCTGTCCGCGGACGGCGACAGACCCATCGCATTGCAGGCCCGCGGAGAAATCCTCGCCGACCTCGGCTCCCCCATCCAGGCCCTACGAGACCTGGACCGGGTACGCGAACCCACGGAACCGGCCACCATCGCCGCCAGAGCACTGGCATTGGCCGACCTGGACCGCGTCGAGGAGGCGTCAGTCGAGCTGGAGGCCGCCCTGGTCGGCGGGCGCGACCACGGCCTGGTGGCGTACCTGTGCGCCCGCGCCCTGTCCCGCATGGGCAACCGCGCCCGAGCCGCCCAAATAGCCCGCGAAGCCACCCGCCCACCCCTGACGGCCTACCAGCGCAGAATCCTGGCAGACCTGCTGTGAACGGATTCCAGGGGTTGGCAGCAGGCGACAGGCTCGGTGACCAGGCCCCGATGGGGCACCGAGCCTGGTTCGACGCGTACCGCCGAACGTTCATGCGTCGAGGTCCCAGCGGTCAAGAAGCGTGACGACAGGGTGGCTCTCCCGCATCCTGGCCAGTTCCATGGCCGTCAGCGAGGTCGCGCCGGGAAAAGTGTCACCCACTTTCCATCCGGCGTGCAGCACCGCGTCTTCGAGCGCCGCCACGGGGTTCCGGGTGGCCAGCCAACTGTGCAGGAATGACGCGAAGAGCGCGTCCCCCGCCCCCGCGGTGCTCACGACACCCCGTGGCGCCACGGCGGCGACCTCGACCAGGACCCCGTCGGCCAGCCCCATGACGCATCCTCGCCCGCCGAGGCCGACGGCCGCGATCAAGCAGCCCGGATAGCGCTGGAAGATCTTCGCCACCCATTGTCTCGGTGGGCAGGGCAGGCGTTCGTGGCTGCAGAAGATGATGTCGGCGACCTTCAGCCACGGCCGGTTGTACGCGTCGTCCACGTCCGCGATCAGATGGACATCGACCGCGATCGGCACGCCCTCCTCACATGCCGGTTCCAGGAGTGGCCGGACGAACGCGGTGTTGGTGAGCACGGCCAGGTCGGCGCCACGCACGAGACGGCGGAACACCTCGACGGGATACTCCACCGTGTTGACGGCGGCGACGTACGGATGGCCCGAGCGCTGGCCGTTCAGGGCCACCAGAACGACGCCGAGGGAAGACCGCGGCGCTGTCACCACCCCCGGGCCCCACAGCCCTCGGGCGCGCACCGCCGTGCTGATCGTGCCTCCCGCCAGATCCTCCCCGACGAAGGTGCACAGGCGTGCCTCGTCGCCGAGGGTGTGGAGTGTGCTGGCGATGTGGCACGCCGCTCCTGACACCTCTGCTCTCATCCACTCGGGGAAGCGTTCCTGCGCGTACGGCAGCGGGAAGCCCGCCACCGGCATGGCCATGTACAGGCTGGTGACACCTGCCACGACTACCGAACTACTCATGGTCCCTCCTGACGGATCGCGTGGTCGGGCGTACAGATCAGATAGGGCGCGGGGACCGGATCGGCAGGGGGCAGGATGAGGGGCTGAGGCAACCGCATCAGCCGGTACATCAGCCGTCTCATGTTCCGGTCGAAGCGGCCCGGAGCCGAGGTGAGCCGGTTCACGACCTCGGCGTGGCGTGCCGCCGGGCGGCGCGCGGCCGCCGTACGGAGTTGGGCGCACAGCGGCTGGTCAAGCCGTAACCGGGGGGCCGCCGACGCCAGGAGTCCGCCGGCGGACTCCGGATCCACGGCGTCTCGCACGTCGTCGACCAGGGATACGGAGGCACCGCACACCGTGCCGTACACCGCGATGGAACCGTGGTCTCCGACCACGTGGTCCGCAGCGACGAGGACACCGCGCCAGTCCGCCTCGGGAGGAACCAGGGCCAGTTCGTCCCGCAGGCAGTCGGCCAGCCAGTTGCGGATCTGCCAGATGCCGTGGCCGAACCAGATGTTCGGATGGAGAAGGGCGGCGAGGCGGTAGCGGTCGCGGGGAAGCTCGGCCAGCATCCGGCGGAGCAACCCCGTGTGTCTTCCGAAGAGCGAGTCCGATCCCCAGGTGGAGGTCATCACTACGAGCTCGTGCTCGTCCGTGACGCCGAGGGCGCCTCGATAGGCGCGGCGCTCGGGCGAACTGGCGATCAGCCGATCGTGGGAAGCGTCGCCGACGACTTCAGCGACGGCCACGGCCTCTGGGCAGTATCGCGCCAGCCGCTGACGTTCGCTGTCGTGGGCGAGCACGATGGCCGACGGGATCACGGCGCCGTCTCGGATCAGTTCCTGGGCGCTGAGCCCGTACACACCTCGGGACGCGACTGCTCCGCCACCCAGCCGGCGGCTGACGAGCTTGTTGTATCCGGCGCCGTGGGGCATTACCACGAGCGGTGCGTGAACATACTCGATTCCTCCGTAGGCGGCGGAGATGGCGAGGTCGAATTGCTCACGGATCGCCAGATGCCATGGCAGCGTCACGCCGCCTATGCGTCTGAGCAATTCGGTCGCCCCATTGCCGAAGACGTCAGGAGCGATCGTGAAAACCACCTGGACCCGGAGGTCGGCGGAGAGAAGGCGGACGACGTCCAGCAGGCGCTGCCCGGAGGTGACCGTGTGGACGATCACCAACACTGTTCTCTGGCTACGACGCGTCATCCAGCGTGGTGCATCCGGTCCAACCGGAACGCGGTACCCCTCCGAACACGTCATCGGATTTTTGACCCCCTGTCCTGGCCGAATCCCCAAATAGACGGCCTAATCCGATAATGTCTCGGCGTCCTAGACAAAACCTTGCAACAACCGTGAAGTGGCTATGTCTGGACAGCAGGCGGCATATGGACCGTTAACCGAGTTTGCGGGAAACTGGTGGCGAGGGCCCTCTGATCTCTGGAAGGACATTCATGGAGTTCCGGATACTCGGCTCCGTGGAAGTATGGGTCGACGGGGAGGCATGTGAGCTCGGCTCGGCCAAGGAACGGCACGTCCTGGCCGTACTGCTGCTGACTCCTGGGCAGCCTGTGTCCATCGAAAACATGATCAACCGCGTCTGGGATGACGCGCCGCCGTCAAAGGCGCGTGAGAGCGTCCACAGCTACATCGCACGCCTGCGTCGTCGCTTGAACGGGCGAGCCGGCGACCGGGCGGCACGGCTCAACTCTCGATCAGGCGCCTATGTGCTGGAAATCGATCCCCAAACGATTGACCTGCACCGATTTCGACGGCTCAGCGCACAAGCACGGGCCATCTCCGACAGCGGCGACCAGGAGGAGGCGCTGCGACTCCTCCTGGCAGCGGAGAAGCTGTGGCGCGGTGATCCGCTTTCCGGCCTGTCCGGAGAGTGGGTCACCAAACTGAGGACGAGTCTGGAGAGTGAGCATCGCGCCGCGATCGGCATGCGGCTCGCCATGGAGCGCGACATGGGCCATCACGCCGAACTGGTCGGAGAGCTGTACGGCCTCGTCCACGAGTATCCCTACGACGAGTCGTTCGCCGAGCATCTGATGGTCGCGCTCCGCCGTTGCGGGCGCCAGGGTGAGGCGCTGGAGATCTACCATCGGGCGAGCCATCGTCTCGTCGAGGACCTCGGCGCCGAGCCCGGTCCTTCGCTTCGCGGCACGTACGAGCGCATATTGCGCGGAGATGCGGACCTGACCGCGCCACCTCCACGCAACCGCGTCCCTGTCGGGCCGCTCGCCGACAATCTCCCCCGCGACATTCCGGACTTCACCGGGCGAGAGGCAGAGCTGAGCCACCTGTACGGCGAGCTGGAACGATCTCCTTCGACAGCCGTGATCAAGCCCATCGACGGAATGGCCGGAGTCGGCAAGACCGCGCTCGCCGTCCACATGGCTCACCAGCTTGCGGACCGCTATCCAGACGGACAGTGGTATCTCCATCTCCGTGCCCACGACCCCCATCAACCGCCGATCGACCCCACCCAGGGTCTTGAGGTCTTGTTACGGCTTCTCGGGGAGGACCCCGAGCGGATTCCCGAGGCTCTGGAGCCACGTGCCGCGCTGTGGCGCGCGCGACTCGCCAACCGCCGGATGCTGATCGTGCTCGACGACGCGGCCAGCGCCGACCAGGTTAGACCGTTCCTGCCGGGGAGGCCCGGCTGCCTGGTGCTGATCACGAGCCGACGGCGGCTCACTGGGCTGGAGGGGGCCCGGCCGCTGTCTCTGCCCGCGCTCATGCCCCCTGAGGCGGCGCTGCTTTTCCGCCGGATCGTCGGGCAGGACCGACGGCTCGACGCCGGGGACGTCAATCAACTCGTCCGCCTGTGCGGTCACCTCCCGCTTGCGGTCACGATCATGGCCAACCGGCTTCGCCACCGGCCGGCTCGTGGCGTCGGGGACCTGGTGACGAAATTGTCGCGGTCGAAGGACCGGCTCGCCGAGATGTACGCGGGAGACAGGGATCTCCTCACCGCGTTCGATCTGTCCTATCGAGAACTGTCACCGGAACGGCAGCAGGCATTTCGTCGCCTCGGGCTGCACATCGGCGCCGATCTCTCGGTCGATGCGGCCGCCGCGCTGATCGGCTGCGAGGCCAATCGGGCGGAACACGCCCTCGAGGAACTGATCGACCGCCATCTCGTGGAGGAGCCGGACTCCGGCCGGGTCCGCTTTCACGACCTTCTGCGGGCGTACGCCAGGGAGCGCGCCATCGAGGAAGAATCCGCGGAAGAGCCGCGGCGGGCCGTCCATCGGCTGCTCGACTTTTACCTGTGCGCCGCCGACCAGGCCGATCGCGTACTGTACCCGCACAGGCGGCGCGCCAGCGTGAATGTCGTCCACCCGTGCGATGCCGCACCCATGGAGGGGTCACGCTCCGCCGCCGAATGGTTGCGTGCCGAGCGGGCCAACGTGTTGATGTGCGTTCGCTACGCCGCGGAGCACGGATTTCCCACGCATGCCATTCAGCTTTCGCAGGCCATCGCCCTGCATCTCGAACGCTCTGCCCACTGGGAGGACGGCGCACGCGTTCACGATCTGGCCCGCCGCGTCTGCCGGGAGATCGGTGACCGCGCGGGAGAGGCGCGGGTGGAGCTCGAACTCAGCCTGGTGCGAAGTCGCATGAGCCACTACGCCGCCGCCTTCGAGCACGCCGGAAGAGGTCTCGGCATCTTCCAGGCGATCGGCGACCGGCGCGGAGAGGCCGAGACACTGGATCATCTCGCCCGTGTGTCCTGGCTGTCCGGCCGTAACAGGGAGGCTCTGGGATACGCGGAGAGGGCGCTCGAGTTGTTCAGCGCGATCGCGGACCGGCACGGCGAAGGCAACGCGCTGCTGCATGCGGGAATCGCCCTGTCGTATCTGGGACGTGCCGAGGAGGCGGTAGCGGTCTTCGAGGCCGCACTCGAGATCGTGAACGGGACGGGCGACGTCGCCACAAAGGCGATGATCCTCAACAACCTGGGCGAGCTTCATTTCAACCGCGGCGGCTATCCCACCGCGCTCGGACTTTTCCGGAAGGCGCTCGCCATTCTGCGTGAGGCGGGCTGGCGGCAGAACGAGGCTGTCGCACTCAATAATATCGCCAATTGCCATGAGCGAGAGGGCCGTCGTGACGAGGCTCTGCAATTCTATCGCGAGGCGTTGACGATTTATCGGGAGACCGGCGACCGGCGACATGAGGCCGACACGCTGAGCAACATCGGGTCGACCTATTTGGCCATGGATCTCAAAGCCGAGGCGCTGATTCATTTTCAGAAGGCGCTCTCCATCGCGGAGAACATAGGAGATCCATACGAATCGTCGCGCGCGCTCCAGAGGATCGGTGAAAGCCAGCGGCTCAGCGGCCAGTTCGCTCTGGCTCGGAATACCTGCGAGAGGGCGCGGGTCCTCGCCCGCGAACTCGGCGATCCGTTTCTCGAGGCCAATGCCCTTCTTGGCCTGGGTGAAGCCCTTCTGTCCATGCATGGGAGGACGGTCGCGGCGCGGCCCTGGACCGAGGCGCTAACGATCTTCGAGCGTCTGGGCGCACCAGAGGCGAACACCTTGAGGCGACGCCTCGAAGCGCTGAAGGCCACCGGGGCCTAGTTTTCCAAACTTGTGGCGGTCAGCAATATTTCCGGATACTGTGTAATACCTCAGGGTGTCGTGTCCGTATATGTCGGGAAGGTGTAAGTTGTTCCTGAATACTCTATATATGGTACCAACGGCCATCGCGGGCATCATGATGGGAGTTATTGACATCATGATGGGCTGATCAGCCACGACCTGGCCCTCGGTCGCCGCCCCACCTGGGGCGGCGACCTTCTTTTTCACCTTATGTTCTAGGATAACGGTCAAAAGCCTCAAGTCGCTCCTTAATTCTGAAATATCCGATAGACCCGTCTTGTCCAATAGCTTCCAGTGCGGCCTCGTACTTCCGTTTTGCCTCATCCTCACGACCGGTGCGCTCCAGGAGGCGTCCCATCGCCTCTAGGGCTGAGGCCCTGCCCGCGGCCGACCCCAGCCCGGCCATCGCCTCAAACGCGGCACGCAGTTCCTGGTCCGCCTTGTCGTGATCGCCCAGCGCAGCGCACGCATGACCGAGGAAGATACCTACGCGGGCCTGGTTGTACGGGTCGAGGGCACTGGCCAGCAGATGTCGCGCCCGTTCCAAATGGACCACGGCGTCCAGACCACGGTCCTGCGCCAGGAGCACACCCGCGAGGTCGATCAGGGCCAGAGCCGTCTTGCGGTCGGCGCCCAGAGCCTGGAACGCGGTGATCGCGTCCGTGAGGCGGGCGATGGCCTCGCCGTGGTCACCGCGTTCTGCGGCGACCAACCCGAGTCTGCGCAGCGAACCGACTTCCCTCTCCCGCTCCCCCAGCCGCCGCCAGATCACGAGCGCTTCTTCGAATCGTGCGCCGGCCTCATCGTGCCGCCCGAGGGCAAGCAGGCTCAGGCCCAAGCGGTTCAACATCTTCGCCTCGGCGTACGCGTCGCCGCAGGAACGCGCCGCGGCCAACCCCGTCTCCTCCACCGCGACACGCTCCAAGTGGTGGCCCATGAAGAGGAAGAGCGCCCACATGCTGTCCGTGAGCTGGTACGCGGTCGCTTCGCGCCCGAGCTCGCGCGCAAGGGTGACGGCGGCGCTCAGGTTCGCGCGTTCCGACTCCAGCCACTTGAGCGCGTCTTCCGGACCACCGAAGTCCGTCACCTCGGCGGGAGGCGGTTCGGCGTCACGGGGCAGTTGGGTACGGTGCGGCCGCAGTCGGCGTTCCGCGCACGCGGCGGTGGCGAGATACCAGGACAGCAGGCGGCCAACGGCGAGATCCCGAGCTTCGGGCCGGTCCTCGGCCTCGACCAGATGGGAGGCGTGCAACCGGACCAGCGCGTGGTGAAAGCGGTAGCGCCCGTCGGGCTGGTCGGTCAAAAGGTTCGCGTCCGTCAGTTCCCCCAGCAACCGCCTGGCCTCCATCCTCGGGATTCCGGCCAGCGCCGCCGCCGCGCCATCGGCGAACCTGTCTCCAGGAGCGAGGCTGAGCAGCCGGTAGAGCCTGGCCGCGTCGGGACGGAGGGCCCGATAGGACAGGTCCAGCGCGGAACGCATCGCCATGTCATCTCCGATCGTCAGCACCGCCAGGGTCCTCTGCTCCTCGGCCAGCGCGGAGACCATCTCGCGGAGGGGCCAGCTCGGGCGTACAGCTAGGCGGGCCGCCGCGACGCTCAGGGCCAGCGGCAGCCGCATACACAACTCCACCAGTTCTGAGGCGGCCTCGTGCTGCTGCTCCAGCCGGTCGCTGCCCAACGCGTCGCGCAGGAGAGCAAGACTCGCCTCAGCGTCGAACCGATCGACATACACGCCACGCACTCCGTGTGTCATCAGGCCCGCCAGCCGGTATCTGCTGGTCACCACGGTGATACTCGCGAACGAGGCCGGGAGCAACGGCCGCACCTGAGCGGCGGTCATCGCGTCATCGAGGAGGACGAGAACCCGCTGGTCCTTCGTCACCGTGCGATACAAGGCCGCACGCTGCGCCAGATTGCCGGGAATGAGGTCCGTCGGGACACCCAGGGATTGGAGAAAGTCGCCAAGAATCTCCTGCGGCGACGCCGGGTCGGCACCGGAATGCCCGCGCAGATCAGCGTACAGCTGCGCGTCCGGAAAATGCGGGCGAATCATGTGCGCCCAGGCCAGGGACAGCGCGGTCTTCCCCACGCCCACAGGTCCCGTCAACAACACGGTCAGCGGGCCCTCGGTCGCTTCCTCCCGCAGCGCGTCGAGCTGGGCGATGGCGGCCTCGCGATCGACCAGGCGCGGCGGTGGCGGAAGCTGGCTCGGCGCGGGCAGAGTAGCCGTGGCCTGGAAATGGATACCACCGAATACATCACGTGCTTGAACCAGCGGACCGTGAATCACTCCCGTGACATCGTTATGCACAATTTCGGACATATTTCGGTTGGCTATCACGTCGTTTCGAAACCAATCCCTTATTGGGCCAGCGAAACATATGCAACGATGACGCATCACCGAGGGGTCCGCAATCCGCCAATGAACGCGATGTCCCGGCACACCAACCACTCAGGGCTATCGCGGCGCCAGCCGTATCGGATCGCCGGGCGTGTGGTGGACTGGAGCAGAATCACGCGAGACCGAGATTTCAGATTCCGTGCCCGGCATGGCCCATGAACGAGTCTGCGGAAACCGATCGCTGCCTGTCCTGACAGCGCCTCATCATGTCTGCCGCCCGAAGGCTGGGCTGATCCCGGTGGAGGGCGGGCGTTGCGAGATCACCCTGGCGGTCGTCGATGTGGGCGGCCTACGATCCCGACGAGGAAGGGGACGAGTGGTAAGACGGCCATGAGGACTCGCTCAGTATCGGCGATACTTCCATGACGACCGCCCTGTCGGCGATCAAGTCAGTGAGGCGATCGACGATCATCGCGTGAGGAAGCTGAGCGACGCCCACGCCGGCTGTTCGCATTGCGCGGCAAAGCGGTAACGGAGCACCGCCACTTTGTCGAGAACTGCTAAAGATGTCCGGGCCCGAGCCCATCTGACCAATGGGTTGCGCATCCGCCGGGCGATCGATTCATAATTGGCATCACCCTACCGCTGGAGGAAAGCGTGGACACAGCTTTGGTAACCGAGGTTGTCGCCGCACTTCTCGGCGGCGCCGCCGGCGAGGTGGGAAAGAACGCGTGGGCGTCGCTGACCGCGCTCGCGAAGCGACGCTTCGGGTCCGACGAAGACTCGGTCACTGCTCTGGAGAACGCTGAAACGGCCGACACCCAGCGTGTCGTCACCATCCTCGAGCGAAAGGCAGCCGAACACCCCGAGTTCGCCTCCGAGCTTTCAGCCTGGGCAACGCAGACACAGCAGGCGATCCAGTTCACCTCGACAACCAACATCATCGGCGGAAACGCCACCATTCACGGAAACGCCATTCAAGCCGGCAACATCGGATCCATCACATTCAACTAGCCCCCACGACGCAATAGAGCCGTTGGCCAGCAGACTCGTATCGACAAAGATCGAAAAAGACCCTCTGGGATGATCCCGAAGGGCCTTTGAGCTGTGGCGCGGCCGGAGGTACTCGAAACCCCACCCATCTGATCCGTGGGTCAGTGTGTGATGGTGCATGCACCTCGCAAGATCATCCCACGTATGTGCCGGTACCCGATGATGGCACGATGTTCCTAGGCATGGTCCCAGGCTGTGGTGAAGAACTGGAGAGCGTAGTCGTACATCAGGCCGGGGCGGGGTGCCACTATGCAGGGCGAGTCGCGGCCGTGGGCCGCCCGACGGTAGAGGGTGAGGAAGGCGACGCGGTCGGTGATCACTATTCGGTGGAGGTTGGGGAAGTTGTAGCGGCGCAACTCGATGTTGTCCCTGTCAACGGCGACCTCGCTGATGTACCCGGCGTTGATATCGACCTGCTCGGCCAGCATTCCCCGGGAGAAGCCCGGGTCAATGCGCCGGATCTCGTCCTCGCGCCACTCCAGCCATGATGCGGAGGGATGGTTGGTATCGGGAAGCAGTACGTCAACGAACTCTAGGCGACGTCCTTCATCCTCCCACAGAGCGACGAACCCGTCGCGAGTGAGTTCATTCCCTCGGCCGGCCAGCACCCGTACCCACCGGGCTTTGCCGAGCTCTGCCGTGAGATCTTCGGCGGCGCCGCGCTGTCGCGGATGCACCCGAGAGATCCCCAAGCCGGTGAGTCTGGACAGAAGTAGGACCGGCCAGGAGCGCGCCCGCGGTGACAGTGCCATCCCGCCCACTACGGCAAGCGCGGCCGCGACGAGCGAACTCACCACCCCGATCACGAACTCTCCCATCGGGGCTCCCGGTCAGGTGTGATGCGGAAGGTAGGGGATTAGCGCACGCAATACCTCGGCGGCATTCCGGGCAGCGGTCTTCTGCAGAGCGTCATTCTTGTCTTTGTCCGAGTGGTCGGAGACTCCGCGAACAACTACCCAGCCGCGCATCCCAGCCTGATTGCCGCGCTCGTGGAACGCCTGAGCCAGACCGCCGGCTTCCATGTCAACCACTGAGATCTTGTCATTGTAGTGTTTGAGATATCTCCGGACCTCAGATTCGGCGTCTGCGATAACGGCGTCGCCAGTTCCGACAATACAGGGAATGACGCGAAACTCGCCCTCGCCGTTTGTGAATCGCGCCGGTTCACCGTAGTCGGTGAAAAAGCTGTTCACGGCATTTCCCACCATGGCAGACGTCTCACGGTCCTCGCCTCTGCGCTGGATTCCGTCAGCGGTTTCCTTCCGGAGGTCGTAGTAGACCGCTCGCGTTGCTATGGCGACGTCGCCCGCTGAGATGTCCGGTTGGAATCCGCCGCCGATGCCGACAAGTGCGACGACCGTCGGCCGGAACATCTCCCTGAGATTCTCGAACGCGGCCATTGTCGATCGTTGGCCCTGGCCCAGCGATCGAGTCATCACCACTCTGGTGGCGACGCCTCGGAGGTCGATGGTGCCGCACCAGAAGGGAATCCCGTTCACGGGGGCGCCTTCGAGGTTGAGGACATCTATGACTGCCCTTGCCTCCGATTCTTTGATTGTTATCACGCCGACGTCTGCGCGCCTACTGACCACCTCCCCGGTCAGATGATGGTGGACGACCGTTGCACCATCGCCGATGGCAGCGCCACTGATGGTCATGGGGCCGCCCTGATTGATTATTCCGCTGTTCTTGAACTGATCGTTCATGCGCGACCCCCGCTGGATGCGCTGCCGAAGCTCTCAGGTAGGTCGAGTTTCATCGAATTGGTGCCGACCGCAGAGTTCTCTACATTCATGGATTCGCCGAAGTTCATGATTCCGGTATTGATGATGCTCGTAGCACGTTCCTCGAACTCCGAGATGTCGACCTCTTTTTTGCGCAGGAACTCGGTCGCCGCCTTCAGCAGGCGGTCCTCTATGAGTTTCACGTGGTCGGAGATGAGCGTTCGGTCGAGTTGGGCCGTCTCCCATGGCATGCGTTTTTCTTCGCGCACACTCAATCTTGCCCCGATCTTCATACCGCGTCGGGGATCGAGAACGCGGGTTCGCCGCGCTCGAAGAGCCCCAAGCAGGACGGCCGGGACGTGGATGAGACGCCATGACTGCATGATGTCGGTCGGGAGTTCGGTAAGAGCTCGGACCGCTGCCCGGAGTATCGCAGTGGCTCCAGTCTCGCCATACTCGTCCAGGACGTGGTACTCATCCGGCGTACGCGTCAGCGCACACGCAGCGAAGTCGAGGCTGAGCGCGCTCCCTTTGATTGTGGTGCGAAGGAACACAGTGGTAACCAGCTCCCCGAATACCGATGTACGGATCTCGAGGAAGTGATGAAATCGGTCGAACGGCCGATCGATGATCTCGTCGATTTTGTGCGCAGCAGGCTCGCCCTGTAGCCAGCCGCGCTCTTGGTCGACTTCAGGCTCTGCTATATAGATACGGTCTGCTTTTCCGAAGTCCGGAAGGCTGGTGGCGTCATCCTGCCCGTCGAGCCGTTGCATCTCGTCCTTCAAATAGGCGACCAGCTCATGCGCTTTGAACGGGAGCGGATTAAATTCCCGATCGGCCATGCTCCCTTCGCCTGTCTGCAACAAGTGGATGTTGAGCGGCGGGTTCCAGCGATGAGTCAGCCGTCCGGCTCCCACGAATGGCTTATGCGAGTCGTCAAGCGCCAGGACGTCGCGGGGCTTTTCCGGCTTCGACTCCTTCTTCGGGGGCCTGCGATAGATGACGAACGTGTGGACCTGCTGTTCGTCGATTGCCCGATATCGGTGGTTGTCCGGCGAGGGCAGGGGGCCCTTGGCCGTTCGGTGCAACGCGCTGCGTTGAGCAGCACGGCAGCCACACGCCACAAGGACGGTCAACATTCCCATGATCCCTGTTTGCTGCAGCAGGTGGGAGAGCGGAATGCGGGCCACGCCGGAGATCACCGGAACGGCGACGACCAGAGCGCCACTGCCGATGCAGGCAAGCTTGAGGGAGCGGAGATGCTCAGCGAGGTCGCTCGACTCGCTGCGCCAGCGGCCGCGCCCTAAGAACCGGTCCGCGCGCTCTTTTGCCTTCAGCGGCAGAGCGACCTGCGCGCTTCTGACGGCGATGGCTGCAGACCGGCACAGGCCGAACATCGCCGCGGTTGCGGCGGTCGCGGCGGGCATCCATGTGATGCCGCCGAGGAGAACCGCGAGCATTAGCACCCATGTCAGGGTCTCCAAGCGCCACGCCTGCCAGGCGTGCACGACAACCGGCACCAGATCGAAGCCGTAGGAGGGCGCGACCATGTGCTTGGAGTCGTTGTAGACCCGACGGATGATCTTCTCTCGGAAGTCGCGATCGAGGTAGACACCGGCACAGAGGTACCGTGTCGCCTTCGAGTCGACTGCCCCCGTGCTCTTCTCGAGACGTACCGTGCTCGATTGGGCCATGAACCCCCCCGATAGCCGTTTAGGTAAATCTGACCATAAGTTCGTCACCACTTGGAGTCAACTAGACCTTTAATGGGGTATGGCCACGGGCAAGACAGTTCACCGACGCCGCCCACCCGGCTCCCTGACCGCAGCCGTGGATCAAGTGATCTTCTGCCCATCGAGCGCGGCGACCAAGGCCTGTCTCCCATGCGATGAGTCGGGTGGTCCTCAGACGAGACTTAGACCCTCCTGCACCCCTGGAACAGTCACTCCACGAAACGGACACCCAGGCTGTTATCGACACTTCGCCGTAACCCTGGTACGCGGTCTACGTCCTGATCCTGGTTCTCGGCCTTCGGCGCGGTGAGGCACCCGGCCTGGCAACTGCCGGATCTCGATGACCTGGACGTCTACACCCAGATCGCGAGCCCTGAAACCGGCTGATAGATCAGAACGCCTAAGCCCGAAGGCGTTGCTGTGCAACGCTGCTCTGCGCTCACGAAAAAGGCCCTTCGGGATGATCCCGGAGGGCCTTTGAGCTGTGGCGCGGCCGGAGGTACTCGAAACCCCAACCTTCTGATCCGTAGTCAGATGCTCTATCCATTGAGCTACGGCCGCTTGCTTCGTAAGAAAGCATAGCGGACCCCGCGGGGTGCCCAGAACCGGATGGTCGATTCGGCCCTGTGGATACATCGAAGTGTGTATCCACAGGTTGGCCGGGCGAAGGAGGGAAGGGGCGGCCGAGGGTGATGAGATAGGGCAATGAAGCGTGCGGCACTTGGGGCGGTCCTGGCGTTCGCCATGGGCGCGGCGCTGATCGCTGGAGGTGCGCACTTCCAGCGAGGCTCCACGTGGCTGCTGTTCGTACCGCTGGCCTTCGTGTGTGCCGGGGTCGTGGTGCGGACGCGGGCGCCGATCTGGTCGCTGGCGCTCGGTCTCGTCGGGGTGGGGATCGACATCTTTGTCGGGCCTTCGCTGGGGACCGTGCTGGTATTCACCGACAATCTGTACTCGGCCGCGCTCTACGGGCCCGCACGCCTGGCGCGCTGGCTGCTGGGCATCACGGCGACCATCGCCATCACCGCCGGGCTGGGGGCGGGGTTCTTCGTCGACAACCTCTGGCAGCTGGTGGTGATCTCGATCCAGCTCGGGCTGCTGCTGGTCATCCCGGTGACGACGGCCATGGTGCTGCGGCAGCAGCGGGATCTGGCGGCGGCCGAGCGGGCCAGGGCCGAGGAGGTGGTGCGGCTGGTCGAACTGGATCGGCAGGCGGCGATCTCGGCCGAGCGCAACCGGATGGCGCGCGAGCTGCACGACATGATCGCCAACCATTTCAGCGCCATCGCGATCCAGTCCACGGCGGCGTTGTCGCGCCGGGATCTCGACGCGGAGACCATCCACACGATCATGGAGTCGGTCCGGGAGAACAGCGTGAAGGGCCTGGACGAGATGCGCACCATGATCGGGCTCCTCCGGCAGGAAGGCGAGGAGACCGAGGCGATGCGGTTGCGGCTGGCCGACGCGGAGAGCCTGGTCGAGCGGTCGCGGCAGGCGGGCATGGCGGCCGAGCTGGAGATCGTCGGGGAGCCTCGGGAGTTGCCCGCTTCGGTGGATCTGGCGGGGTACCGGATTCTTCAGGAAGCGCTGACGAACGCCCTCAAGCATGGCGATCCGCCGACTTCCGTGCGCCTTGTCTATCAGGCGAAGCACGTGGTGTTGACCGTCGACAATGCGGTCAACGGGCGGAAGGCGCGGCTGCCGGGGGCCGGGGCCGGGATGGTGGGGATGTCCGAGCGTGCCGCGCTGGTGGGCGGGGAGATCGAGGCGGGTCCGCGTGCCGACGGATGGCGCGTACAGGTGAGACTGCCCACGGCGGAGGAGGCTGGATGAGCAGCGGCATCAGGGTGCTGGTCGCCGACGATCACGCGGCGGTCCGGGCGGGGATCGTGCTGATCCTCGGCGGCACCGACGACATCGAGGTGGTCGGCCAGGCTGCCGACGGCGTGGAGGCCGTGGCGATGGCGCGGGAGTTGCGGCCGGACGTGGTGCTGATGGATGTTCGCATGCCGCGGATGGACGGGATCTCTGCGGCCCGCGAGCTGGCCGGGGTCAGTGACGTGCTGATCCTGACCACGTTCGATCTCGATGAGTATGTCTTCGGGGCGTTGCGGGCGGGCGCGGTGGGGTTTCTGCTGAAGAACACCGACGCCGACGCGCTGGTGGCCGCGGTGCGGCTGGTCGCGAGGGGTGACGGGCTGATCTCGCCGTCGGTGACGCGCAGGTTGATCTCCGCGTTCGCCCAGCAGCCGGAACGGCGGACGCCTCAGGAACTGGAGAACCTGACGCCACGCGAGCGGGAGGTGCTGGCCTGCGTGGCGCGCGGTCTGTCCAACGCCGAGATCGCCAAGGAGCTTGATATGGCAGAGGCGACCACGAAGACCCATGTCAGCCGGGTGCTCAGCAAGCTGGGGCTGCGCAGCCGCGTACAGGCGGCGATCTATTATTCGGAGGGCGCCTCATGATCATCTACGGATGGCCTTCAGGTTGACGACGGTCAGTTCCTTGCCGCCGCCCTTCTCCTCGGTCGTGCACGAGTTGTTCTCGCACTTCTGGACGCCCTCGGCGTCATCGTCCCAGGCGAGGAGGCCGGGCATCGTCCAGTAGCCGAGCTCCTCCTTGCCGAAGGAGACCAGTCGCTCGCTCCCGAGGTCGTAGGCCAGCGGCAGCTTCGAGCCGCCCACGGCGCTGACGACGTCGTCCAGCAGCCGTTCCCCGGCCATGTGCGGGTTCGCCTCAATCGGGAGAACCTTCCGCGAGTCGCCTTGGGGACCCTGCGAGAACGCGCCGCTGTCCCCTGTGCCGATGCACCTGTTCTCGTTGCAGATGACGCCCTTGTCTCCCTCCAGCAGGGAGATGTCCATGGAGTTGCCGGTCTCCAGGTTGACCAGCCGGGTCTGGTTGCGTTCGCCCTGTTTGCCGGGGCCGAAGGCGAATGCCCATGGCCAGGCGTTCAGGTGGAGGTCGTCGGTGCCCTGGATCTTCTCCGGTTCGCCGCCGGTCAGCGGGATCCGGTAGACGCCGCCCGCGCGTACCGACCAGACGACGTGGTCGGCTGTGACGCTCAGGACTTCGATCCGCGCCTGGTCGCCGGTCAGTTCCGTGAGCCGGCGGGGCTCACCGCCGGCCCGCGGCATGACCCAGATGTCGGCCCAGACGTCCTTGTTGTTGGGCGTTTCGCCGTACCAGACGATCTGCTGGTCGTTGGACGCCCATTCCTGGACGAAATATCCGCGCTTGGGTTCGGGCACCTCGCCCAGTTCGCGCGTGGTCTTGGTTGTCATGTCGTAGACGGCCACGCGGCCGGCCTTTTCGAATGACTTGTCCGCGACCAGCAGGATCTCCGTCGGGCTGATCGTGGCGACCGGGCGGTATTTCCACCCGTTGGACGCTACGCGCGGGACCTTGGCGATCGCCTCCGGCCAGGCGGCGGTGACGTGTTGGATCGGGTTCGCTGTGTTGGTCGTGGTGATCTGGGTCGCCGGTCCGGCCTGTCCGCCCCCGCTGGACAGGGCGAAAGCCGTACCCCCGACAAGGACGACGACCGCCGCGGCGGCCAGCGCCATCCGCGCCCACTGCCCCTTCTTGTGCCCGCGGCGGCGTGCCGCCACCGCTTCCGTCTGGCCGCCCGGTAGGGGCTTGGCCTGGTCGGCGGCCGCTCGCAGCGTCCGCACCAGGTCTTCTTCGCTTCTCATCGCGCCTCCTGAAGCACTCGCTTGATGCGGAGCTTGTCCAGGGCGCGGGCCGCCTGGCTGCGTACGGTCCCCCGCGAGACGCCCATGATCTCGGCGATCTCGGCGTCGGCGAGGTCCTCGTAGTAGCGCAACACGAGCACGGCTCGTTGCTTGCGCGGCAGCTCCTGGAGCTCGGCCCACAGGTCGGCGTCGCCGTACCTGTCAGACCTGCCCTCTTCCGGTACGTCGGCGACAAGGTCCTCCCTGTGCCGCCGACGCCAGGCGCTGATGTGCAGCCTGGTCATCGTCGTGCGAACGTACCCTTCGGGGTTCTGTTTGTTCTGCACGCGATGCCAGGCGTCACCCAGGCGCGCCAGTGCCTCCTGGACAAGATCCGCCGCGTCCTCCGAGTTTCCGGACAGCACATAGCCGTACCGGAGGAGGGCGTCCCCCCTCGCTCGGACGAACTCGTCGAAATCAGCTGTGTGGTCCACGTATCCAAGGAGCGGCGGGCCGGCGCTTCTGTTGCACGGTTATTCGGGGACGTACAGGAAGAGCACCTCGGCGGTGCAGGCGGGGCGGCGCTCGCCCTCGACCTCGATCGTGACGTTCAGCGTGGTGAGCTGGCCGGCGGGGCTGCCCTTGACCGCGGCTAGTTCGGCCGTGGCGCGCACGCGCGAGCCGACCGGGATGGGCTTGGGGAAGCGGACCTTGTTCAGACCGAAGTTGACCGCCATCGCGATGCTCTGGACCTCGACCAGTTCCTCCAGGAACGACGGCAGCAGCGACAGGCTGAGGTAGCCGTGGGCGATCGTGCCGCCGAACGGGCTCTGCTCGGCCCGCTCGACGTCGACGTGGATCCACTGGTGGTCGTCGGTGGCGTCGGCGAAGAGGTTGACCTGCTCCTGGGTGACGGTACGCCACTCGGTCGGGCCGAAGGTCTCGCCGGCGCTCGCCTTGAGCTCCTGAAGGTTCGCGAAGGTCCGCATGGGTCGGAACGCTATTGGGCGCCCGGCGCGGCTGCCAAGTTCAACCACTTGCTAGCCCCCGGGTGAGTACTTCCTTGCGTCGGGGGTGGTGTTGCGAAGATCTTTACTCGAAAGCATCGCGCAGGTGTTCGAGTGCGCGCTACAGTTCTGGGTATCGAATCGAACACGGGTTCGGCCAGGTGAGAGGGGGTGCCATGCTCGTCCAGACACGCCGTAGCTGTTTCTTCCCAAATCTACGACGACCGCTATACCCGGCAATAAAGTCCGAGAGCGTGGACCCCGTGCGCAATCCCTACGCCCCCGGTGCCGGACAGCGTCCCCCAGAGCTGGCCGGCCGTGATCGAGAGCTGCAGCAGTTCGAGGTGGTGCTGGAGCGAGTCGCCCGCGGCCGCCCCGAGCGCAGCATGGTCGTCACCGGCCTGCGCGGCGTGGGCAAGACCGTCCTGCTCAACACCTTCAAGTCCATGGCGATGCAGCGGCTGTGGGGCACCGGCAAGATCGAGGCCAGGCCCGACCAGTCGATCCGCCGCCCCGTCTCCGCCGCTCTGCACATGGCGATCCGCGAGCTGGCGCCGCGCCACCGCGCGCCCGAGCGCATCGAGGAGTTCCTCGGCGTGCTCAAGGCGTTCGCGATGCGCGACCCGGCCGCCGCCAAGGGCACCTCCCACTGGTCGCCCGGCATCGAGGTGCCGGCCAGCCGCGGGCGGGCCGACTCCGGTGACCTGGAGATCGACCTCACCGAGCTGTTCGTCGACGCGGCCAGTGTCGCCACCGACCTCGGCGTCGGCGTCGCGCTGTTCATCGACGAGATGCAGGATGTGCAGGCCGCCGACATCTCCGCCCTGTGCGCCGCCTGCCACGAGCTGTCGCAGACCGGCGGGCCGCTGATCGTGGTCGGCGCCGGGCTGCCGCACCTGCCGAGCGTCCTGTCGGCCAGCAAGAGCTACTCCGAGCGGCTCTTCCGCTATGCCCGCATCGACAAGCTCGACCGTGACGCCGCGGATATGGCGCTGATCCTCCCCGCCCGGGAGGAAGAGGTGGAGTTCACCCAGGACGCGCTCGACGCGCTCTACGAGGCGGCCGACGGTTATCCCTACTTCGTGCAGGCCTACGGCAAGGTGGCGTGGGACCTCGCGCCGTGCAGCCCGATCACCGCCGACGACGTCAAGGTCGCGGCGCCGGAGGCGGAGGAGGAGCTCGCGGTGGGCTTCTTCGGCAGCCGGTACGAGCGGGCCACGCCGGCCGAGCGCGACTACATGCACGCGATGGCCCAGATCGGCGACGAGCCGGTGGCCACCTCCGACGTGGCCGACGCCCTGGGCCGCAAGCCGTCCAGCCTGTCACCGGCCCGCGACAGTTTGATCAAGAAAGGTCTCATCTACAGCGCCGAACGTGGTCAGATCGCGTTCACAGTGCCGCATTTCGGGAGGTTCCTACGTGCACAACCGATCTAACCGGCACTCCTAGTCCTCTATTGGGTTGTCTAGTGGGGAAGCTAGACAACCCAATAGAGCCACATCATCATGCCGCCCTACCGCTTTATAGGACGGTCTAGCGTCAGGCCGAGACTGGCGTATATTCCGGCATGGAGTCCGTGCTGACCACTGCCATGCGCACGGCAGGCCGGCGTCCGCTGAGGTAGACGGCGAAGACCACGTCGTCGCCCTCCTGGTTCTGGAAGGCGAAGAAACGCCAGCAAAGCTCCCGCCAGCTGTCGTACGGCTCCGCCGCGACGAGCCCGTCGCGGTGAGCCCGCCAGGCGCCACTGGCGCGCAGCCGCGCGAGCGTGTGGCTCTCCTGCGGCGCCGGACGCTGCTCGCACGGCGCCCGATACCGGATCCGGTCGACCGCCTCCTCGATCTCGGGCGAGAGCACGGCCAGCACCGCCACCCCCGCGAGGAGGAACCACGACGGGTTCGCGAAGGCCACCCAGCCGGGCACCGGCGCCCATACCGACACCAGCGCCATCCCGGTCAGCACCAGCGTGCGCCCGATCGAGCGGCGGCCCACCGGCGCCGAACTGACCTCGCCGAAGCAGCCGCATCCCGCGTCGGGGCGGCGCCTGCGCAGTTCCATGAGCACGTAGGTGGACAGCGCGAAGAAGAGCACCGTTCCCCAGCGGAACAACGGGTGCGTGGTCAGCACCAGGCCGGTCGCCAGCACCAGCTCACCGACCGCGCAGCACACCAGTGCGGGGGCCTGCAGCTTGTCGGGGACCAGGACGGCGGGACCGAGGCGGCTGAGGGCGCCCGGTTCGCCGCCGGTGTACACCGTGGCGAGTTTGGCGACCGTACCCAAAACGAGGAGGACGATCAGCACCGGCAGCTGCGATTCGAGCATGTGCGGTCACCCCAATCCGATCTGGGCATTGAAGCAGCCCTTGGTCAGTTCGCCCCCCAGTTCCACGAAGGACGAGGGCGACAACTCGGTGATCCGCCCCCGCGGAGAGGTGCCGCACTCCACACACCGGTCACAGAAACGACCGGCCAGGCAGCCGCACGCCACGATCGGCACGTTCGCGCTGCGTGTCGTACACAGGTTCTTGACCTGCAACAACGATCCGATCGCCAGGTACGGCAGGCCGACGCAGGACACCGCCGAATCCGGGCACCCGGCGTCGGAACGCTCCAGCATGGGATAAGCCGCGCCCCGCTCGTCCTCGTCGAAGGCGTCGGCCCAGGTCGCGGTGCCCGAGATGCGCGGCTGCTGCCCGGCGTAGGCGGGCGGCGGCGACGGTACGGACCTGGCCGGATAGGCGGGCTGCGAGGTGGCGGGCAGCAGGGCGTGGCTCTCGCCCTGGTCCCTGATGCCGATGGCGTCGAAGAGGTAGCCGGGCTCGAACTGCGGATGCCGTACCCGCAACCGCCCGGTGGTGCGATACGGGATGACGATGGTGCGGCGGCCGCGATGGGAGCCGCAGTCGAGCTCGACGGACAGGTCCTTGCGGCCGTCGATGGAGACGATGGTGCCGGTCATCCGGGTCACATCACCCCAGATCCGTTCGACGACCCGGCCGTCGCGCAACGCGCGCAGCATGACCCTACCGCCCACGGGCAGATCGGCCGGCGCGACGTCGCCGCCCCGCCACGCCGTCGCCCACGGCGCGATGACCAGCCGCTCTTCCTCGCCGTCCACGGTCTCGATGATGATCAGATGCGGGCTGACGTCGAGGATCTCGCCGGCCACGGCGGTTAACGGCGCGCCGTCCCCGGGATCCGGGCCCGGCACGCCCGCCTCCCGGCCCAACGCGGCCGCGGCGAGCGCTCTGCGCCGCTCAACACTCGGAAACCCCACGCGCATAGCCTCACACGAGATCCGGTACGGCAGGCACCGGACACCCCAGATGAGAGCAAAATACGCAACCCCGGGGGAAGGTGTAGACACCCGGTGACGAACAAACTGCCACCGGCATGTCCCGACCTTTATGTTTGGTAGACCGAATCCTGAATTCCGGTTCAGCCCGAACAGGCCCTCACCCTGCGATTCTGGCCACGATGCAGACTGCCAGCCGGGAAGAGGAGTTCCGCGAGTACGTGACGTCTCGCGGTCCCGCCCTCCTGCGCACCGCTCACCAGCTCACCGGGCACGCCTGTGACGCCGAGGATCTGCTGCAGAGCGCGCTGGCCAAGACGTACCTGGCATGGGACCGCATCCAGGACCGCGGCTCGCTCGACGGTTACGTACGGCGGGCCATGGTCAACATCAACATCTCCCAGTGGCGGCGGCGGAAGCTGGAGGAGTACCCCTCCGACGAACTGCCGGAGACCTCCTCCGAGACCGAGGCCTGCGGCGAGGTCCATGTGCGACTCGAACAGGCGCTTGACCAACTGCCCGCGCGGATGCGGGAGGCGATCGTGCTGCGGTACTACGAGGACATGAGCGAGCCGGACATCGCCAGAGCGCTCGGGATCAGCGTGGGGACGGTCAAGAGCACCGTCTCACGGGCGATGGCCAAGCTCAGGCTGGAGTTGTGCATTCCCGCTCAGCCGCCGCCCCAGCCGTAGCGCCGGGCCGTACGACATCGCGCATTTTGCGCAGTGCGGAGAGAAAGGTCGCGCGCTCGTCGTCGTCGAGGAGCGTGGTGTAGCAGTCGTCGATGTCGGCGAGGTGGCGCGGCAGCACGTCGCTCAGCCGCTCACGTCCCGCGTCGGTCAGCACCGCGTAGGAGGCCCGGCGATCGGTCGGGCACGCCATCCGCGCGACCAGGCTCTCACGCTCCAGCCGGTCCACCACGCGGGTGACCCCGCTCGTGGACAAACCGGTCTGTGCCGCCAGATCGGTCATCCGCAGGCGCTGCTCGGGTGACCGCGACAGCCTGATCAGCGTCTCGAAGTCGATCCAGGACAGCCCAGCCGCCTGGAAGACCGGGTTCATCCGTGCGGACAGGCCGGCATGGACCTCGGCGATCAGGCCCATGGCCGTAAGGCGGGGGTCGTCAAAGGGGCTCACGCTCATACTGTATCTGACGATAGTTGACGCGAGGAATATTCCTCGTGTAGACATTTGTTGGCGCAAGCATCTGTCCGAACCGACTTCGCTCTGACTTCAAGGAGACCCCGATGAGCACTCGTACCTGGGACGGCCTGGACATCCCCACCGCCGGCACCTACAAGCTCGACGCCGCCCACACCAACGTCGGCTTCACGGCCAAGCACATGATGGTCAGCAAGGTACGCGGCCAGTTCGCCGACTTCGACGGCTCGGTCACGATCGCGGAGAACCCGCTCGATTCCACGGCCGAGATCACCATCAAGACCGCCAGCATCACCACCGGCCAGCCCGACCGCGACGGCCACCTGCGCAGCGAGGACTTCCTGTCGGCCGAGAAGTTCCCCGAGCTCACCTTCCGGACCACGCGCGTGACCGGGCACTCCGGCGAGGAGTTCACCGTCGTCGGCGACCTGACGATCCGCGACGTGACCCAGGAGATCGAGCTCAAGGTCGAGTACAACGGCGCCGGCACCAACCCGTGGGGCCAGCAGGTGTGGGCCTTCAGCATCAGCGCCGAGTTCGACCGCGAGACCTTCGGCCTGACCTGGAACCAGGCCCTGGAGACCGGCGGCGTACTGGTGGGTAAGAAGGTCAAGATCGAGATCGAGGGCGAGGCCAATCCTGCCTGAGCCCATGCGCCTGGCGACCCTGTCCACAGGTGTGGACAGGGTTATCCACAGGCGGTGGACAACATGCGTTGCGTAACCGCTTTGCTGCCTCGCCAGAAGGCCGGTACGCTGTCGGAAGCCACGTGGCTACCGGGAGGCTTCGCCTAGTCAGGTCTATGGCGCCGCACTGCTAATGCGGTTTGGGTTTACCGCCCATCCGGGGTTCAAATCCCCGAGCCTCCGCACGGCATGGTCTTGCCCCTCATGCGCGCTTCGCGCGTGGGGGGCAAGGCTGTTTCTCCAGTCGAGCTGAAGCTCGACCCCTGAAGGACCTCCCTCCGGTCGGACGCCCCCTCTGGCCCGCCCGTTGCCCAGCTAAGTGGTTGGGCAGTTGGATCCACCCTGGTCAAAGGTGCTCCGCTTCGCTCCGCGCGTCCTTTCTTGAGCTTGCGCGTGGTCATGCCTCGTCATTCCTATGTGTGAGGTTCGATGGCTACCTCGCTCCCGGCAACGTCCCTTCTTACCGCTCGGGAGCTGGCGGGTCCTGAGGCGATACCGCCTACACGACGCAGTACGCGACTGTCGCGTCGTCGTATGCCTTGCCACGTGGCCAGCGGTTGCCTTCAGGGTCGGAGCGTTCGGTGTCGCGGACCTGCTGGAGCAGGGCTTGGGGGCCTTGCTCGGCGAGGAGGTCGAGGGTCTGGCGCCAGGTGGTGATGGCGAAGCGGTCGACCGGGCGGGAGGCGCCGTCGCTGAGGAGCGCCGCCGCGTGGACCTTGTCGGTCGGCAGGCTTCCGGTGAGGGCTTGGCCTGCGGCGTGCGGATCGGCGGCCGCTACCCAGAAGCCGCCGTCGCGATTGCGATAGGAGCGCAGGGTCTCCACGTAGCGGCGGTGGGCCTGGGTGTGCTCCGGGGTGCCAGATGGAAGAGCGTCCATCTCGGCCCGATGCGAGGCGCCGATCTGGGCTTCGCGGTCGTCGCAGATGACCATGGGCTCCCCCACGTCCAGGACAAGCACGGAGTCGGCAAGGACCAGCCATTCCACGGCGTCAGCCGTACGCCGGAGCATGACCACGGTCGCGGACGGAGAGCCTGGATGGGACAGATCGCAGATGCCGTCATGCAGGGAGGCGACCGACTTGATCCCTTCGGCCAGCAGGCCGGCCAAGGCGTCACCGCTCTGAGTCATCGAGGTGAGCAGCGTGGAGCCAAGGGTTCGGGAGTACCAGGCCACGCCGTGCGAACAGCCAGAGTCCGAGCCCGCTGGTGTGCCGGCGCCATCGAGCAGGACAACGGCGTCAGGGGTCGCGGCGACGAAGTCCTCGTTCGGACGGCCGGGGGCGGCTTCGGTGGCGAAGGTGACCCGCACGGGCTATGCCTCCTCATGTAGGTAGAGCGGACTGGCCAGCTCCGCCTTTACGGCTTCCCCAGTGTCGGGGTCGTATTCGGCTCTGATCACCGTGGAGAAGGATTTGTCGGCTACTTGGCCCCACAGGGTGGCGATCTCGGTCTGGAGGAGCTGGACCACGCCGAGCGTCCCCTGTGGGTGGATGCCGGTGAGGACGAGCAGGCTCCCCTTGCCGTCCGGACGCGGGAGCCGTCCGAGGTAGGCGTAATCGACCGGCTGTGCGGGGTCGCTGTCCGAGCCCGACCGATAGGTCTTTCCGGTACGGCTGTCGCGGAGCGTCCACACGTCGTCTTTGACCCATTCGAAGACCGGGTCGGACTCGTACAGGGTCGCCATGACCGGCGAGGGCCTCGGGCCGCAGATGACGATGAGGTTGGGCCGGTTGAGGTTGATCGCTCCGCCGAGCGGAATGTGTTCAAGGTCCGTCGAGAGATCGAAGCCGCGGGCCAGGTCCTCCAGGCGCTTGGCCGCGGTGACGTCTTCCATCGCGACGACTGGCCGGGCGTTGGTCGCCTCTTGCTTGAGCGGAGTTGCCAGGGTGAGGGTCCCCGTACCCAGGAACGCGCCCTCCGGAGCCGGGCCGGTGTGGCGGATCTGGTGGATACGGCCACGCGTGAGGCCGGCTTCTTTGGCGATCTGGGCATACGAGAGCCCTTGGGCGTGAAGCTCCTGGATCACTCGGCGCCGCAGCCGGGACAGCTCGGTGACCTCCTGCTGAGCGGCGTTCAGGCGCTCGGTGGCGACTCTGAGCAGCTGGTACGGGTCTTCGATCGCGGCGATACGCTCAACGTCGTTGGATGGCACGGCTCCCCCACTACTTGCTTGCCGCGAGTCTAGGCCCCTAGACGAAATGACGTCTATCCCCCTTGACAGTACGATGCGTACCGCTTCGCCGGTGATAGAGCTAACTGCGCGGATAGCCGACCGGCGATTGGGGACGCCGCGCGGGCTCATCGGACCAGGCCGAGGGTGAGCGCAGACCAGATCTTCTGGGTCTCCGCCGAGGGTCCGCGGTGGGTCTCGGCGATGATGACGCGCTTCGCGGTCCGCGACGTGCGCCGGATGAAGGTCTGGCCGCCGGCTGCGCACAGCTCGAAGTAGACGGGGCGGCAGTCGCAGGTCCACGCGATTACTCGGCATCGCTCATCGTCGCGTGGCGGTAGCCAGGTGAGGCGGATGGCGTCTGCGCGCGGCTGGCACGGGTATGGCGAGAGGCAGGAGGTCAGGTCCACGGCATCTCCCGACCGGCGATCAGGGTTGCCCAGACAGTGCGGCCGTTCTCGTCACCCCAGATGCCCCAGTCGGCCGACAGTTCGGAGACCAGGAACAGGCCCCGGCCGCCTTCCCCTTCGAGGCTTGGGCGGAAGCATTTCGGCGTGCTGAGGCCGCCTTCGTCCACGACGGCGAGCCAGGCCCGTTTGGGTTGTGCTTGGACGGTGACGATGAAGCGTCCGCCGAACCGGCCGCTGGCGGTGTGGTGGATGGCATTGGTGGCCAGTTCGCTCACGATGAGTTCGGCGGTCTGGGCCATGGGCGAGCGGCCGAGCAGGGCCGTGACGAAGCGACGAGCTTCGGTGACCGATGGGGCCGAGCCTAGGAAGTGACGGGAGAAGGGCGGCATGGACAACTCCAGTGTCTAGGGGTCTATACATCCATGCCATCAGCGTATGAGTGTTCTTCACCATCACTCAAGGTATTCGACGTATAAATGCGCCACTATTCGAATCGAGAGACCAGCTCACGGAAGTCGGCCGCGATGGAGCCGAGCAGCTCCCGCAGCGCATCGCCGTACACAGCGACGGCGGCGAAGGACTCGAAGGTCTCCACGTGAGCCGCCAGTTCCTCTGGTTCGCTCATCGTGAGATCACCGGTCAGGCTCTCCACCACGCTCAACGAGCCGTCATAGATCGTGAACCCATGAAGTGGGAGCCCTGGAGTCGGTAGAGACCACGGCACGATCCCGAGATGCACGTTAGGCAGCGTGGCCACCTGCGCGAGACGATCGAGCTGGGCCAGCATCAACGACGGAGTCCCCGGCCACGTGCGGACAGCACCCTCCGTCAGCACGAAGGAGAAGTCACGCCCTGGCTCGAAGATGACCGCTTGAGTCTCCACCCGTACGGCCGCAGCCTTGGCCGCATCCGTCTCATCCACGTCACTGCCGAACGCCAGGCAGAGCCTGGCGTACTCGCCCGTTTGCAGGAGAGCCGGGATCATGCCCGCCTGGAACGACACCACGCGGCGGGCTGCTCGAATCCGGGCCATGTTCGCCGACTCCCGGCCAGCCAACCCACCCTTCAACCGAGAGACCTCATCACGCAGCCTCAGAACAAGCGCGTCCAACTCGGCACGCAAGGCATCGTCCAGGCGGAGCGCCTCAACCAGCCGATCAACGGTCTCCGGAGTCGGGAGAAGCTGCCCAGTCTCGATCCTCGAAATCGTCGGCTGAGCAATCTGAGCCCGAAGCGCAAGATCCTTACCGGTCAGCCCAGCGTCCTTGCGCCGACGACGCACGAACTCCCCAAGCGCCCGAAGCCGATCCCGACGATCCTCCACACCCAGCGTTCTATCACCCGACTACGCAGACCACTGCCGAATCCTTCTTATATGGATCAAGGACGGCGCTCCGCGCCGCCACGCGGCCCGAGTGGCAGCCCGCACGCTGCGCGTGCGGCCTGGGGGCCGTTCTCACGCGCGGCCTGCCACTCGGGCTACGGTTGCTTTCGAGGCAGTGACAGGCTCTAGTGTATCGACTATGGAGTTACTCTCTCGATTCGGAGTCCCCAGCGATCTCTCGACTAGACAAGGGCTTGAAAGGCTGATTAGCGAACACATTACCGAGACTCGCCACCTTGACTTCAAACGCCAACTGGGGAGCCCGGAAGATCTCGCAGATGACTTAGTAGCCATGGTCAACAGCGGTGGTGGGATTCTTGTCGTCGGCGTAGGCACGGATCGGCATGACCGCGCCTCGTCGCTCTACCCTCAAGCCCTGCGGACACTTGAACAGCAAGTTGTCCAAGCTGCGCGTGAAGGTGTTGATGAGCCTATCCGGGTCGATCCAATACAGATCCCAAGCGAGAGTGATCCATCCTCAGGCTATCTAGTTATTGCAATACCGCCAAGCGATAGGATTCCTCACATAAGCTCCAAGCGTGGGCGCATTCTTCACCGCGTTGGCACGCACAACAAACCCATGACCCGAAGGGAAGTAGGTGCGTCTTTCTGTGCAAGCGGAGCATCATTTGCTCGTGAATTTGGATTGATGACAGCTAGTGATCCCGCACTCATAGTGGGGTTCGTCAATCGAGAATACAATAGCCAGAATGGGTGGATCCGAGTCAAGAATAGCGGTGGATCCACAGCCTTCAATATTACGATCTCCACCACAGCGAGCCCGCTGATGTACAAGGCGCCTCGCAGCCCAGAAGACTCTCCCTTCGGAGACACCAACACCAGTACACCGCCATATCTGCCAATAGCTGCGCTACCTCCCGGAGCGGAGGTTTGCTTCTACGTGATGCGTGAATGGGGGTGTTCAGATCAGGACCTGTTGACTTTTACCTGGGAAGACCAGGCCAACGAGATCCGCCAAGCTCAGCAATCCGTCACATGGGAGTCATAGCAGGATTCTTGGGAAGTTTGCCATCGCGCTCACGTGGTCTACAGATCGGAGGGCGTTAAGCATCAGACTGGCTGTCCAAAGAGAATTCACGTCTAAATTAGCGTGGATTATGTTTTCCTCATCGGTCCAGCCTTTGTGGCATTTACTCGTCGCCAGGCATCCAGAGGGATCGCTCTCCGAGCGGCTTAACGTTTTTGACCCCGAGCAACTCGTTGACATTATCCGCTAACTCCTCTTGCACCATCTTTGAATCTATACCGTGAACCCCGGTCTGATTCTGCGCAAGCCTGACCTTGACTATTTGCATCCCTACTGGGCCAAGAGGGACTTCGTAGACGACCTTAATGAGCGACGCGTACGGATCCGGAAGTACGTGTAGGCGAACTATAAGCTGCCGCACTATCTCTGTCCGCTCTTTCCCCTGCAAGATAGAGGCTTTGGAGTACAACTCGCCCACATGCAACAACTGCGTAACCAGGAAGTCTCGCCGATCTCTATTGTGCTGTTCGCCGAGTTGCTGCAATAGGCGTTTATCTGCTACGGATCGTTCTTCATGCAATCGCCGATCGGCATCAGCTCGATCTTCTGCGCGCTGAAGATCACTATCCCTTCTGTCTTTTTCTCTCTGACTCTTCTCTCGTTTCCAACCAACAATGGCAATGGTTAAGCTACGAGGACGGCAGCAGCAGTACCCCAACCTTGGAGATGGTCCGTCAAAGGCACATCGTCTGGCTTGGAGTGGGGCATAACCGTAACGGTTACGGTTACGGCAGGCGTCGGGAGCTTCGGCTCTGGGCTGAGGACTGACGTCAAGTAACCCCCACAGTCGTGTCCGTATGCTGAGCGGCAAGGTGTTACGGTCGAGTGATCAAAGGCTTAGCCTAAGGCCCCACCGTGGCACAGGCCACAGACGTTGATAGTTGTACCGCCCTCACGATCGCCTGACGTGGGCTGAGCGCCAGCACTGGCTGGGGGCGATCGAAGGTCCGGGACTTCGTTCCTCAGCCCCGGCCCAGCGAGCATCGACGCGGGCGCCTGTGGGTGTGCTGGACATGCTATTCAGTCGAGCAATACGCCCGCGTAGTCCTGGCAAGCCATGTGCGCCGGAAGCCCTTGCAGGTCAGCAGACTGGGTACCGGTTTCCATCCCCCACCGACACAAACTGTGCCTCCGGCGGGGGCGCTCCGGCTCCGGGATGATCGCCGCACGCGCCGGCGGTTCGTGGGTGGCTGGGGTGGAAACCTGATCATCCCGCCCGCCAGCGACTCGGGACAAGCCGAGCAGGCCAGGGCTATGGGTACCAGATCGTTCGTCCAGTGGGGCGCTCCATCTGGTACCCATGGCCCAGGCCCGCTTCCCCTTCGGGCGGGTCGACGGCAGACGGGATGATCAGCCGGCACGGTGCGCGCTGACGCGAAGGAAGATCGTTGTGGGTTGCAGTTTGGGTTGCAGTTCCGCGTCGTACCACCCCGTTCCAGAACGTTCGTGCGGCCGTGATGGTCCACGTTGAACGTCCTAGGACGGCCTGTCTCCTAGCTGCTAATGCGGTTTGGGTTTACCGCCCATCCGGGGTTCAAATCCCCGAGCCTCCGCAGCTGGAAGGCCCTTTCTCGAAATCATGAGAGAGGGCCTTTCGATCTATAAATGGGCGATGCCGGACCATTGCCGGACCATCCCGCCAACGATCATGTTTTCCGGTTCGCCCGAGGGATGATCGCGATCGTCGCGTTGGCCGCTGCCTGAGCCACATCGGGCATGACCGAGGTGTAGGCGTCCATGGTGAATGAGTAGCGCGCGTGACCGAGAGTCGCACTAACGATCTTCGGGTCGATGCCCGCCGCGAGCATCAGCGACGCCGCGCAGTGCCGAAGGTCGTGGAACCGGATCGGCGGCAGGGTCGGCCGCCGCGGTCACGATCGCGGCAAACCGCTCGCTGACGTACTCCTCCCGCAGGGCAGTGCCGTCCGGGTTGGTGAACATCAGCCCTGTGTCCACCCACGCCTCTCCGGCCGCCAGACGCTCGCGCATCTGCTGCCGGCGCCACGCGGTCAGCAGGACGGCGTTCTCGTCGCCGACCGCGAATGTGCGCCAGGCGCTCTCCGACTTCAGGCCGTCATCGTCCTCTTCGCCGGACTCCAGGAGGCTGATCGTCTTCGCGACCTTGAGTTCTGAGTCCTCCCACCGGGCGCCGCACAGCTCGCCTCGCCGCGGGCCGCGCGTGGCCGTCAGGTGGTAAAGCACATAGAGCCGCTCATCCCGCTCCGCGCAGACGTCAAGGAATCGACCCGCCTGGACCGGTGTCCAGACCATGACCGGGCTCGGTACCCGGCCGGTCGCCTGCCAGCGGGCGACGCGCTCATCGGTCCACACCAGCGGGCGGACCTTCCTCACCTTTGGCAGCTCAACGTGCGCGGCTGGGTTGTGCTTGATCCGCTTCTGCTTGAACGCCGTCCCCAACGCCGATGACAAGGACCGATGCACGCGCTGGATCCGTGACGGCTTCAGCGGCGCCTTCCGCTTCAGGCCCGGCTGGGCTGCGTCCGCCACGGCCGGTCGTGGGGCGTGTCGAGACGCTTACCCTTGCTGTCGCGACCGTATTTCCATGGGGCAGGCGCCCGGGCCGCCAGCAGTCGCTTGAGCATCTCGCTGGGCTCCTCACCCGGCGGCAGGTTGTTGATCTGCCCCATGGCCTCGTACAAGGCGCCCAGGTGGGTCTCGTTCAGCTTCGTCAGGTAGATGTGCCCCAGGCCCGGCTTGCCGTACAGCTTCACGGCCTCGGCGTAGCTCTGGTAGGTGGAGGGCTTCAGGTTCTTCTTTCCGGCGAGCCAGTCGTCCACCCACTGGCCGAACCTCAGCTTGCCGTCGGGCACAATCCCCGCGTCGACGTCGGCGAGCAGTTTGATCAGCTCGGTCTTGGCCTCTCCCTCGGTCCGGTAGGGGCCGGCCCACGGGCGCCGCCGACTGCCATCAGGGCCCGCGGGGGCTTCGTAGCGGACCCACCACTCGCCATGAGCCCTCCGAGTGAGCTGGGGGCACTTCTGTCCGAGCTTCTTGCCGTTCTCGTCGCGGCAGTTGCATTTCTTGACTGGGTTAGCCATCACGACTCCTGGGGGGAGTGACGCGTCGCATCAGGTGAGTGGACAGCCCGGCAATCTGGTGGGCGGTGAGCCGACGCGCCAGGCCGTGAGCAATGTGCACGTCGGTCTGGCGCGGGTCTACCTCCACGTGAACGAGTTTGTTGCCGGGCATGTGGCGCTCGACGTAGCAGCGGATGATCGGGGGCCTGCCGGGCTCCAGTAACGGCAGGAGGTCGTGGAACGCCTGCTCGCCAGCTTCGGCGAGCGGGTCGAGCAGCGCCGGGTCCGCGCCGGCATGCGGATCGATCCGCAGTTCGATCTGCCCCGATCTCGTAAGGGCCAGATCTGCCTGGCCGCCGATGATGATTTCCGAAGGTCGCGCGAACCGGACGGTCAAGCCGTGGCGCGGGTGGTGCGGGGTGGTCATCTCTGCCTCTCTGGGCGGAGGAGTGTGCTGTGGCGAGTGTGACCACCAGTGTCCGGTTTTTGTTGTCCGCATTTGCGAACAGAAATCATGTTGTTACCTGAGTTACCGTCCAGCTACATAGCGCTATTTACCCAAATGTCGCACCATATCCTCCGCCATGCGGACAAACCGCTCCCTCTCCTCCTCCGACCACGAAGCAGGAACGGAGACTGCCACCCAGTCGTCGCCCTCTCGGTCCTGAAGTGCACCAACCCGCTCCGCGAACCGCGCCCGCTGCTCATGCGTGAGGCCCGCCGGCACCGCGATGGCCACCCATCTATCCCCGGTAGAGAGTTCGGCGACCTCGATTCCCAACCATTGAGCACCCGCCAAATCGGCGAGAAGCCGGACCGGCACCTGCATCGCGGCCGCCAGCGCGCGCAGCCGCCAGACCTCTGGTGCTCGAGACGCCCGGCCTGTGGCTGATGTGCGGCGGCTACGCCTTCTACTCGATCACCGTGGTGGTCGGCCTGGGAATGCACGGCCTGGCCGCCGGGATCATCTCCGGCGCGCTGGCCGTCGGCTGCATGGTCAAGGTCCGACGGATCATGCGCGCGGCCGCGCAGGCCCGCGAGAACCAGGAGAGGGGTGAGGCGTGACGTGGGTCGACGTCCTTGTATCCGTGGCACAAGTCGCCCTGGGCGGTGGCATCGTCCAGGCGGTCATGGCCATCACCCGCCGCCGGCAGTCCCTGCGCCAGCTGGACCGGGAGACCGACTCAGTGGCGGTGGAGACGGCCGACAAGGTCGTCACCATGCTCAGGACGGAGCTGGACACGGCCAAGGCCGAGATCGCCGAACTCCGCCAGGAGCGAGCCGACCAGCAGCGGCAGATCGCGCAACTGGCCGAGCAGGTGTCGGTGCTGCGCGCCGAGCTGGCCGTGGCCAAGGCGGAGATCTCCCGCCTCAGCAACCCCTGACCAAAGGCAAGGAGCGACCGGATGGTGGACAAGAAGGAGGAGGGCGGACATGCCCACGGTTGAGGACGCCGGCCGGGAGCTGGCGCGTCACCTCGGCTACCGCGAGGCCGGCACCAACCTGACCCCGTTCAACCGCGAATTCGGCGCGATCCCCGGCTACCCCCACGGTGGCCTGGGCTACCCGTGGTGCCACACGTTCGTGTCCGTCGGCCTGAAACGGGCCGGGCTGACGGCGAACGAGGACTTCCCCTGGACGGCCGGGTGCGAGACCGGTGTGGCCTGGTTCAAGCGGCGCGGCCGGTTCGGGACGACGCCGCGCCCGGGGGCGCTGGTCTACTACGGGCCGCGCGGCGGCACCCACGTGGAGTGGGTGGAGAAGGTGACCGCGGCCGCCATCGTCACCATCGGCGGCAACACCTCCGGTGCGCTGGCCGGCGCCTACTTCAACGGCGACGGTGTCTACCGCAAGACGATCGCGAGGACGAGTTCCCGCATCTACGGCTACGGCTACCCGATCTACGAGGAGGACGACGACGTGAGCGCGAAGGACGTGTGGAGTCTGGAGATCCCGGTGCCGTTCGGCAGCCCGGGCAACCCGGAGTGGCAGGCCAAGAACATCATGGTCAACACCGCCGCGTGGGTGCGTGAGCTGCGTGAGCGCACGGCACGCCTGGAGGCCAAACTCGACGGCCAGAACGCGACGATCACCGCGCTGGCCGAGGCCCTGGCCGCACAGAACGCGACGCTCGACGTCGAGCAGCTGCTCGCCCGGATCCGGGCCGAGATCGAGAGCGTGACCGTCCGGCTCGACATCCCGGACACACCGACCGCCTGACGTCAGGCGGTCCTGACGGCCCATACATGCCCCGACCAGGGCTCTTCGTGGCCGACTTCTACTTTTGTCACCTCGTTTGAGGGGAGATCATCATGGAGCGGAAACTGCTCAACGCCAAGTTCTGGGGCGACGCGACCGAGCGCATGATCGGCGCCGCGGGAACCGCTGCCCTGGGCGTGATCGGCACTGGCGCGGTTGGCATCCTCGACATCGCCTGGCCGACCGTCGGCTCGATCGCCGGCGGCGCCGCGCTCGTGTCGCTGATCATGTCGGTCGTGGCCGGCACCACCACCGACCCCGCGACCGCGGGGTTCGTGACCCACGCCGATCGGGGAATGCCCCGCATCGTCCGCTGAACCGGCGCTAGCGTGAGCGACATGCCGACCACGATTCCGGCGCTGTTGCTGTTCGTCGTCTTATTGCTGCCGGGGAGACCAGCCGTAGGCCCACCGCCAGGCCTCCAGCGGCAGCACTAAGGCAGCTCCAGCAGGATGCTGGCTGCGATCCGCCTGCGCGCCGTCTACCAGGGCGGCCCGGAGCTGGGACTACTGCGGCGACGTAGGTGTTTTCGCATACGCTCCCGATACAAAGCCCTGTTCGCTTCGACAAGCGCTTCTCGCGCTGCACGGTAGGTGATATCTCTCAGGCTTTATGAACAACTACTTCGGGATCATCACCCGCGACGGTGCCCGTCATCGCGCCAGAGTCGAGGTGCCGAATCAGCCGGATGTGATCGTGGTCACGGACTCGGCCCAGGACGCGGTCCGCGCCACCAGCGACGCACTCGCCAGCCTCCTGGGAATCCCCGCCAGGGACGTGAGCTTGCAGCTCTTCGGATACGAGGGAGACGAAGGCGCTCAGATCTACGCGGGAGCCGCCGTCTTCGACGGCGACCAGTGGCTCACCCAGTTCCCCGCTCAGGAGGACCTGCCGGTGGCGCTGGTGATACCGCCGTCACCAGCATTCGAGATCGCGACCGCACGAGTACGCACCGCGCTGGCGAGCGCACTCGGCCGCCCCGAAGACAGCCTCGACATCGAGTTCTTTCAGATCACGCCGGACAAGTACCTCGAAAGGCCTGCCGGTACTACATCGGTAGATCTTTGAGCCGTTCACCTGCGTGACCGTGGGTGTATCGGTGATGATCTGCGAGTAACCTTGTGCCTCACCTACGATCTCGTCGTGTCCTGGGATGCCGGACTCGCGGCAATGACCTCGCGGATCGCTGATCGGTTGTTCAAACGGCCAGAACCGAAGGCGACCTTCGGGGACCTGGTCCGTGGGCTGCTGACCGATGTGCCGCGCAAGAACTCCTGGCAGTTGGCCGACCATCTCGGACATCCGACCGCCAACCCGATCGAGTGGCTGCTGTCGCGGGCGTCGTGGGACGCCGCGGTGTTGCGTGATGAGGTGCGCGCGTACGTGGTCAAACACCTGGGCAGCCCGGACGGGGTGCTGATCGCCGATGACACGCAAGCGATCAAGAAAGGGGACAAGTCGGTCGGGGTGGCCCGCCAGTACTGCGGGCTGACCGGCCAGGTCGAGAACTGCCAGGTGATGCCGATGCTCACCTACGCCTCCGCGGCGGGACACGCCTTCATCAACCGGCGGCTCTACCTACCCGAAGACTGGGCCGGCGACGCGGAACGGCGCAGGGTGGCGGGCGTGCCGGAGCAGATGGCCTTCGCGACCAAGCCTCAGCAGGTGATCGACATGCTCGCCGAAGAACGGCGGGCGGACACCCCGTTCCGCTATCTGGCCGCGGACTCCGGTTACGGCCGCGATCCGGGCCTGCGCGCCTTCTGCCACACCAACACGATCGCCTACTGGGACCACTACGCCACCGGCGTCGCCGCCGACAACAACAGCCCTCCCGAGCTGGCGCTGAAGAACGCCTTCGGCTGGACCCAGTACGACGGTCACGGCCCCGGCGACGAACTACTCGACGACCCCGCGACCGCGCTGGAACTCGGCTGCGGACGCGGACACGCCGTCGCCGCGCTCGCCACCAAAGGCGTGGAGGCCACCGGCATCGACCTGTCGCCCGTTCAGGTCGAGGGCGCCAGGGCATTGTGGGGGCACCTGCCCAACGCGCACTACGCCGAGGCCGACGTGATCGAATTCCTCGACGACGCCAACCAGCAGTGGGCAGCGATCTACTCCATCTTCGGCGCGCTGTGGTTCACCGACCCGGCACACCTGCTGCCGCGTATCCACCGGCGACTGGCGCCCGGTGGCCGGCTGGTCTTCAGCCAGGCGCCGGCCGTACCCGGCTCCTACGGCGTCCAAGGCATGTACGGCGCAGGCTTCTGCGGCCCGCAAACGTGGGTGTATCGCTGGGCCTACGAGCCCGAGACATGGGCGCGCATGCTCGCCGCGCACGGATTCGTCGACGTCCGGGCATGGCACGAGCCCGCGCCCGACCTTGACCACGTGGGCACACTTCTCGTCCAGGCCCATCGACCCATGTGCGGGCCGGCGGGGAACGCCTGACGGGTCAGGCTGCGTGGAACGATCTGGTCAGTATGACGAAGCCCGGCCTCTGGCAGTGCAGAGGCCGGGCTTTCGCATGTCCGGGGAGCGATCAGCAGTTGTTGACCCACAGGTGACCTGTGATGGTCTTCTCCACGGACTTCCCCTTGTCCGGCCCCGAGCTCCACGTTCTCGGGACGTAGCCGACAAACCCCGGCTTGACGCACCACGAACTGCCCGCGCCGCCCTTACGCGAGTAGAACCGGATGTGTGAGTAGCTGCCGGTCCCGGCGTTGAACACGTGGTGGCGCGGGATTTGGGTGAAGCCGTTGCAGTTGTTGCTCCAATCCAGGTCGTCGCCTGCCCACTGGCATTTCCGGCCGTAGGCATCGGTGACGCACACGTACGTCTTCCGGCATTCCCAGAGGTCAGCCGTCTCGGCAGCGGCCACGCCTGCGCCACCCGCCGACATCGCGATGGCGGCTGCGAGTGCCAGTCCAACTCCGCGGAAGTTCATGCAGATCCCCTTTCAGGCGCGATCGACGGTAGAGGAGGCTGCTTTCGATCCGCTTTTGGCAAGGATCTTCGTCGTGCCAACGCCACATCCGACCGATGGGCCTGTGCGTATTCCACGCGTGAGCGTACGGTGACATTGCGCGCCTCGGGAGTGTCCGCGACCGTCGCCGTCAAGGTGGGGTTCGGGCATTGGGCGGCGATGCCCGCCTCAGACTGCTGGGGCGGGCATTGTTGCGTCGCTGCGGATCATGCCGTCGGGCTTGGCCTCACAGCAGATCCTGATCGCGCAGAGCCTTGGTCACGAGCAGCAGCCCGCGCTGCATGCCGACCAGTCGGGGTCCCTCCGTGCGGTAGACATCGAGGACGGCCTCGATGGCGTGCGGAGGTAGCCAGTCACGCAAGTCGACCGCCGCCCTCGAAAAGCCCTTCCGTGCGGCCAAGACGCCCTGGTCGAGATGTTCGGCGGCTGCCGCCGCGAGCGCGCGCGGGTTGTCTCGTAGCGCCTGGTGGGCGCGATAGTCGGGCGGCAGTGCCTCGAACATCCAGGCCACGGCAGAGTCCTGCCAGCTCGGTGTCGTGGGCGGCGCCGCCTCAGTCGGCCATCCTGGCGGGCGGTCCGCATCGGGCCCGTCGCCGGCGGGCTGCTCGACGCTCTGCCAGGGCACGGTGGTGTAGTCCTCACCGGGGATGGGCTGGAGGCCGAGGAGGGGCAGCCACTTCTCGCGCTCGGTGAGTCCGCCTCGGAATCCTTCGACGTAGTCGTGGCGTTTGACGAGCGCTTCCTTGGTGCTGCCGTCCTCTCCCATGCACAGCGCCAGCATCCATCCCGCGCTGTTCGGCGGGATGATGACCGGCACGCCGGTTGGTGGCGGGGTCGGTTCGGGCGGCATCTCTTCACCGTAGCCGTCATCGAATGTGATTTCGAGTTGCGGTGCGCCGGGCCCGCGCTGGGTGAGCAGTCCGGCTGGGTGGGCCTGCGCCTATGCGGTGCGTGAGTACACAGTGACGTCATGTCCGAGACTGGCCGGTCCTGCGGCGCGGGGGCTTACAATCTCAGCCTGAGATTGTAAGTAGAACCGCGTTCGCTTTAAATTACAGCGGTGGAATTAAAGTCGTAGCGCCTAGACTGCCCTGCGTGGATCTCGATCTGATGGCGAAGTCTCCAGTGGGCAGCCTGGTGACAATCACGGGCATGGACGCTCGGCGGGGTGTCGAGTTCGAACACAAGGCGTTCCTTCCCCACCCCTTGCCTGACAGGCTTGATCTGGAGCCTGCCACATACAGTGCGCTCATCGACGCCACAGCCGCCGTTGCGCGCCTTGATCAAGCTGCTTTCAGGCTGCCTAACCCGCAGCTACTCGCGCGCCCTGCCATCCGGCAGGAGGCTGTGAGCACGTCAGCACTTGAGGGTACGTACGCAGCGTTCATGGATGTTCTTGAAGCTGAACTGCTCGACGACGGTGGCGAGTCGGCTGCCGTGCAGGAGGTTCGGAACTACATCAGGGCGGCAGACGCTGCCTACGGTTGGATCTCGGACCTGCCAATCACGGTCGGCATGCTGTGCAACCTGCAGTCCCTTCTGGTCAAGGGGACACGCTCAGAGACAGGTGACGCCGGTCGAATCCGAACGATCCAAGTCTGCATCGGAGGTGGGGGAAACCGGCTTGAGGACGCCCGGTTTGTGCCACCTCCGCCAGGGCTTCCCCTGCAGGCCAGCATGCAGGAGTGGGCGGACTGGATCGAAGGCGATTCGTCGATCCCCCTCATCGCGAAATTGGCCCTGGGCCACTACCAGTTCGAGTCCCTGCATCCGTTCAATGATGGCAACGGTCGACTCGGGCGACTCACTTGTGTTCTGCAACTGATGCGTGCGGGCGCACTTCGAGTGCCCGTCCTCAATCTGTCGCCCTGGCTAGAGCGTCGTCGGCGCGACTATCAAGATCATCTTCTGCAGTGCAGTGTGACAGGACGTTTCGACGACTGGATTCGGTTCTTCAGCACCTGCGTGGCCGATCAATCTGCCCGAGCGGTGGAGAAGATCGACGGGCTCCTTGATTGGAAAGCGGCGGCCCTACGGAACCTCACCGACCAGCGCGTCAAGGGGGTCGCCACCACAATCACCGAGGAGCTAATCGGGTTTCCGGTGATCACACCATCGATCGCCGCGAAAGCCTACGGAGTGACGTATCCTGCCGCCAACACGGCGATCAAGCGCCTCGCCGAACTGGGCATCCTAGAGGAGCGGACAGGACGCAGGTACGGACGCCTATTCGCCGCTCCCGGCGTACTGCAGATCATCGAGTCATAGCGGAGTTGTACTCGAAGACTCCCCGGGCTTCAGCCGAGCCGCGACGGAGCCCGGATCGTACGCTGCAGGGCCCTCGTCGTGTCGGTGGTTGGTGGGCCCTCCCGCTGGTGTGGTCTGCGGGAGAGCCCTGGAGGAAAGGTTGCCGCACGCGGCCTCTGTGCCTGATGAGACGCCGAGGACGCCCGGTGGGTTCGCATGGGACTCGCCGTCGGTGCCGTGGACTGCTGATCTGCGGGTATTCCTGCGCCAGGCGTCATACGATCCGTGGTGTGGCCTGGTGGCAGTCCGGGTGGGGGGTGTGGCGCGGCGAGGAGCCGGACCTCACCGCCCCTCCCGCGTACCGGACCGACAACATCACGCAGGCGGCCTCGGATGCGGCCGCGCATTGGGCGCTCGGGGTGGTCCCGGATCACTCGTCCGTGCACATCCGCGACCCGGACGGCGCGGCGAGGTTCGTGGCCGGCATGGAGGAGCGCAGGTCGCGCCGGTGGTGGCAGCGCCTGTCTAGCTGATGTCGCGGGCGCTTTCGCAGTCCACGCTCTTGGTCTGCTCGTCGGTGGCGCGGAACTCCTTGCCGGTGTCGAACGTGCTTTTCTGCCCCGCCCGTTGCCCAGCCAAGTGGTTGGGCAGCTGGATCCCACCCTGGTCAAAGGTGCTCCGCGCGCTTATTTCATCTCGCTTGCGCCCATCAGTCCTACCTGTGAGGGGCACATCGAAAACTGGCTCCCCGGTTGGTGAACCTTGTGGCCTTGTCGCTAGGAGAGGCGGTTGGGGCCGCGGGCGAGCGATCGAGTAGGGCTGTGACGAAGCGACAGGTTTCGGCACCGGTGGGGCCGAGCCTGGGAGCGGCGGGAGAAGGGCGGCATGAAGGCTTCGATGTCCAGGGGTCATCACTCAAGGTCTTCAACGCCCAGTGTTCTACTACCCGAGCACACAGACCACTGCCGAATCCTCGCCTATGGATCGAGGGCGGCGCTCCGTGCGGTCAGATTCCAAATAGCTGATAGGCAGACCGTGTGCTGGTACTTCCAGCAGTGGGAACAGGCCAGTGTCACCGAAGCCCTGCTGGCCGAGCTGTGAGTCAAGGCACGCCGCCAGCGCGTGGCATCGACTCCCAGAACATCAAGAGCGCCGACACAGTCGGCCGCGACAGCCACCTGTCCGGGTCGCGTGGATGCGCCGGCAGCAGGCTCGCCTGCGCCCGCCGCTGCGGGATCGAGCGTCCGCAATGCGGCCTTTCAATACCCACGCGAAGATCGGGCAGAGGCGACAAGATCAGAGCTTGCCCGTGAAGGTGGTGGTGTTGTTGCACAGGTTGCCGCCCAGAAAGCAGCGCCGAGCCTTGATCACTACCGTGTCGGCGCCCTGCTTGGCGGCGACGGAGAAGGCGAAATCTCTGCTGCCCTTCTTCCGGCCCGCCTCCACCCGGCCGCCGGTGCCGCCGACCCTCTTGCCCGCCTTGGAGAAGCTGACCTCGACGACCGCCGTCCACAGATCCCACTTGGTGTCGTGCACAGTCCCCGAGGCGGCGACGTAGCCGTCACCGCACGCTTTCCACAGGTATTTGACATGACCGTGCTTGGTCTTGAGCATTGCCCCGCCGCCGGTGCAGCCCCACGCGGCGGCGGTCGCCGGGGTGGGAGCCAGTACGGCGAGAGCGACGGCGACGACGACGAGCGTCTTTAATCCGGAAGTCTTTCGCATGATCGGCAGCCTAGGAGAACCGCTTGCAACCCACTGTCAGGTGCGCATCCGGGCTACGAGGCCGGTGTCGGAGGACCTGCTCAACGCCGATCGGGTGAGGTCCAGGACAGAGGCCCACGGATGTGTCAACGAGAGCTCAGCCAGGCAGGCGGTTGGCTGGCTGAGCTCGTTGTGTGGGAGGCCGGTTCGGCAGAGGCGGTTGCCAGGGGTCACTCAGCGTCGGAGGATTGAGGCGGGGAGTGACGCTTATGTCGATGAAGGTGTCTGTCAGGGTTGTGGCGGTGTTCGTGGTGGCTGTCGCGGTTGGGTTTGCGGTGCATCGGGTGGTGTTGGCTCAGGCTGACTCCAGGTCTCCTGCCTCGCCGGCCGTACTGGAGAACGACGGGGATTCCGGGCAGGTTCTCGACTACTGGACGGAAGAGCGCCAGCGCGACGCCACCGGAGGGTGAGTCAGCGGTCCTTGACCGTGTTGTAGACGTTGACCGCTGCATCGCCCAGGTACGGGTCGCGCCACTCGTCGTTGTCGAAGAAGTGCCAGCTGTTGGCGCTGATGATGTAGCCCCAGCCGCGGGGGAACTGGAGATCGTAGAGTACGGGTCCACCGCTGGCCCCGTGGAACATGTCGCAGTGGAAGCCCATGCGGCTGTCCGAGCCCGGCTTCCAGGTGGCGCCGGTGCAGTACCAGAGGCGCTGGCCGTCCATTTCGGGGCGGTCTTCCGGGGCGGCGTCCTCGGGGTAGCCGAAGGCGTGGACCTGGTAGTCGTGCCGGCCGCTGTTGAAGTGGTATCCCTGGGAGCCGGTGATGTCCTGGACGTTGCCCTGGGAGTTCGGGGCCAGGGCTATGGCGCCGATGTCGTAGGCCCAGTCGCCGTTCTCGGTCCAGCCTCGGGGGGACGACGCGGTACGCCAGCCCCAGGCGCCCAGCGAACTGCCGGCGTCGAAGTCGGGGCGGAACAGGAAGTTCGTGAACCAGCCCTGGGCGCCGCCGCCGCCTTCGCGGTGGACGCAGTGGCCGGCGGTCCAGATGGTGTTGCGGTTGTTGGCGTTGATCACGGAGGCGGAGCAGTAGCGGTCCGCGCCCTGGTCGTTGGTGTAGAAGAGTTTGCCGATCGTGGTGGCCGGCATCACGCCGTGGCTGTTCCAGCGCTGCGCCTTGACGATGGCGGCGCGGACGTCGCGCGGGCCCGGGCTGGCGGCCCTGGCGGGGCGCGTGCCGGCGGAGGTGAGGGGCGGGAGGCTGGTTTTCGGTACCGAGGTGCTCCTGTTGCCCGCGCCCCGGGTCGTGGGCCGGGTCTCTTTCGCGCCCCTGATGCGGGCCGGGGTCCAGTAGGCGGAGAGTTGCGCCGCGGTCTGACCGGCTTGCTTGACGGCCGCCCGGTCCGGGTCGGCTCTGCTCGCGGTCGCGGCGGTGGCGTTCACTGTGCTCATGGCGAGGCTCAGCACGCCGAGGATGACGAAGAAGCGCTTTCTTGCTGTACCGAAATTGTGGTGAGCCATCCGTAGTATCCTTCTTGTCGGAATTTGTTGGCCGGTTTGCTACCACTCGCAGTTCGCGTTTGCGCATCCGTCAAACCCTGCCTCGACCTCCCTGTATGCGCCTATGCAGTTCCGAGATGCGCACATCAACAATCAATTGTTGAGATGGGCTGGTCAAGGCTGTCAAAGATGAAATCTTGGAGTGCGGGAATTGCGCTGAATATTCGGGCCATAGTGCCATTTATCCCTTTTAGGGAGGCGCCCTGGATCGCGCAGGTGCTGGGCACCAGGCCCTCTCGGAGGCCGAGGGATCGAGTCGGCCGCCCCGGAGCGCGTCCCCGACACCGTTGCGGTCCCGCCGGCCCCGTTCCCCGGGATTGCTTGAAATGCTGTGCGCAGTGCTTGCTTTGCTGTGTATGCTCTGCACAGAGAGGAGATCCCTGATGGCGCTCATTGAGGTATCGCAGGACACCAAGGACAAGGTGGCGTTCGCCGCGCGTATGGCGGGCACCACCGAAGGGGAGATCGTGCGGCGCTTGATCCTCGACCCCTCGGCGGGTGGGGATGCCGTCTCCCCCAAGACGACGGGAGACGGCATCCCCATCTATGCCGACTACGCAGGACATCGAACCCGTGCGCAGTTCATTGCTCCGGCCCGGGTCGAGATCGTTGACGGGCCGCTGGCAGGGACGTCCTACAAGTCCCCCACGGGGGCGGCTCGGGCTGTCGTCGGGCACTACCAGCCGGAGGTGAACGACAACCGCAACGGCTGGATGTTCTGGGCGATCGAGAACGGTGGCGGGCCTCGCGTCTGGCTCCAGACGATTCGTCCGGAGTAGGCACCTCAAGCAGGTGGTTCGTCGCGGCACCGCACTGCGGTTCGCTCTGCATCCCCGAAGGGCACGAGTGCCCCTCGCGACACGTCCGAGCAGGGGAGCGATGAAAGTGCTGCTCAACCCCCAAATGTTTCCGACATCGTCCACTGCGCCACGCTGTACGGCGGAGCGGAAAGTCAAGACGTCCTCAGCGGGTTTCTGCGGCATCGCACGCGGGATCCGCACTTCATCCGCGTCGAGATCCCCGGCGGCCCTGAGCACCTCGATATCGCCAGATCCGTAGTGTCAGACGGGCTGAATCGGTCCATGTAGTCGCGGGATGTCCGGGTGGCCCCGTTCGGGGACTCTGTCTGCCTGTCCATCGAGATGCCCGCAGACTCGGATCTGACGTTCCTGATCGCCCGCGAGTCGCTCGGCGCGTTCCTGGCGGAGCACGACCTTCTGACCGAGCGGACCGAGCGGACCGAGTCGTCCTGAGGGTGTCAGAAGCCGCCGGTGGTGCCGTCGTTGTAGAAGTCCGCGCCGCGGATCACGTCTCCCGTGTCGTTCTGGCCGCCGGTCGGGGAGGACGGGGTGTTGAGGTCCTGCCGGCGCGCCCTCCGGCGGCGGAATCGTCGCTTGGCGAGGATCTGGCGGATGCGGCGGCGTAACCATCTCATGGACCGCAAGGCTAGGGGCAATGTGTCCAGGCGCGGCCGCGTCCCCAGGAGCAGGTGTCGATCTTCTTCAGGTCGGATGACCGGTGGATGCTCGCGGTGTCGCCGTCGTTGTTCCACACGTACTGGCCGCGGTTCCAGTACACGGTGGAGGTGCCGTCGTCGCCGGTGCCGGTGCGGACCGTCACCGTCTTGCCGGGCTTGAGGACTAACGCGAGGAAGCGGTACTTGTAGCCGGTCTTGTCGCGCAGGATCCACTTCTCCATCTGGATCGGCTTGCGGGTGGTGTTCTTGAGGACGACGTACTCGGCGTTCAGGCTGGTGCTGGAGCGGGTGTCCTTGCCCGGGCTGTCGTAGTACACCTTGATGATCTGTACGGCGGGCGCCGCGGCCTGGGCGGGCATGCCGGTGAGGGCGGCGGCGGTCAGGGTGGCGGCGGCTGTCCGAAGGAGGAGGCGCATCGTCGGATCCTCTGCGTCCGAAGGGAACGGGAACGCTCCATGGGACGGGTGGTCCATGACGGTGGTTGTCGGCCTGGCCGCATCCGGTCAGCAGGGGTCGGGTACGGAAGCGGGCTCCCCGACGGACAGAGCCCGCACACCGAGAATGCCCGGCCTACAGGTGGCGGGCGGCGATGTAGCCGAAGGTCATCGCCGGGCCCAAGGTTGAGCCGGCTCCGGCGTAGCTGCGGCCCATGACCGGGGAGGAGGCGTTGCCCGCCGCGTACAGGCCGGGGATGACAGTGCCGGCGGTGGTCAGGACTCGGGCGTGGACGTCGGTCTTCAGACCGCCCTTGGTGCCTAGGTCGCCGGGGACGATTTTGAGGGCGTAGAACGGCGGGAGCAGCAGGGGCGCCAGGCAGGAGTTGGGGATGACGGCGGGGTCGGTGAAGTAGTGGTCGTAGACGCTGTCTCCGCGGCGGAAGTCCAGGTCGCGGCCGGTCCACGCGAAGCCGTTGAAGCGGGCCAGCGTCGAGCTCAGGGCGGAGGCGGGGACGCCCATCTTGGCGGCCAGGCCGTTCCATGACCATGACTTCACGACCGCGCCCGCGCTGTACCAGGAGCTGGGGAAGTCCAGCGTCGGGGCGATGTCCTTGAACAGGTAGCGGTTGCGGTAGTTCTGGTCGATGACCAGCCACGCCGGGATCGCGTCCCGTTCGTACATGACGTGCACGACGTCGCTGTACGGCGCCGCCTCGTTGACGAACCGCCGCCCGGCCCGGTTGACGATCAGGCTGCCGGGCAGGGTGCGTTCGGCCAGGCAGAAGTACGGCTCGCCGGGCAGCGGGATGGACGGTCCCCACCAGGCGTCGTCCATGAACTCGACGGCGGCGCCCACCTGGAGTCCCGCCCGGTGACCGTCGCCGGTGTTGGCCGCGGCGCCGACGGTCCAGTCGGTGCCGATGGGCTGTTCCTGGTACTGGTCGCGCATGGCGTCGTTGTGCTCGAAGCCGCCGGAGGCCAGGATGACCGCGCGGCGGGCGCGTACCAGCGTCTGGGTTCCGTCGCGCGTGACGAGGACGCCGGCCACGCGGCCGTTCTCCACACGCAGGTCGGTCAGGGGCGTGTTGAGCCAGACGGGGACCCCGGCCTGGGCCAGCCCGGCGCGTAGCGCGCCGGCCAGCGCCTGTCCCATGGTCAGGGGTTCGATGCCGCGGGCCTTGGCGGCCAGCCAGCGGGCCGCGCCCTCCAGTGCGACGGCGGCGCCGCGGGCGTTGACGAGGGCGAGGTTGAGCCACTTGTAGTCGGCGCTGAAGATGACCTCGCCGGCGGGGACGGGGATGTAGGCGGGGTTCAGGTTGGCCAGTTCGGCGCCGAGGAGGTTGCCGTCGAACAGGTCCGGCTCGATGGAGCGTCCGTTGGGCTGGCCGCCGGGGAGTTCGGGGTAGTAGTCGGAGTAGCCCTCCATCCAGCGGAACCGCAGCGGGCTGTTGCGGGTGACGAACGAGATCATCGCCGGCCCGTTGGCGAGGAACGCCGCCTGCTTGTCCGCCGGCACCCCGCTGGGCCCGACCACGGCTCCCAGGTACGCCGCCGCCTTGGCCGGTGTGTCCGGTACGCCAGCCGCCAGGATCGTCTCGTTGTTGGGAACCCAGATCCCCGCCCCCGACCTGGCCGCCGAGCCGCCGAACGTCGCGACCTTCTCCACGACGAGCGTGCTCAGCCCGCGCTTGGCGGCCGTGAGCGCGGCCGTCATCCCGGCGGCCCCCGCTCCGACCACGACGACGTCGAACTCCTCGGTGACGGCGGCGTCGGCGTGGGCGGCGTTGGCCCCGAGGATCAGCAGCCCGGCTCCGGCCGCGGTGCCGCGTAAGACGGTCCGGCGGGTGGGGTGGGGGTGTGCAGGCATGGCGGAACCCTTCGCAACGGAGTGAAGTACGGCCTCGCGCCAAGGGCCACAGCCACCCAAGCATGCGTTTGGTTCGATCACCTGTCAACCGTCAGCGGTACCTCCAGCCGGGCGGGAAGATGAGGGCCCGCATGCCGTGGCCCTCCAGCTTGCCGATCCATTCGTCGCCCGTCGGCAGGATGGTGCCGTCTCCGTCCAGCGCGCTCTTCACGGGCGTGTAGCCGAACCCGGAGCCGAACAACCGGGCGGCCAACTCGCCACCGCGCGTCGCCGGGCCGGGCAGGGCGAGCTTGGCGGCGTCGTAGCCCAGGATGTAGCCGGTGTTGGCGGTCACGATCTTGCCGAACTCGGTGGCCGACGGGTTCACGTCCCTGCCGTGGGCCACGTCCACGGCGGCGTCGGCGGCCATCGAGCCCGCGGCATAGGCCGCGCCGTCCACCGCGGCGTAGTTCAGGGTGGTCAGCACGTACTTCGGGAAGGTCAGCCGCAGAATCCTGGCCACGTTGTGGAGGAAGACGGACTTCAGGACCTGGGCCAGCTTGACCAGGCGGGCGAGCTGGACGGCGGCCATCGCCTGGGCCACGCCGTACAGGGCGGTGGTGAGAGGTTGGAAGGCGACCAGCCACAGCAGCTGCATGATGGCCTTCTCCAGCTCGACGAACCGCTCGCGCACGTCCTCCACCATGCGCGCGTACGCCTCGCAGCCCACCGCGATCACCCGGCAGTCGTTGGCGAAGGCGTAGGGGAAGAACCTGAGGTTGGTCAGATAGAGCTTTGAGAAGGCGTCCACGCCGTCGCCGGAGTTGTTGAGCCAGACCGTGGAGGCGGCGGCGTTCGCCCTGGTGGCGATGGCCCCGTCGCCGCGGTCCAGGTCGTCGGCCAGCTCGCGGAAGGCCTTGGCGGCCTTGCGCAGCTCGCCGGGCGGGATCTCCGGCGCGGTCACTCCCGCGTAGACGCGCAGGGCGACCATCGAGCCCGTGCCACCGGCCATGAGGGCCAGCAGCAGCGCGTTCACGGCCATCGGTACACCGGGACGTCGGCGATGCGCAGGTCGTCGGCGACGCCCCAGTCGACGGTGGCGACGTTGCGCCGCATCATCAGCAGGCCCTCGGCGAGGTCGCGGTAGGCCTCGGCGAAGTCCTCGATCATCTCCGGCATCTCCCGCCGTTTGGGGCCGTACCAGGCGACGAACGCCTCGTCCGCCTCCTCGCCCACGGGCCAGGAGCCCAGCCGTCCCAGGATGTCCTCGGCTCTGCGCACCGATCTGGCCAGGTCGTCGGCCAGGTCCGTGAAGGCGGGCGCGGCCTGCTTCGTGAGCTGGTCGTGCGCGATCGACGTGTCTCGCATGCCGGACATGCTGCGGGCCGGATGTTACGGCTACCGCCTCACGTACGTAACGATCACGTGTGCGGGCGTAGACAGAGCTCGAAGACGGCGGTGATCCGGTCGACGTCGGCCGGGGTGGGCACCTCGGGGCCGAGCAGGCGGCGCATGGTCCCGATTCCCAGGAAGACCGCGATCGCCAGCCGCGCCCGCGCCTGCGCGTCCTGCCCTTCGAGCCCGGCGGTCATCGGGGCGATGATCGCGTTGCGGAGCCGTTCGCGGACGAGTTCCTGGATCTCGGGGTCGCCGGCCGAGCGTTCCAGGGAGCGCAGGATCGGGCTTTCCGGGTCGGAGTACATACGTTCCGCCGCGTACTCCCCCAGCCGTCTGGCCAGGCCCTCCCGGTCGCCTTCGATGACCCGGGCGACCGTGGGCTCGCCGGCCAGCACCTCGCCGAACAGTCCCGCCTTGGAACCGAAGTAGCGCCCCACCAGCGCGATGTTGGCGTCGGCCGCCGCCGCGATCATGCGGACGGTCACCTGCTCGTAGCCGTGCTCGGCGAACAGTGAGCGCGCGGCGCGCAGCAGGCGCTGCCGGGTGGCCTCGCGATCACGCGGCTTGGTCTCCGTGGCCGCCTCGGCGTTCATGCCCGAACTCTACCCGCGCGGGGGCCACTTGCCGCGCGGCTAGTAAACGGGCGTATACTCGCGTGGTATTCGAATGTCAAAGGGGGTGGGGCGCTTGGTAGCCCAGGCCGAACGGCGGCAGTATTCGCATCGCGAGATCCTCGAGGTGATGGCCGGGCTCATGCTCGCGATGCTCACCTCGATGATCTCGACCTCCGTCGTGGGCACCGCCCTGCCGACGATCGTCGGCGAGCTCGGCGGCCAGGACCAGTACTCGTGGGTGGCCTCGGCCACCATGCTCACGATGACGGTCTCGACCCCGCTCTGGGGCAAGCTGTCCGACCTGTTCGGCAGGAAGCTGCTCTTCCAGACGTCGCTGGCGTTGTTCGTCGCCGCGTCGCTGGCCGCCGGGCTCTCCCAGGACATGGGCCAGCTCATCGCGGCGCGAGCCGTACAGGGGCTCGGTGTGGGTGGTCTTTCGGCGCTGTCGCAGGTGATCCTCGGCGACATCGTCTCCCCGCGCGAGCGCGGGCGCTACTCCGGCTACATGGGCGCGGTCTTCGGGCTGTCCACGGTGGCGGGGCCGCTGCTCGGCGGCTTCATCGTCGACACCGACTGGCTCGGCTGGCGCTGGTGCTTCTACGTCGTGGTGCCGTTCGCCGCCGTCGCGTTCTTCGTGATCCAGAAGTTCCTGAAGATCGAGCACGTCCGGCGCGACACCACAGTCGACATCTGGGGCGCCTTCACGATCACCGCGAGCGCGAGCGCGCTCATGCTGCTGCTGACGCTGGGCGGCCAGGAGTTCGAGTGGAACTCCTTCTGGACCTACGCGCTGGCCGCGATCAGCCTGCTGATGCTGGCGCTGGCCGTACTGGCCGAGCAGAAGTCGCGCGACCCGATCCTGCCGCCACGGCTCTTCCGCAACCCCACGTTCGTCCTCACCAGCATCGCCTCGCTGCTGGTCGGCATGGCGATGTTCGGGGCGATGATCTACCTGCCGCAGTACCTGCAGATCGTGAAGGGACTCAGCCCGACCAACTCCGGGCTGATGACGCTGCCCATGGTGGTCGCGCTGTTCCTGGCCGGCGTGATCTCCGGGAAGATCGTCACCAAGACCGGCAAGTGGAAGATCTTCCCGGTCGCGGGACTGCTGATCGTGGCGATCGGGCTGTTCCTGCTGTCCCGGCTGCACGTCGACTCCAGCGAGTGGCTGATCGGCTTCGACGTGGCGGTGCTGGGCATCGGGCTGGGCCTGTCCATGCAGATGCTCATCCTCGCCGCGCAGAACGCCTCCGAACCGCGCGACATGGCCTCGACGACCTCGGGCGTCTCGTTCTTCCGCTCGCTCGGCGGCGCCGTGGGCGTGGCCGCGTTCGGCGCGATCCTCACCAACCGCCTCAAGGACGAGATGGCGGGGATGCTCCAGGCGGCCGGGATCAACCTGCCCGCCGGTGGCACGCCGAAGCTGGGCAGCCCCGAGGCCATCCAGCACCTGGCAGAGCCGGTCAAGGGCATCGTGCTGGAGTCGTTCACGCGCGGGCTGGAGACCGTGTTCCTGGTCGGCGTGCCGATCGCGGTGCTCGGCTTCGTGGCCACGCTGTTCCTCAAGGAACTGCCGCTGCGCACCAACCAGCCCGTCGCCGCGCCCCAGACGCTCACCAAGGACGACATGGTCCTGGCCGGCCTCCTGCTCGAACTCATCGCCCAGCGCGTCGAGAACACCAACGGCCACCCCTCCGCCCTGCTGAGCGCCGTCGCCAGAATGGCGCCGCCGGACGAGCGCCCGGAACGCGAGCGTGCCAGATCCGTGGCCCACGACGTGCTCCGCCCGACCTCGCGGGCGCTCATCGCACAGGCGGCGCCACCCGAGAAAGAGAGAGTCACCCTATGATCCGCAAGTTCGTGGGCGCGGTCACGGCCGCCCTGGCGCTGCTCGCCGGGCTGTGGCTGATGATCGCCCCGTTCGCCCTGGGCACCCAGCCCGAGGGCGCCGACTGGACAGCCGCCACCAACTCGGAGTTCTTCACCGGCCTCGGCGTGGCCGTCGTCGCGCTCGCCGGCGCGGGCGCGTTCATCGCCGCGATCCATGAGGAGCTCGTCGCGCGCGGTCTGGTGACCGTACGGCAGCGCCCCGCCGAACCCGAGCCCGCCCCCGCCGCCCCGGCCGGCACGTCCTCCGCGGAACTGGCCACGATGCTGGCCCCACTGGTCGAGGCGCTGCGCGAGGACATGAGAACCCGGCAGAACGGCTCCCTGGTGGAGGATAAGCGATGAAGGCGAAGCTGGGCGTGAGCGCCCTGGTGCTGTTGTTCCTCGGTGGCCTCTGGCTGGTCGCCGCACCGTTCGCGGTCGGTTACCAGCCGCGCGGCGCCGCGTACACCGACGCGACCGTCAACGACCTGTGGCTCGGCGGCATCCTGGCCGGCCTGTCGTTCGCCGCGCTGGTGGCCTACGCGGCCGACGCCCTGCGCGAACTGGCCCGCCGCGGCCGCCACGTGGCCGAGAAGCGCTGACCAGGGACGTGCCGTGTATCCCCAAGGGGAGCCGCTGGCCGACCCCGGGTTCGAGATCGGCAAGGACGGAGCCGGCCTGATCGTGGTCGGCTACGACGGCTCGGGCCCGAGCCGCAACGCGCTCGCGTACGCGGCCGGGCTCGCCCGCCGGGACAACGCCGGGCTGCTGGTGGCGTTCGTGGAGTCGCTGAACAGCGCCACGCTCTGGTTCTTCGCCGGTGCGCCGATCGTCCCCGATCCGGCCGGCGACCTGGCCGAGGACCTGCGGGACGAGATGCGCGGCGTCGGCGTGCCCTGGCAGTTCATCGCCATGCGCGGCGACGCCACCCGCGCGCTGGAGTCGCTGGCCGACGCGAGCATGGCCGACGCGATCGTGGTCGGCCGTTCCCGCTCGGTCTGGCGCGGCTTCACCGGCTCCGTCTCGGTGGGACTCGCCCGGCGCTCCCGGCGCACCGTCCTCATCGTGCCATAGCGGAAAGCACGTATCGTGGCTGGATGAAGCGTGTATCAGCCCTGGTCATGGTGCTTGCGGCGGCAGCGTGCGCCGGGCAGCAGAAACCGGTCGCCTCAGCCGCGCAGGCCCCGGCTCCGCCTACGACCGCACCGCCGACGGAGACCCCCAGCACGCCGGCCGGCCCGCCGGAGTTCACCGCCAAGATCTCCAAGGTCTCCCGCGACCAGGTCCCGTACTCGTGGCGGCCCGGCTGCCCGGTGCCGCTCGGCGACCTGCGGCTGATCACGATGACCTACTGGGGCTTCGACGACAAGGCGCACACCGGCGAGCTGATCGTGCGGGAGACGGTCACCGACGACATCGTCACGGTCTTCAGGAAGTTGTACGCCGAGCGCTGGCCGATCAAGAAGATGGAGCTGGTCGACGCCTACAAGGGCGACGACTACGACTCGATCGACGCCGACAACACCTCGGCCTTCAACTGCCGTCCTGCCACCGGGTCGAGCAACTGGTCGAAGCACGCCTATGGCCAAGCAATCGACATCAATCCCCGCGAAAACCCGTACGTCACTGCAGACGGCGGCACAGCCCACCAAAACGCGAAGAAATTCACCGAGCGGCCAATGGACGGTAAAGGCGTCATAAATCCCCGCGACAAGGTGGTGAAGGCTTTCGCCGCCGTCGGATGGGAGTGGGGCGGCTACTGGTCGGGCACGAAGGACTACCAGCATTTCAGCAAGGGCGGGGGCTGACAGACTATTCGCATGGCGGCGAAAGACGGTGACGGATGGGCCCAATGCGCGCGTGGACACCGGCATTGGGGGGTGCACGGGGCATCGGGGCTGCTGGCCGTACACCATGACGAACAGGGCACCCCGCACGTCCTCATGCAGAAACGCGCCTGGTGGAGCCATCACGGCGGGACGTGGGGGCTGCCCGGCGGCGCCCGCGACAGCCACGAGGACGCGATCGTCAGCGCGCTGCGCGAGGCTCACGAGGAGGCGGCGCTCGGCGCCGACGGCCTGCGGGTGCGCGGCGTCTACCTCGACGACCACGGCGGATGGACGTTCGAGACGGTGATCGCCGAGGCCGGCGCCCTGCTGGACGCGGCGCCCGCGAACTCCGAGAGCTCGGAACTCCTCTGGCTGCCCCTGCCCGAGATCGCCGCCAGGAAGCTGCACCCGGGCTTCGCCGAGACGTGGGACGAGGTCCAGGGCGTGCTCGTCCCCGAGACCGTCGTGCTGGACGTGGCCAACATCGTCGGCGCCCGCGCCGAGCACGGCTGGTGGAACGACCGCCTCGGCGCCGCCACCCGCCTGGTGCGCGACGTGGCCGCCCGCAGCGGCCTCACGCACCCGCTGCTCGCGCAGTGGTACCCGAGGATCGTGGCGGTCGTGGAGGGCGCGGCCAGGCAGACGCCGCCCGCGGGCGAGGTCGAGGTCGTCGCGGCCGCGGGCAGCGGCGACGACACCATCGTCGAACTGGTACGGCAGGCCAGGCCGTGGGAACGCTACCGCGTGGTCACCGCCGACCGGGGCCTCAAGGAACGGGTGGCCGGACTGGGCGCCGAGACGTCGGGACCCCGATGGCTGCTCTCACAGCTGCGCTCCTAGCTGGACGGCCCCACGCTCCTCCTCCCGTACGGCGGAGGCCACCAGCTCACCGATGCGCGGGTAGGACTCCCCGGCCCGCGCCGCACTCACCACATCCGCCCAAATTTCCCCCGAAGCCCGATAAATCCGGGAAGCGGGGTCCTCCCCCGCCTCGGCCAGGAACTCCGCGAACAGCGGCCGCGACGCCGCCGGAGCCGTGTACTCCACGTCCAGGCACGTCGCCAGCCGCTCAAGCGCGACCCCGGCATCGGTGAACCGGCGCGTCCACCCCTGCTTGGTCGAGGTGTCACCGAGCTGCTCGGCCAGCTTGCGCATGCCCGACAGCCCGAAGTTGACGTCGAAGTTGTTGCCCAGCACCGGCCCGGTCAGCCTGGCCGCGGTCTCCTTGATCGCCCCCGCGACGTCCGGCCGCCCGCCGCCGGTCCCGGTGATCTCGATGAGCTGGTGGCGCTCCTTCTTGGCCGCCGACCACGCGCCGAGGAACGCTTCCAGCGACATCTCGCCGTCGCCGAGCCGTACCCGATCGCCGTCGAGGTCGAGCACGTCCACGTCGACGGGTTCGGGGAAAGGAAAGTCTGGCCGCCAGGGCAGCCGATGCCGGTCCACCCGGCAGACCACCCGGTGCCCCGCGCCGAGCGCGGCGCGCAGGTTCCGCTCCGCCACCTTGGCCGAGCCGGTGTGGCGGATCTCATGCCGGACCCCCGCCCGGTCCAGGGCCCGCGCGACCATCGGCTCCGGGTGCGCCTGGGCGATGATCGACAGGTGCGGCGGCTCACCGGAGTACTCGAAGACGAAGTACATGAAGCCGATCCCGCCGCCCAGGCCGAACCACATGGCCTCGGACAGTTCCTCGCCGAGCACGCGGCGCAGCAGCGCCGACTCGTAGTGGGTCATGGCGCCCTCACCGGGTAGAAGACGGCCCTGAGGCCGGTGATGTCGAGAACGCGCTGCAGGATGCCGTGCACGCCGCTCAGCCGCATGGTCCCGCCGAGCGCGGTCAGGCGCCGGTGATGCTCGACCAGCACCCACAGCCCGCTGGAGTCGCAGAAGTCGAGCAGCGCCGCGTCCAGCACGATCGTGTGGCAGCCGTCCTCGGACAGCTCCACCAGCCGCTGCTTCAGCCGGGGAGCCGACAGCTTGTCGAGATCCCCCTCAAGACGCACGAGGGCGTCCCCACCGGCGCGTTCGACCTCGACCCTGAGATCCACCCACCGAACTTACCGCGAGCGTCAGGAGCGGAACAGCCGCTAAGGTGGTGTGCGCACTGGAGGGTTCGCATAGTGGACGAGTGCAGCCGCCTTGAAAGCGGCCAGGCCAGCGATGGTCTCGTGGGTTCGAATCCCACACCCTCCGCTCACTCCCGGCCGGCGAAGCCGTCCCCCACGCTGGCGGCGAGCTGGAGGTAGGACTCCCTGGTCGCCTCCTGCAGCCGGTCCAGGTCGATCTCCGCGCCCTCCTCCAGATGCGGGTCGTACGGCACGCGAACCACCGCCCGGCACCGCGCCGCGAAGTGGGCCTCCAGCTTCTTGATGTCCACGGCCGACTTCGAGCGCGGCCGTACGCTGCAGAGCACCACGGTGGCGTCCCTGACCAGGTCGCCGTAGTGGTGCGCCTCCAGCCAGTCGAGCGTCGCCGAGGCGGCCCTGGCGCCGTCCACGGAGGGCGAGCTGACCAGCACGATCTGGTCGGCCAGGCCCAGGACGCCGCCCATGGCCGAGTGGAGCAGGCCGGTGCCGCAGTCGGTGATGCAGATCGAGTAGAAGTTCTCCAGCACCTGCGCGGCGGCCTGGTAGTCGGCGCCGCTGAACGCCTCGGAGACCGACGGGTCGCGGTCGGAGGCGAGCACCTCCAGCCGGGAGGGCGCCTGCGAGGTGAAGGCCCTGATGTCCACGTAGCGCTTGACCTGGTCGCGCTCGTTCAGCAGGTCCCGCACGGTCGCGGAGGTCTCCAGCTCCAGCTTGTCCGACAGGGTGCCGCGGTCGGGGTTGGCGTCCACGGCGATCACCCGGTCGCCGCGCACCTGCGCCAGCGTCGCGCCCAGCCCGACCGTGGTCGTGGTCTTGCCGACCCCGCCCTTCAGGCTCAGTACGGCGACGCGGTGGTGACCGGTGGCCACCGGCGTGCGGGCCCGGTTGAGCAGCTCTCGGCGGCGGCGCACCTCGGCCGGCTCGCCGGGCTTGATCCAGCCGCCGGAGGCCTTGTACACCAGCCTGCGCCAGCCCTTGGACGGCGCGTTACGGCGCCCGCGCAGCAGCGACTCGGGGTCGAGGCTGTCGGCGGTGGGCCGGCCGGTGACCGGCGGGCGCGGCGGCGAGGTGAACACCGGCACGGGCGCGGCCCGGCGTCGCGTCGCGGGCCGCTCGGCGGCGGGGCGCTCGGCGGGCTCGGGGCGGACGGCTGGTTCAGGACGAACGGCCGGTTCAGGACGGGCGGACTCGGAACGGGCGGATTCGGAATGGGCGGGCTCGGGGCGATCGAAGCCCCGGTCCGCGGGCTGCGGCCGGTCGGTGAAGGACTGCTCGGTGAAGGACCGCTCGTTGAAAGGCTGCCGCGGCTCGGCGGGCTGCTGTGGCGGCTCCGGGGCGGGGCGGTCGGCAGCGGGGCGGTCGGCCGGCTGACCGAACGGGTCGTTACGCGGTGACCAGTCCGGCTTGAACGCCTCGAAGCGCTTCTGCAGCCGCTCCTCCTCCGCGGCGTCCTCCGAGAGCTCCGGCGCGTCCGGCTCGGGCAGGTCCACGGCCGCGCGGGAACGTTCGAAGTCGAGGGGAAGGTCCTGCGTGAAGGGACTGTCGAAGTCCTTCTCGAAGCCGGCCTTCGGCTCGTCGAACGCGGGCTTGGGCAGGTCGAAGGCGGGCCTGGACCACTCGGGCGGCTTCGGCCACGGGTTGTCCGGCTGGGTCTCGGCCTCGGTGTACTCCGCCTTGGGCGGCGTCTCCTCCTCCGCCGGTGCGGGAGCGGGAGAGAGCGTGTAGCTGTCGGTGTCGTCCGGCCTCGGCAGCGGCTTCAGCGGCGCCAGGAAGCTCTCGGCCTCCTCGTCGACCGACCCGGCCGGCTCCTTGCCGGGCGCGGCCTCGTCACCCAGCCACTCGGCGGCCTCGCTCTCGGTGGCGGGCAGTTCCTCCGCGGCGGCGGAGCCGTACACGGAGTCGACGGCGGCACGGAACAGCGGCGGGGTCGGCGTCTCCTGCGCGGACGGCACCGACAGCCATGGGTCCTTCGGGTACGGCGAAGCCGCGGCCTCGGCGGTGGCGCTCACAGCCACCGGCGCCTCTTCCGTCTCCTTGATGGCGTCGAGCCAGGCCAGCTGCTCTTCGAGAGATTCTTCGCGATCGTGCCTTGCCACCGTGTTCCCCCTCGGGTGGGTCTAAAGGGGCAGCAAATACATTGCAGGTTAACGTCAAGCGTCGCGCCGGACGGCGGCAACCCTCAACTTCTTTGCCCGGCACCCCCGCTCCGGGGCTCGGCGGGGCACCACGCGCCTATCTTGGTCAGCATGCGAGCGATTGTGATCTCCAAGATCGGCGCGCCTGAGGTTCTGGAGTGGCGCGAGGTGCCGGATCTCCGCCCCGGGCGGGGAGAAGTGCTCATCGACGTGGCCGCCTCGGCGTTGAACAGGGCGGACGTCCTCCAGCGGCTCGGCTTCTACAACCCGCCTCCCGGCGACTCGGAATATCCGGGCCTGGAGTGCTCGGGGGTCGTGGCCGAGGTCGGCGCGGACGTGGAGCACTTCCAGGTCGGCGATCGAGTCTGCGCGCTGCTGGGCGGCGGCGGATATGCCGAACAGGTGACAGTGCCGTGGCAGCAGGTGATGCCGGTGCCGGACAACGTCTCCCTGACCGAAGCGGCGGCGCTGCCCGAAGTGGTCTGCACGGTGTGGTCGAACGTGTTCATGACCGCGCGGCTGCGGCGTTCGGACACCCTGCTGGTGCACGGCGGAGCCAGCGGCGTGGGGACGATGGCGATCCAGCTGGCGAAGGCGTTCGGCTCGCGGGTGATCGCGACCGCGGGCACCGCGGAGAAGCTGGAGCGGCTCAGGGAGCTGGGCGCCGACGAGGTGATCAACTACCGGGAGGAGGACTTCGCCGAGAAGGCGGAGGCCGACGTGATTCTGGACATCATGGGCGCAAAGTATCTGTCCCGAAATATCAAAGCTTTGCGGACGGGTGGGCGGCTCGTGATCATCGGTCTGCAGGGCGGCACCTCGGCCGAGCTCGATCTGCGGATGCTGCTCAACAAGCGCGCGGCCGTACACGGAACCACGCTGCGCTCGCGGCCCGCCGACGAGAAGGGCGTCATCGTGCGCGGGGTCGTCGACAACGTGTGGCCGCTGGTCAGCGCGGGTGCGGTGCGGCCGGTGATCTACGCGGAGGTGCCTCTCGCCGAGGCCGCTCGGGCGCACGAAATGCTCGATTCCGGGGAACACGTCGGCAAGATCCTGCTAGTACGGTGAGACGTATGAATGCTGAGGAGAACAACACCCCCCACATCGTGGTGGTCGGGCCTGACTTCCAGGGGCAGCAGGGCGACGGCGGCGAGGAAGAGCGCTCGGTGGCGGGCCTGGTCGAGCAGCCCGCGAAGGTGATGCGCATCGGCAGCATGATCCGCCAGCTTCTCGAAGAGGTCCGCGCGGCTCCTCTCGACGAGGCCAGCCGCAAGCGGTTGAAGGAGATCCACGAGTCCTCCATAAAGGAGCTTGAGGACGGCCTCGCCCCCGAGCTGGTCAACGAGCTGGAGCGGTTGTCGCTGCCGTTCACCGACGACAACGGCGCCCCGCCCAGCGAGGCCGAGCTGCGGATCGCCCACGCCCAGCTGGTCGGCTGGCTGGAAGGGCTCTTCCACGGCATCCAGACGACGCTGTTCGCCCAGCAGATGGCGGCCAGGGCCCAGCTGGAGCAGATGCGCAGGGCGCTGCCCGGAGTGCCGCAGGAGGGCCAGCAGCAGCCCGGCGGCTCCGGCCCCTACCTGTAGAGCTCTTCGAGCACGCGGGCGACGCCGTCCTCGTCGTTGGCCTCGATCGTCTGACCGACCACGGCCAGCACGTCGCGATGCGCGTTGGCCACCGCGTACGACCTGCCCGCCCACGCGAGCATGGGCAGGTCGTTCGGCATGTCACCGAACGCCACGGCGTCCTCGGGTCCGATGCCGTGCCGCCTGGCCAGCGCCGCCAGCGCGGTGGCCTTCGTGATGCCGTGCGCGCTCATCTCGACCAGCGCGCTGCGGCTGGAGTGGGTGGCGGTCACCAGGTGCCCCACGAGCTCGTGCACGGCCCCGTGGAGCGCGTCAGGGTCCATCTCCGGGTGCAGGGCGAGCAGCTTGGCGCACGGCCGCGAGGTGAGGATCCCCGGTCCGACGCCGCCGCCGCGTCCCGCCCGTCGGTCCAGGCCGCCGAGCCTGAAATCTGACTCGTGCGCAAAACCACCTTCGTACTCGACCGAAAATGCCAGTCCGGGGATGTTCGCTCTTAGCTGATCCACGACCTCCACGAGCACGTCGGCCTGGATCAGGTGAGATTCAAGAATCTGTTCGGTGTGGAGATCGTAGACAAGCGCCCCGTTCGCGCAGATCGCCACCCCGCGGTGCCCGACCACCTCGGCCACCTCCCTCATCCACCGAGGCGGGCGGCCGGTGACGAGTACCAGCACAGCCCCGGATTCCTCTACCCTGGCGAAGGCAGCAGCCGTTCGGGAAGAGACCGTTCCATCGGAGCGCAGGGCGGTTCCGTCGAGGTCGGTGGCCACAAGGCGAGGGGTGTTCATAACGGGTTCCAGTTTGCCCGGTGATGCCGTCCAACAGAAATCTTCCTAGCGAGGGGAACACCAAGGCGGTGGAATGGTGTTAGATGTGATGGCGTTGTATTAGCTGATCCCGTAGTGAAAACCAGCATGACTTTGTCTGAGCCACCCCGGGTTGCTGCTGTACGACACACCGGGACCCATGAGGTGTGGGTCCCATAGATTCACATCCTGAGGGAGAGCTTTTATGGCTCAGGGAACCGTCAAGTGGTTCAACGCTGAAAAGGGCTTCGGCTTCATCGCTCCGGACGGCGGTGCACCGGACGTGTTCGTGCACTTCTCCGAGATCCAGGGCAACGGCTACCGCAGCCTCGAAGACGGCCAGCGGGTCGAGTTCGAGATCACGCAGGGACAGAAGGGGCCGCAGGCCTCTGCCGTCCGCGCCATCTGATCTGAAGTAAGCGAGGTAGGGCGGGGTTCGCTTCCAGCGGACCTCGCCCTTTCCGCTGTCCAGGCCGCGGTTCACCGGTAGACCAGCCCCGACAGCCGCCAGGCCAGTGCCCGGCGGAAGGGGGGCAGGGTGGCCAGCAGCCGCAGCACCACGTTCCTGACCGGCCGCAGCGCCCGGCTCATCGTCGCCAGGCGGGTCAGCCGGCCGGCGAAGGCCACGACCTCCCGGGCGACCGGGCGGCGGGCCGCCGCGTAGGCGTCCAGGGGCGCCTCGTGCCCGGTCTTGAGCGTCTCCGCCAGGGCCTCACCCAGCGCCACGGCGTCCTGGACGCCGGTGTTCATCCCCTGACCGCCCGCCGGGCTGTGCACGTGCGCCGCGTCGCCCGCCAGCACGACCCTGCCGCTTCTGTACGCGTCCGCCACCCTGTGGTGGACCCTGAAGCGCGAACCCCACACGACCTCGCTCACCACGGCCCTCTGGCGCCGCGGGCCGCGCTCGTCCAGCAGGCGCTGCACGTAGGCCACGTCGGGCTCGTGGGGCGCCTCGTCGACCGTGGCCACGATCCTGAACGTCCCGTCGGGCAACGGGGCCACCACGACCAGCCCGGCCGGCGAGAAGTACAGCACGACCTCCTCGCTGGGCACGCCGCCGCTGAGCCGTACATCCGCCAGCGAGAACGACTCCGGGTAGGAGGCGCCGCTGAACCCGATGCCGGCCTGCTCCCGCACCGTGCTGTGCATGCCGTCAGCGCCGACGACATAGCGGGCGCGCACGCTGCTTCCGTCGGCGAAGGCCGCCGTCGCGCCCGCGCCGTCCTGGGTGAGCCCGGTCAGCGTGTACGGCCGCGCCACCCGCCCGCCCAGCGCGACCAGCCGGTCCAGCAGGATCCGCTCGGTCTCCGCCTGGGAGATCATCAGCGTGTACGGGTAGTCCGTCGGCAGGTTCCCGAACGGAACCGGCACCAGCACGCGGTCCCCGTCCCTGATCGTGAAGCGCTTGGCGTGGATGCCCCGCTCGACCATGGGACCGGTGACGCCGAGCGGCTCGAGCTGCTCCAGGGTGCGGGCGTGCACGACGGCGGCGCGGGAGGTGTTGTCGCCCTCGGCCTGGTTGTCCACGACGGTGACGTCGAGGCCCTTGAGCGTGAGCGAGATCGCCAGGGTGAGGCCGGTGGGGCCGGCGCCGATGACCAGAACGTCGGTGGCGGTGGGAAGCATCTTCGTTCTCCTTTTGGTCAACGCTTGTTGGCATCAGTCTGCGCCTGGCGTGCTGGCTATGTCAACACTTGTTGGCCTACAATCGTTGACATGAGAAGGAGCTCCGCGGACACCAAGGCCGTCATCCTGGCCGCGGCCAGGGAACGCTTCGCCGCAGACGGCTACGAGAAGGCCACGATCCGGTCAATCGCCGGTGACGCCGGGATCGATCCGGCGATGGTGATGCGCTACTTCGGTAACAAGGAGAAGTTGTTCGCCGCCGCCGCCCACATCGACCTGAAATTTCCGGACTTCTCGGCACTGCCGCGAGACCAGCTCGGCGCCGGGCTCGTCGGCCACTTCCTCAGCCTGTGGGAGCACAACGAGGCGCTGCAGGTGCTCCTGCGCACCGGCGTCACGAACGAGGCGGCCGCCGAACGCATGCGTGAGATCTTCGCCACCCAGCTGGCCCCCGTCATAGCCACCCTGACCGGCCCGGACGAGGCCCCCGTACGCGCCGGCCTGGCCGCCTCCCAGATCCTGGGGCTGGCGCTGGCCCGATACATCCTGAAATTTCCGCCCATCGTGGCGATGCCCCGCGACGATCTCATCCGCTGGGCAGCCCCCACCATCCAGCGCTACCTCTGCGACTGACCCGACCCACTACGAGAGGCGTGCACGCCCCACAGCCTCGGCCTGATGCGCCCAGGGTGCGCGTGGGGATCGCCAACCGCCCGAGGGGTCCAGAGGTCGGCGCACAGGACACCGGACGGGTGAGGAGAGGCGGAGGGGACCGAGAGTGCCGATGGCGGCTGGCAGCGGCCCGGAGACGGCGCGGCCCAAGCGCGACGGACGGTGCGGGAGACCTGGAGGGGTGGGGTGGGGCGTTACGGGGGGATCACGAGTGTGACTCGAAGCTCGTTTCGGCCGAACGACCGCATTTCCGGAGCCGTCGATGAGTGCATGAGGTACGCGTGGCTGTGCCATCCCGCGACGCTCGTCGCGGCGTTGCTGTTGCTCGTCAACGACCACCTGCTCAAACAGGCCTGGCCGGGGTTCGTCACCGGCAAGCTGAGCGATGTCGCCGGACTGGTCGTCGCCGCTCCCCTGCTGTCCCTCCTCCTGCTGCGCAAGGCCGACCTGGCCGCCACCCTGCTCACCGGGGCGCTGTTCACCCTCGTGAAAACCACCGAGACGGGCGCGGAGGCCGCCTCCCTTGCCTGGACCTTCGTCGCGGGCCCTTCGCACGTCCTGGCCGATCCCAGCGACCTCCTGGCGCTTCCCGCGCTCGGGCTGGCGTGGTGGGTCAGGAAGCACGAGGCGCCCCGGAGGTGGCTGGCGGTGGTGGGGGTGCCGGTGGCCGTACTGGCCGTGGCGGCCACGGGCGCGGCGGGGAGTCCACCCGCGGCGGACGCGGTGCGGGTCGACGGCGGGCGGATCACGGTGACGGGGACCTGGGCCTCCGGCAACGTCTCCACGGACGGCGGCCGCACCTGGAGGCTCGCCCCCGACAGCGATCCGAGCGCGCAGGGACAGAAGTCGATGTGCGTGCCACGGGAGCCGCGGCGCTGCTACTGGGTACGCGGCGACGGCATCAGGGTCATGCGGTCGGACGACGCCAGCGTGACCTGGCAACCGTCGTGGGAGCTCTCCCCGGGGCGGCTCGAACTACTCGAACGGTCCTATGGCGAGCGGGTGTCCTCGGTGTCGCTGGCGGTTCAGGCGACGGCGCGGGGTCATGTGGTCGTCGTGGCGAACGGGCGCGACGGCGTGGCCGTACGGGATGAGAGCGGGCGGTGGACGCGGCTGGGGTACGACCCGTCGGGACGGCTGACCGCGGGCGCCGCCACGGCGGTGGACGGCGGCCAGGAGGTCTCCGGCGAGCTGGCCGTCGCGCTGCTGGCCGGGGTGTGGGCGATCGTGGCGGGACTCATGATCGCGGCCAGGGGCAGGCGCAGGATCGCCACCCACTGGATCGCGCCCGCTCTGGCGACCGTGGGCGTGCTGCCGTACATGCTGCTCGATCCAGAGGCGGGCGGCGTCGCCGCCCTGCTGTGGCTGGCCGGCGCCCCGCTCCTGCTGGCCGCGGTCGTGCTCGCGATCGTGGAGTCGGTCCTCGCGAAGATCCCCTCCACCGCCCTCTGGTGGGCGCTGGGCACGGGGGTGCTGGTCGCGCTGGGCATCGCGGCGCCGTTCCGTGGCTGGGCGTTCGGGTGGCCAGACTCCTATGACGTGGCGCTCGCCATGGCCGCCTTCTTCTCCGTCGCCATCGGCGCCCTCGGGCTGACCCTGGTACGGCGGACCGCCCGCGACCCAGCCGACCAGACATGAGGCGCGCCTGGTTATGCCATCCGGCGACGCTCGCCGCGGCACTGGTCCTGCTGATCAACGACCACGTGCTCAAGGCGGCCTGGCCCGGCCTCGTGACCGGGAAGCTGAGCGACGTCGCCGGGCTGGTGGTGGCGGCGCCGCTGGTGTCCCTGCTGTTCGCGCGCCGGGCGGATCTGGCCGCGACGGTGCTCACCGGGGTGGTGTTCACGCTGGTGAAGACGACCGGGGCGGGCGCTGAGCTGGCGTCGGCGGCCTGGACGCTGGTCGCCGGACCATCGCGGGTGCTCGCCGACCCCACCGACCTGCTGGCCCTGCCCGCGCTCGGGCTGGCGTGGTGGATCAGGAAACACGAGGCGCCCCGGAGGTGGTCGGCCGTGGTGGGGGTGCCGCTGGCCGTACTGGCGGTGGGGGCCACCGGGCCGGCGGGCGGGCCGCCTGTCGCCGAGAACGTCCACCTGGACGGCGGCCACATCGTCGTCACGGGTCGCTGGAGCGCCGGCACGGTCTCCTCGGACGGCGGGCGGACCTGGCGTGCGCTGACTGGGAACGGGCAGGCGCCCACGCCCCAGAGCCTCGCGCCGCGGACCTCCGTCTGCGGCGCGGAGTTCTGCTACCGGATCGTCCCCGGCCGGCTCAAGGTCGAGCGGTCGGCCGACGGGGGAAGGACGTGGACGTCCGCGTGGGAACTGTCACCCGGGCGTACGGAGTGGCTGAAGCGGGGTCACATCGGCGACGGGCGTCCCCGGGACCCGCGCTCGCTCGCCATCGCCCTCCAGGAACGCCCCGACGGCCACGTGGTCGTCGTCGCCAACGGCCGGGACGGCATCGTGGTCCGCGACACCGGCGGCGCCTGGCGACGCCACGGCTATGGCGCCGACGGCGGCCTGAGCACCGGCGCGGCCGTCCCGCTGACACGGCCGGGCGAGCGGGTGGACGGCGAGATGCGCGTGGCCGTCGTGGCCGGGCTGTGGATGTTGCTCGCGGGCCTGGTGGCCGTGACGCCGGCGGTGGTCCGCTCCGGCCGGGTGACCCTGGGCTACGGGCTGATCGGGGTGCTGCTCCTGCTGCCGTGGCGGTATGAGGAGTTCTTCGGCTACTACTCGCTGATCAACCTGCCGGGCGTCGTGGGCGCGGCGGCGGGGGTGAGCGGCGGGGCCCTGTTGCTCATCGTGCTGGCCGGTGCGGCGCTGGCCGCGTGGAGAGAGGATGCCGCAGGCGACTCGGTGAGGGAGGCGCTGTGCCTGGCCGTGCTGGTCGCGGCCGGGGTGGCGCTGCCGTTCCGTGGCTGGAGCGCGGGCTGGCCGGATGGCTACACGGCGGCGCTCGCCCTCGCGGGGCTCTTCGGCCTCGGCATCGGCACGGCGGGGCTGGTGATCCTGCGGCGGAACGCGGTCCGGCGTTCCGCCGCGATCGGTTACTTGACCGGCTCCAGCACGTCCAGCCCCAGGTAGGGGCGGAGCGCCTTGGGGACCACCACGGAGCCGTCGGCCTGCTGGTGGTTCTCCAGGATGGCCACGATCCAGCGGGTCGTGGCCAGCGTGCCGTTGAGCGTCGCGACGTGCTGCGGCTTGCCGTCCTTGTCACGGAAGCGGACCGCCAGGCGGCGCGACTGGAACTCGGTGCAGTTGGAGGTCGAGGTCAGCTCGCGGTAGCGGCCCTGGGACGGGATCCAGGCCTCGCAGTCGAACTTGCGCGCCGCCGACATGCCGAGGTCGCCCGCGGCGGTGTCGATGATGCGGTACGGCACCTCGATCTTGGCCAGCATCTCCTTCTCCCAGGCCAGCAGGCGCTGGTGCTCGGCAGCGGCGTCCTCCGGGCGGACATAGGTGAACATCTCCACCTTGTCGAACTGGTGGACGCGGATGATGCCCCTGGTGTCCTTGCCGTAGGAGCCCGCCTCGCGCCGGAAGCACGACGACCAGCCCGCATAACGCAGCGGCAGTTCGGCGCCGTCGAGGATCTCGTTGGCGTGGTAGCCGGCGAGCGCGACCTCAGAGGTGCCGACGAGGTAGAGGTCGTCGTCGGGCAGGCGGTAGATCTCCTTGTCGTGGGCGACGTGGAAACCGGTGCCCGCCATCGTCTCCGGCCGCACCAGGACCGGGGTGATCATCGCGGTGAACCCGGCCTCGATCGCGTGCTGCATGCCCATGTTGAGCAGGGCCAGCTGCAGGCGGGCGCCGACGCCCTTCAGGAAGAAGAACCGCGAACCCGACACCTTGGCGCCGCGCTCCATGTCGATGGCGTCGAGCGCCTCGCCGAGCTCCAGGTGGTCCTTGGGCTCGAAGTCGAACGCGCGCGGCTCGCCGATCGTCTCCAGCACGACGAAGTCGTCCTCGCCGCCGTGGGGAGCCGCCTCCTCCACGATGTTGGGTACGGCGTGGGCCATCTCGTCGAGCTCGGCACCCAGCTGCTCGGCTTCGACCTCGGCGGCCTTGACCTGCGCGGCGAGCTCCTTGGCCCGCTGCAGCAGCGCCTGCTTCTCCTCGCCCTGCGCCTTGGACACGGACTTGCCCATGGACTTCTGCTCGGCGCGCATGGTCTCGAACGAGGTCAGCGCGGATCGCCGGCGCTCGTCGAGGGCCAGCAGCTTGTCGACGATCGAGTCGTCCTCACCCCGCGCGCGCTGCGACGCTCGCAGCCGCTCAGGGTCCTCCCGAAGTGTCCGCAGGTCAATCACAGGCCAAGCGTACTCGGTCCCCCGCTGACGGCAGGACCAATTAAAACCACCGCAACGGCTCACGTGGGCCGTTGCGGCGCGCCACCCCGTCCGACGTGAGAAGCGACCCCCACGATCGGCGGTCACCCACGTCGGCGGGTGGCGGTGGTGCGGCTTGCCGTAACAGATAAAAGGCCCGTAACGGATAAAAGCAGCTACGGCTGGCCCTGGCGGATATGGGTGAGCCAGCTATCGGCCTCGGTGAAGGCGGCGTCGGTGGTGGCGGGTTTGATCTGGGGGGTGATGCCGTCCGCGCGCGGGTAGCTGCCCAGGAAGCGGACCTCGCCGCAGATCCGGTGCAGGCCCGAGATGGCCTCGCCGACCCGGGCGTCGGCCACGTGCCCCTCGAAGTCGAAGTGGAAGAAGTAGCGGCCGATGCCGTCGCCGGTGGGCCGCGATTCGATCCGGGTCAGGTTGACCCCGCGCACCGAGAACTCGGTCAGCATCTCCAGCAGCGCGCCCGGGTGGTCGTCGGCCAGGAAGACCACGAGCGTGGTGCGGTCGGAGCCGGTGGGCTCCGGCAGCGCGCCGGGACGGGCGACGCGGACGAACCTGGTCACCGTGTCGGTCCGGTCGCCGATGTTGGCGGCGATCTCGACCAGGCCGTAGTGCTCGCCGGCGATGCGGGCGGCGATCGCCGCGTCGTAAGGCGAGCCGGGCAGCGACACCTCCTGGGCCGCGGCGGCCGTGGAAGGGGCGGAGACCACGACGGCGTCGGGCAGTTCGCGGTTGATGTAGCCGCGGCACTGCGTGATGGCGGCCGGGTGGGTGTAGACGCGCTTGATGTGCACCAGCTCGGTGTCGGGCCGGGCCAGCAGCGAGAACCGCACGGGCAGCAGCAACTCGGCGGTGATCAGCAGCGGCTCGCCCCACGCGAACTCGTCGAGGGTGGTGGTGATGCCGCCCTCCAGCGAGTTCTCCAGCGGGACGACCGCGCCGTCGGCCTCACCGGACCGTACGGCGTTGAGCGCGGCACCGACGGTGGCGCAGGGCATGCGGTCGGCGTCGGGCTCCATGAGCCGCAGGGCTTCCTCGGTGAAGGTGCCCTCGGGTCCGAGATAGGCGATTCTGGGCATGACACCAGAGTAACCAGCTCAGCGGCGTGCCATCTGTGGTTCTATCTCCGGGCCGAGTCCGAGTCTGGCCGCGCGCACCGCCTCCTCCTCTTCCGGGGCCAGTGGCGTCTTGCCCTTTCCGCCCACGACCGGCCGCACGTACGTGCGGGTCTCCGAGCGGCCGTTGATCGAGGTGAGGACGATGCCGTCGCCCAGGCCGTTGATCATCGCGATCGAGAACGACAGCCTTCCGGTCATCTCCTCAAGGGCGTCGTAGCGATAGACGGCGACGTCGCGGATCGCTTTGAGGTCGCCGCCCATGGTGCTGACGGTGGACTGCCTGGCCAGCATCTGCTGGCAGTCCTGCACGGCCAGCCTGGCCTGCTTGAGGGCGACGTAGCCGATGACGACGCCGCTGACGCCCGCGAGGACGCCGATCATGACCCATACGGTAACGAGCACAACACACAGGGTAATCAGTTGGTCAAGATCCCGCGGCGTTTGGGCAACCAGGCGGCCAGGAGCCAGACGAGCGCGATCGCGCCCAGCCCGTAGCCGTTCTGCACGATCTTGCCCAGGACCGGGCTGAGGACGGGGATCTCCAGCGCCTTGAGCGAGACGCCCCACCAGGGGACGGGGACGACGTAGTAGACCCAGACTCCGGCCGCCACCCACAGCCTGACCCGGTCGCGCCCGTCGCCGACGATCGCGCCCAGCACGACGACGACCCAGGCCAGGTGGTGGATCCAGGCGACCGGCGACAGCAGCACCGCCATCAGGCCGGTGAGGGCGACCGCGGTGACCATGTCCTTCGCCTGGTACGCCCGGTAGGCCCCGCGGAAGCCGTACCAGCCGATGAAGGCGATGACCGCCACCCAGATCGCGGACGTCAGCAGGTCGGGCAGGTACAGCCGGATGAGCATGCCGCGCACGGACTGGTTGGTGGTGGCGGCGTTGGAGCCCAGGCGTTCGGGGTCGAGCAGCGCGGAGAACCAGAACTGGGCCGCGTCCTGCGGGATGACGGCGAAGGGCAGCAGCGTGAGCAGCGCGGCGACGAAGCAGGCCATCCAGAACGTCCGCCACTGCCGGGTGACCAGCAGGTAGATCAGGAAGACGCCGGGCGTGAGCTTGACCGCGGTGGCCAGGCCGATGAGGAAGCCGCGCGGCCACTTCGGCCGGACCGCCAGCAGGTCGGCCACGCACAACGCGACCAGCAGGATGTCCACCTGCCCGAAACGCACCTGGTCGCGGATGGGCATCAGGTAGGTGCAGCAGACCATGGCCAGCGCGAACAGCAGCGGCTTCCTGTCCACCTGCGCCTGCCTGAAGGAGAACCAGACGGTGACGGCGAGGGCGGCGAAGACGCCGATCGTCCACACCCACTGCGCGGTGGTCCACGACATCATCGCCAGCGGTACGGCCAGCAGCGCCGCGACCGGCGGGTAGGTGAACGGCAGCAGTTGCGGCGCGGGCGTGAAGAACTCGTAGACCGGCCGCCCCTCCCGGATCATCTCGCCACCGGTGCGGTAGACGTCGAGGTCGACCAGCCGCTGGTCGTCGGGGTTGGTCAGCCAGTACTCGACCAGCGGCCACGCCGCCAGCACGACCAGCGCCGCCGCCGGCAACCACGTCCACCACTGCCGCTTGCCACCTGTCACGGTCTGGCACGTTACCGTGGCTCCAGTCGATCGAGGACGCACACTGCGGGGGTTGCGCTCATGGCACGTCGGTTCCTGGCGGCTCTGGTGCTGGGCGCCGTCCTGGCGGGCGTCCTTGGCGCCGGTACGGCTTCCGCCGCCCCCCGAGGCCGGGTCGTGCTGCTGGGAGTGCCCGGACTGGAATGGGGCGATCTCCACCCCTCGCGCACCCCCAACCTGTGGAAACTGGTGGCCGCGGGCGGCTCGGCCTCGATGTCGACCCGTGCCGTGCCACCGCCGGACCGGGGCGTCACCTGTCCGGTCGCGGGCTGGCTGACGGTCTCGGCCGGGCAGCGCTCCGGCACCGCGGGCAAGGGCTGCGCCCCGGTGCCGAGGCCGGAGCCGGACGGCGCGGGCGCCCGGGTCCCCGGATGGGAGTCGCTGGCCGCCTACCAGTCCGGCACCGGGTACAACGCGGTGCTCGGGACGCTGGGGCAGCTCGTGGCCGATTCGGGCGGCGTCGTGGGGGCGGTGGGTCCCGGTGCGGCGCTGGCCGCCGCCGACAAGAGCGGCCGGATCACGAAATATGCGGACAACGTGGAGGGGCTGGGCGACCTGACCGGCTACGCCCTGGTCGTCTTCGAGGCCGACGCGCTCGCCGCCGCCTGGGCCCGCATGCCCCAGGACGAGGCCGGGGTGCCCGCCGGACTCCCCGCCGAGCAGCGCGCGGCCGCCGTGGCCGAGGCCGACAGGCGGGTCGGCACGCTGATGGCCCGGGTTCCCGAGGGGAGCACGGTCCTGGTGGGCGGCATCTCCGACACCTCATCCGCCGCCCATCTCCACGTGGCCATGGCCGCCGGGCCCTCTCCCGGCGGCCCGCCGTACCGTCGTGGGTTTCTCACCGCGGCCTCGACGCGGCAGGACGCGCTCGTCACCATCACCGACCTGACCGCCACCGCGATCGGCGCGCTGGGGCTCGAGTCGCCCCGCGCGGTCGTCGGGCGGGCCTGGAGCGACGGCGGCGACGCCCCCGCGACCACCGAGGAGACCGTCGCCCAGCTGGCCGACGCCGATCTGGCCAGCCAGGTGCTGCGGGAGGTGCGCGGGCCGTTCTTCGCGGTGTTCGTCGTGGTCCAGTTGCTCTTCTATCTGTTCGCCGCCCTCGCCCTGCGCCGTCGTCGCGCGCAGCCCGCCGCGCCGCGGGACGGCGAGGCGGCGGCGTCGCGGCTGCTCGTGGTCGTTCAGGTGGTGTCGGTGCTGGCCGGCTCCATCGCGGTGGCGACGTTCCTGGCCCAGCTCGTGCCCTGGTGGAGCCTGCCCGCGCCGATGGCCGCGCTGATCGTCACGATCGTGGCGGCGGCCGGGCTGATCACCGGGCTGGCCTTCGCCGGGCCGTGGCGGGCGGCGGTGCTCGGGCCGCTCACGGTGGTGGCGGGCGTGACCTCGCTGGCCCTGCTCATCGACGTGATGACCGGCTCCAGGCTGCAGGTCAACGCGGTCAGCGGCTACGAGCCGGTCACCGGCGGCCGCTTCTACGGGTTCAGCAACATCGCCTTCGCGATCCAGTCCACCGGCACGATCCTGGCCCTGGCGGGTGTCGCCTGGGTGCTCAGGGCGCGTACCTGGCTGGCTTTGGGGGTGTGCGCGGCGTATGGGATGTTCGCGGTGTTCGCGGATGGCTGGCCGGCGTGGGGGGCGGACTTCGGCGGCGTGCCGGCGTTCGTGATCGGGCTGGCGGTCTTCCTGATCCTGCTGTCGGGCCGCCGGGTCTCGGTGGGCAAGCTGCTGGTCGTGGGGGTCGTCGGGGCGTTGCTGATCGGTTCGATCATGGTCTTCGACTTCATGCGGCCGGCGGCGCAGCGTACCCATCTGGGGAACTTCGTCCAGCAGATCCTGGACGGGCAGGCCTGGACGGTGATCGGCAGGAAGTTCAGCGCGATGATCGGCGTGACCGTCGGCAACTGGTCGCTGACGCTGCTGTCGCTGGTGGCGCTGGCCTTCCTGTTCCTGGTGCTCAACCGGCCCTCCCGATGGGGCGCCTCCGCGCTCGGCCAGGCCTACAAGCTGGCGCCGCCGTTGCGTGCGGGCCTGTTCGGCGCGCTGACCTGCGCTTTCGTCGGCTTCCTGATCAACGACTCGGGCATCGCGATCCCGGCCATGGCGCTCACTGTGGCGGTGCCGCTGGCTGTGGCCGCGTCCGTGCGCGCGCTGCAGCTGTCCACGCCCATCCCGCCAGAGCCAGCGTCAGAGCCAGCAGCGCCCACGGCGCCACCTGCTGCCTGACGACGGTCCGCAGCCACTCCAGGTCGACGGGCTGCATCTCGACCCGGGCGGGCAGGTACGCCAGCGACAGGATCACCAGGTGCCCCGCCAGGAACCGGTCCACCACCGAGGCCCCCGCCATCGCCACCATCGCGAAGGCCAGCCCGTCATACCAGGGCAGGATGTACGGCGTGGCGAACACGTAGGCCACCGACAGCACCGCCGCCACGGCCAGGGCGTCCCGGCCCGGCAACGCCCGGAACAGCGCCCAGGCCAGGAGCGCCAGCACGAGCAGCGACGCCACCTGGATCTCGCCCCGGTACGCGCTGCCCTCCCCCACCACGGCCTGCAACATCCCCTGGAACGTCTTCCAGTAGGAGGCGTGCGAGATCGCCTTGCTGGTCCTGCTCACCGGCTCCAGCGCGGCGAGCCCGGCCAGCGAATATCCGGCCACCACGACGGCCAGCGCCACCCCCGCCATCACGGCCAGCCGTCCCGGCCGCCGCCGCAGCTCCCACGCGGGGCCGAGCGCCACGATCCCGGCATTGAGCTTGACCGCGACCCCGAGACCCAGGAGCAGCCCCGACGCCGCCGGCCTCGACCTGGCCAGCAGGGCGGCGACCATGCAGGCGATGGCCAGCGTGTCCACGTGCATGCCGGCGACGAGCTGGTAGAGCAGCAGCGGGTTGGCCGTCCACAGCAGCGCGGCCCGCAGGCGGCGGGCGGGGTCGTCGCGGGTGAAACGGTCGAGCAGCAGCCCGGTGGCGATGAACGCGGCGGCGTTGACCAGCGCGAGCACCAGGACGGTCAGCCACAGCGAGCCGCCGCCCACCCAGCCGGCCAGCGCCTGGACAACGGTCGCGACCGGCCCGTAGACGCTGGCCTCCTCGCGCCACGGCGCCTCGACGGCCCCGGCGATCGGGTCGCCGGGCAGGTCGGCGGCGCCGTGGGTGTAGGGGTCGACGCCGAGCGCCACCATCCGGCCGTAGGCGGCGTAGTTGAGGTGGTCGGCCGAGCCGGAGGGCGGGAGGAAGGCCAGCACGGCGGCGGCCGTACAGCCGAGGACGACCAGGAGCCCGGCGGGCAGGCGCGAGCCGTACGCGAGCCCGCCGAGCAGGCCGAGACCGCCCAGCACGATCGCCGCGGCGGCCAGCCCGATCACGAGGTGGGGACCGGGGTCCAGGCCGAGCGAGGGCCCGCCCAGATCGGGAACGACCGCCGACGGCCCGAGCAGCCCGATGACGATCGTGAGCAGGACGCTCGCCGCGGTGCACAAGGACGCGCTCAGGGCCCTGCTCTCGGAAGTCACCCGGAGATTCCAGCACACCTGACGAAAGTCGGGGGACACCGCTGCCGATCGGGCGGTCCGCCGGGAGTGGTGGGATTTCTACGGTTTCCTCATGCGAACTCCGATGGTGATCACCGCCCTGACCGGTGCTTTCCTCCTTTCCGCCATGGGTACGGCCAGCGCCGACGACACCCTCGGCATCGACTCCTACGTCCGTGACTACGTCGAGCGGACCGGCCTGCCCGGGGCCATGGTCGCCGTCACCAAGGGCGACAAGGTGGTCCTCACCGCCGGCTACGGCCACACCGCCGACGGCGACGCGATCACGAAGGACAGCCCGATGCCGCTGGCCTCGGTCTCCAAGTCGTTCACCGCCCTGGCGGTCACCAAGCTGGCCGAGGAGGGCAAGGTGAAGCTCGACGCCCCGGTCAGGCAGTACCTGCCGGAGTTCACGATGGCCGACCCGCGCGCTGCGAAGATCACCGTCAGGCAGCTGCTCCACCAGACCTCTGGCATGTCCGACCGCAGCTTCCCCGAGCTCACGCTCGACGCCCCCGCGACGCTGAAGGACTCGGTGGCCATGCTGCGCACCGCCGGGCTGAGCGCGGAGCCGGGCGCCAGGATGTACTACCACAACCCCAACTACTCGCTGCTGGGCCGCCTGGTCGAGGTCGTCGCGAAGCGGCCCTTCGCCGAGCACATGGCCGCCGGCGTCTTCCGCCCTCTCGGCATGAACGCCACCAAGACGGTCGACACCACCCTCGAACTGCCCGGCGCCGCCAAGGGCTACGTCCGCGCCTACGGCAGGACCGTGCCGCGCTCGCACCCCGAATGGTTCATCAACGGCAGCTACGGCGTGGTCTCCACCGCCGACGACATGGCCAGGTGGCTCATCGCCCAGAACGGCGACCGGCCCGCGATCAAGGCCACCCACCAGGGCTCCGGCGTCGGCGAGAGCACGTACGCCATGGGCTGGAACACCGGCCGCACCCCCGGCGGCGCGCCCATGCTCAAGCACACCGGCTGGCTGCTCACCCACAACTCCGCGCAGATCCTCCTGCCCGGCAGCGGGTACGGCATCGCCGTGGTCACCAACACCGGCATGATCTCGGGCGACGACGCCGCGATCATCGCCGACGGCCTGATCGACCTCGCCGAAGGCCGCCCCGACCAGCGGCTCGCCCCCTTCACCAGTTCCGCCGACCCGATCCTGGCCGGAATGACCCTGCTCACGCTGGCCCTGGGCGCCCTGGGCGTCTACCGCGCCCGCACCTGGGCTCGCCGCCGTTCCGGGCGCGCGACCTGGCGTCTGGTGGTACGGCTGGCGCCGTACGCGCTGCCGGTGGCGCTGTTCGCCGGCCTGGCCGAGCTCTTCGCCCTGCTGATGAACCGCTCCGGCACCCTCGCCCAGATCTCCTACGTCTGGCCTGCCCTGTTCGTCTGGACGGCCACGGCCGCGCTGACCGCCCTGGCCGTGGCCGGAACCCGGATCTTCCACACGGTCCGCGCCCGCCGCCAGAGGGTGACGTTCACCGGCTAGTCGCGGGGGATGGCCTCGATGCGGGCCATGTGCTCCTCCCCCCAGTCCCCGAGCGGGATGAGCGCGGCGAGCAGGGAGGAGCCGAACTCGGTCAGCGAGTACTCGACCTTGGGCGGGATCTGGTGATAGTCCTCACGGAGCACCAGGCCCGCCTTCTCCATCTCCCGCAGTTGCAGGGTGAGGATGCGTTCGCTGATCCCGGGCACCTCCCGCCTGACCTCGCCGAACCTGCGCGGGCCGTCGTACAGGCCCCACAGGATCAGCACCTTCCACTTGCCGCCCATCACGTCCATGGCGGCGTCGAGACCGCAGGTGTAGCGCGCCTTCTTCACGAACAAAATAGTAGGTACTTGATGAAATGTTCGCTAGCCCCGAGCATAGCAAGCATGAGAACACCAGTAACGATCATCGGCCTGGGCGCCATCGGCACCGCCCTGGCCAAGGCATATGTCGCCGCGGGGCACCCGACGACCGTGTGGAACCGCTCCGCCGGAAGGCCGACACCGGAAGGGGCGGTGCGGGCGGCGAGCATCGAAGAGGCCGTGGCGGCGAGCGAGCTGGTCATCGCGATCCTGACCACCTTCGAGGCCGCCCGGGAGGCGCTGGAACCCGCGGCGGGCAAACTGTCCGGCCGTACCTTGGTCACCCTGAACACCGGAACCCCGGCGGGCGCGCGCGAGACCGCGGCGTGGGCGGCGGGGCACGGCGTGGACTTCCTGGCGGGCGCGATCAAGAACGTGCCCTCGGCGGTCGGGTTGCCGGACACCTTGCTGTACTACAGCGGCGACCGGGCGGTCTTCGACCGCTATGCGCCGACGTTGCGGGTCTTGGGCGGCGACACCGTGCATCTGGGTGAGGAGCCGGATCTGGCCGGGTTGTACGAGCTGGCCGTGGGCGGCACGCTGCTGCCGACCATCGTCGCCTTCCTCCAAGGCGCGGCGCTGGTCACCTCACGCGGGCTGGAGGCGAGCTCGCTGGTGCGCTACGAGACGAAGTGGCTGGAAATGATCATCCAGTTGCTGCCGTCCCTGGCCGAGGCCGTGGACAAGGGCGACTACGCCGACCCCGAGTCGGCGCTCGGCCTCTTCCACGAGGGCATCTCGCACGACCACGAGATCGGCCGGGAGGGCAACCTGGACGTCACCTGGCACGAGCCCATGCACGACCTGCTCAGGCGGGCGGTCGCGGAAGGACGCGCCGACCAGAGCATCGCCTCCCTGGTCGAGCTCCTGCGCAAGCAGCCGTAACGGACCGTCCTGGCGGCCGAAACCGCCGAGACACGTCCGCAACGCCCTCAATTGAGGGCCGGAACCGCGTTAACGGGCGGGCCGCTTGCCGAGCGCGCCGCGGACCGCCGGCTCCCTGACCGCCAGCGCCAGCGCCACGTCCCGCAACTGCTTCGCGCGGTGCAACTGGGCGCGCCAGTCGTTGCCCGTGGCCCGGTGAGCCATCTCGACCTCGACCTCGGCCACCCGGTAGCCCTTGCGCACCAGGTCGATCGTCAGCCCCGTCTCCACGCCGAAGCCGTGGGCCAGCGGCCTGGCCGCCTCGAACGCCGCCCTGGTCAGGCAGCGCTGGCCGTTGAGCGGCTGCGTCGCCTCGAACCCGCCGGTGGCCCGCCGGATGCCGTCGCGGGACAGGCGGACGACGATGCCGTGGCCGCCGAGCCGTACCCGGGTGGCGAAGACCGCGATCGACATGTCCGCCTTGCCGGCGCGTACCGGCTCGATCAGGGCGGCCGCCGTACGCGCGGACTCGCCCAGATCGGCGTCCAGGAACAGCAGGTGCCGAGGCGTGTCGCCGTCGAGCAGACGGACCGCTTCCGAGCCCGTCTCCATGGCGGCGGCCTTGCCGCGGTTGCGGCTGTGGCGCACCACCCTGGCGCCCGCCGCCCGCGCCACCCGGCCGGTCTGGTCGAGCGAGCCGTCGTCGACGACCACGACGAGATCGACCCCGGGCAGTTCCAGGGCCGCCCGTACGGTCGCGCCGATGCGGTCGGCCTCGTTCTTGGCCGGGATGACGACCGCCGTGTCCGGCGTCATGACCCCTCGGAGATCAGGAACTCCTCGGGCACCTCATCGTGCACGGTGAACACCGAATCGAGTCCCGTGACCTGAAGGATCTTGCGCACCGCGGGGCGTGGGGCGGCCACGTCGAGCTCACCCCCCTGCTCCTTCATGCGTTTGAGTGCTGACAGCAGCACGTTCATCCCCGTGGAGTCACAGAACTCCACCAGGGACATGTCGATGACCACGCGATTGGGCCCGTCCTGCAGGAGGCGAGTGAACTCCTGCTGCAGGCGGGGCGCCGTATAGAGGTCGATTTCACCGGCGATCGCAACTAGTGCATGGCCGGCATGTGATCGAGTCGAGACCTTGAGCTCCACATGGGCAGGCTAGCGGGGTGGAGGCGTCTGGTCACGTTCTCACGCCGATAGTGGAACGCCAGGTTTTTGTCCCGCGTTTGGGCTCCATGAAAACGGAGAGTACGCGAAGCTTGACACTGTGACACCGGCAAGTGCCGGAAAGGGGGGTTGCACGGGCCCTCCTGGTCAATACCATCGCATCACGGAAGCCAGGGGCCCGAGCGTACACATGACCACAGAGCATTCCGAAGATCCCCAGCGCCAGCGCCTGCGCGAACAGCTGGAGGCCATCCACATCCGCACCGAGAAGGCCACCTCGTGGCACGACGAAGCAGGGCGCCTGCGGGGGCTGCTCAACAACGACGGGTACGTCCCCGTCCGCACCAGGCTGGCCGGCGAGGACCTCGACTTCCTCGGCGACGCCAGAGACACCCTGCTGACCTTCGCCGAGCTCGGCCTGCGCCTGCTCGACCTGCACCAGCCTCGTGACGCCGGGGGGATCACGAGCGACACGGCCCATCCGATCCTGCGGTGCCGGAGCTGCATGTGGCGCTGGCCCTGCCCCACATTTCGGGCAATGTCCGAATCATTCGGTACGCCTCGGGTGCCTTCGCCCGCCTAAGGGCATGCTCCTCGCGGATGGCGCGCTTCGCGCGATCAACCAGGGTCAAGCGCTCCTTCCACGCCCGGGGCTGTCTTCATGCGGGCCAGGCGCGCGAATGTAACCACGTGCCATGCCGGTGCACGCGACGGCTAACGATCCTGGGGGAAGGGCACGCGGGCCTGGCCGCAGAGGAAGGTGCGGTCGGCCAGGAGTTCGGGGGTGACGCGGATGCCGGTGAGGCGTTCGGCCAGGGCGAAGGAGGCGGCGATGAGCGGGAAGGTGAAGTCGATGTCCTCCACCGAGGCGTCGTCGCGCAGGTCGTAGCCGATCTCGACCATGTCGTCGAGCAGGGCGTCCGGGGTGCTGCCGCGCCGGTCGTTGGCGTACAACGGGTCGAAGTCGAGGCGGACGTCGCCGTCCTCGGCCCAGAAGAACCGGTAGCGGCCGTTTCCGCCCTCGTAGTGGGAGACGACCCGGGTGCCGATCGACACCGGGATCATCGCCTCCGCGGTGATGCCGAGGTGGCCGTTGCTCTCGTAGGCGAGCGTCCAGTTCTCGCCGGGTACGGCCGCGGCGCCGATGAAGAGGGCCTCACCGGCGCTTCGCAGGTCGTAGCTGACGTCGTGGAAGTCCGCGTCCAGGCGCATGGGCCGGGGGCGGGTCTCCGCGTGCACCCGTGCCATGAACTCCTCGGGCGTGAGCCCGCGTACGAGTGTCAGGCAGTAAGGGTCGTCGAGGGTGCCACTGTCGGCCCAGGCGTAGTCGGTCGTGGTCGGCATGGCGGTCATCTGACGATCTTAGGAACGGTTCGGCCGTGCGCGGTGCAGGATCGCGCCATAGTCTGCCGAGGTGGACCTCTTCTCACGTTCTTGGACGGCATTGCGTACGGCGGTCGCCGAACTCCCCGACGAGGACTTCGCGAAGCCGTCGGGCTGTTCCGGCTGGCTGGTACGGGACCTGGCCTGCCATCTCGTCATTGACGCCCAGGATGTCCTGATCACTCTCGTGACCCCGGCCGAGACGGAGCCGACCCGCGACGCGGTGACCTACTGGGAGGTCACCGGCACGCCCCCGACCGGCGACGATCCGCTCGACGCGCTGACCGTGCGGCTGGCGGCCGCCTACGGGGAGCCTTGGATGCTCAAGTTCCACCTTGACGACGTCGGCTCGGCCGCCGGGCGCGCCGCCGTACTGGCTGATCCGGGGGCTTGGGTCGGCACCAAGGACATCGTGCTCACGGCGGGTGACTACCTGTCGGCGTACGTCATCGAGTGGACGCTGCACCATCTCGACCTGATCGCGTACCTGCCCGAGGTGGCCGGGCCGCCCGCGGAGGGGCTGGCCCGGTCTCGCGAGATGCTGGAGAAGATCGCCGGGGCCGCGTTCCCGGAGTCGTTCTCCGACACGGACGCGCTGCTGGTCGGTACCGGACGGCGTGCCCCCACCGAAGCGGAACGGGCGGAGCTGGGCGATCTGGCGGCGAAGCTCCCGTTCGTCCTCGGTTGAGCGTCAGTTCCAGTTGTCTATCTTGACGTCGTGCGGATCCGGGGCGCCTGTCCCGGTTTCGACCAGGGACTTGAGGCTCATCAGGAAAAGCGCCCACTTGGTGCTGCAGTGGTGCATGAACTCCACCGGCTCCGCCCAGCCCTCATGTTTGAACAGGATGATGGTCTGGTCGTCGGCCCGGTCGAGGTCCCAGACCACGTGCGTGCCGATCCACTCCTCGGGCCCCTCGACGACCTCCCACAGCACACGCTTGTCCGGCTGGAGTTCGAGAACCTTCATGTCGAACCCACCGGCCCCGAACCGGAACGCGATCACGTCGTCGCCGACGTCCTTGGTGTCGGTCGTCCACCAGCCCGCGAGTCCGCCGGTGGTGGTCAGGGCCGCGTACACCTCGGAGGCCGGTGCCTTGATGCCCACTCGGTGAAGGATGTCCACCATGTCGAGCTCCTCTCACTGTTCGTCTCTGTTGCGCTGAATCGCCTCGGCGATCCGCTTGATGCGCTGCAGCCTGGCGTCCCACGCCGCGCCCACGGCGGACAACTGGGCGACCGCGCGCGCGAGTTGCGCCTCGTCCACCTGGTACCGCCTCTCCCTCCCGTACGGCGCCGCGTGCACCAGACCGACGCGGTCGAGCACGCCGAGATGTTTCGCGATGGCCTGCCGGGTCACGGGCAGCCGCTCGCTGAGGCTGGTGGCGGTGCCGTTGCCGTCCGCCAGAAGCAGGTCGAGGATCCGCCGACGGGTCGGGTCACCGACCGCGGACCACAGCTCGTCGTCGACGGCGGCACTCACGGAGCCGACACCAGCCGCGCGATGTACTCCCCGAGCCGGGGCACGAAGGTGTCCCACCCGACGACGTGATCGCTGTAGACCTCCTCCAGCTTGGCCGCCTCCCAGCCCATCTCCCGGAACCCGGACTCGGTGAGCCGGATCCGCGTACCGTCGCCGGACGGGGTGAGCTCGAAGGTGACCAGCAGCGAACCGACGGAGTCGTCGACCTTGCCGCCGGGATGACACCAGCGGAACGAGAACAGCCGCGGCGGTTCGGCGCTGACCACGGTGAACGGGACGACGTCCACCCGATCACCCCAGACGAGCTCGCCGACGGCGCCTGGGGTGGGTTCGATGGAGGCGTCGTCGCTCCACCACTGCGAGATGTGCTCCGGGCGGCTGACGACCTCGTAGACCACCTCGGGCGAGGCCTCGACGTGAATCTCCCGCTCGATACTCCCGTACTCCATGCTCGTCCCCACTTCGCTACGTGCAACTTTTGGTTGCACGTCACCTTAGCGGTTGGCCCGCCAACACGCAACCACTGGTTGCATGAGACAAGAAGCCAAATTCGGAGCCGAGCGGGTCGCGGCCATCGTCCTGGAACGGCATGTGAACCCCGACTACGTGCTATGGGAGCCGCTGTTAAAAGCAGTCAAAGATCGACCGTATCGCCAGGATATCTGCGCGGTACATCGCTGACCGGCTAGTGGCCAGAAGGCTGAGTCCATCCGACGCTGACGTGCGTCCTCGCGCGCGGCGCCGGCGCGCAGGTTGTGCGTACGGGGCTTCGGGTTGAGCGAGCGGCAAATGTAACCGGGGAGCGAGCAAATGTAACTGGCACGCGGTTACATTTGCGCACCTGCGGTCCGAGACAACCCCGGGTTCGGAAGAACTGCTTGACCCTGATCGAGGTTTTCGAAGACCGGGTTTCCGTGCCGTGCCCGGCCGGCCGCCCGGGGTCCGGGGGGGGGGCCCCGGGGGGGGGGGGGGGGGGGCGCGG
>NZ_JBHYIO010000042.1:0-111964 GCF_042740095.1 Nonomuraea sp. NPDC059023 | reverse complement strand
CTCCCCAGCCCGGCAGGGCCACTCACCGGTGTCCGGCCGGGCCACCCACGCCCGGCCGGACACCGGGCCATCCACGCCGGGCCGCCCCTGCCTGGCCGGGCGCCGGGTCAGCCCAGTGTCCGGTCGAGGGCCGCGCGGTGGTGGCGTACCCAGGCGTGGGAGGCCTTGACCTGCTCGACCGTTCCCGCCTCCCGCAGGCTCACCATCGCGGGGTCCCCGGCATCGGCCGCCGCCGCGATGCCCCGCCGGCAGCGGTCCTGCCACCACAGCACCGTCTCGGTCAGCTCGGCGCGGTCGGCCAGGCCGTAGCCGTCGCAGATCACCCGGGCCCGCCGGCCCGCCTCGGCCGGGTCGGCACCGTCCCACCAGCCCGCGTACTGCCAGCACAGCCGGGCGACGTCGTGGATCCGCGCGCCCGGCGCGGCCAGGTCCCAGTCGATGAACGCCACCGGCCGCAGTCCCCGCCCGAGGTCGCGGTAGACGATGTTGCCCGGCCACAGGTCGTTGTGGCAGACCACCTCGCCCGCGCCCGCCAGCGGGCTGCCGGCGGTCAGGTCGTGCAACTGCCTGGTCAGCTCGCCGGCCCGCGCCAGGCTGGCGTCCGCGCCGACCGCCTCGGGCTGCTCCGGCGCCCACGCCACATGCCCGTCCAGGAAGGAGAGCGTCTCGCGCCCCTGCTCATCCACGCCCAGATACCGCGGCGCCCCGTCCCACCCGGCCCGCTCCAGGAAGCCGAGCAGGTCGCGGACGAACCCGGCGTCGCCGTAGTAGCCGGGACGCCGCCGTACGGTCCGCCCGACCCGGACCGCGCCGCTGACCCTGCCGCCCGCCAGCCGATGCTCGCCCATGCCCACCAGTCTGCCGGGTACCGCCCCGGCTGTAGCGGGTGGCCCGGAACTCGTACCGGGGGAGTAGGCGCCGCATCACCGCTGGTGGGACGTCCGCGTAGCCGGGGCTGGATGAAGATTTCCGGCATGAGGTTCCTGCGCATCACGCTCACCCTGCAGACCCTGGTCCTGCTGCTCCAGGCGGTCACCGCCGGCATGTTGCTGTCCTCGCCCGGCGGGCGGGCCGCGCACAGTGTCACGGCCATCGCGGTGGCGCTCGTCGTGCTGGTCAACCTGGTCGCCGCCCTCGTCGCGCGCCGGCGCGCGGCCATCGGGCCCGCCGCCGGCATGCTGGTGCTGACCCTGGCCCAGATGGCGCTCGGCATGGCCCACATGAAGACGCTGCACGTGCCGCTCGGCGTGCTGATGTTCGGCGGCAGCCTGATCCAGACCGTCCAGATCTGGGCGGACCGCCGCCCCGCCGCGGCGGCGGCGTGAACGTCTCGCGGCGGCGGGCGCTGGGGCTGCTCGGTCTGGGGGCGGTCGCGGCGCTGGGCGTCCCGGGGTGTTCGCTGACCGGGCGCACCCCGCTGCCCAAGATCCTCGCCAGTACGGCCCCGCTGCCCCGGCCGTTCGCCGTTCCGCTGCCGCTGCCACCGGTGGCGAAGCCGTACCGCAGCGACGGCACCACCGACTACTACGAGCTCGTCCAGCGCGCGGCCGAGGCGGACATCCTGCCCGGCCTGCGCACCCCGATCTGGGGCTACGACGGGAAGTTCCCCGGCCCCACCGTCCGGGCGCGCAGCGGCCGGCGGACCGTCGTGCGCGTGCGCAACACGCTGGGCGCGCCGACCGTCACCCACCTGCACGGCGGGCACACCCCGCCGGAGTCCGACGGCTTCCCGACCGACCTGGTCGCGCCGGGTACCCAGCGCGACTACGTCTTCCCGCTGGAGCAGCGGGCGGCCACGCTCTGGTACCACGACCACACCATGGACCACACCGGCCCGCAGGTCTGGCGCGGCCTGGCCGGGTTCTTCCTGGTGGGCGACGAGGAGGAGGCGGCGCTGCCGCTGCCCTCCGGCGAGCGCGACGTGCCGCTGATGATCTGCGACCGCGCCTTCCACACCGACGGCACCATGCCCTACCCGGTGCGCGACAACGGGCCCGGCGCCCGCGAGGCGTTCATGGGCGGTCTGCTCGGCGACGTCATCCTGGTCAACGGCGCCCCGTGGCCGGATCTCGCGGTCGACCGGGCCCGCTACCGGCTGCGGCTGCTCAACGGCTCCAACGCCCGCACCTACGAGCTCGCCCTGCCGCCCGGCGGCAAGATGGTGGTGATCGGCAGCGACGGCGGCCTGCTGGCCGCCCCCCACCCCGTCGAGCAGGTACGGCTGGCGCCGGGCGAGCGGGCCGACGTGGTGGTGGACTTCGCCGCCTACCGCGTCGGCGAGCACGTCGAACTGCGCAACCTCCTCGGCGAGGAGGGCCCGCAGGCGCGGGTGATGCGGTTCACCGTCGCCCGCGAGGCTCGTGACGACTCCGCGATCCCCCAGACGCTCTCCCGGATCGAGCGCCTCGACCCGGCCACGGCCGCGGTGACCCGCGACTTCTCCTTCACCAGCGGCACCCTGCACGGCCACACCGGCTGGATGATCAACGACAAGCCCTTCGACGTACGCCGCGTCGATGCCAGGCCCAAGCTCGGCCAGGTCGAGATCTGGCGGCTGACCAGCGACGTCTCCCACCCGGTGCACCTGCACCTGGCGCCCTTCCAGGTGCTGTCGGCCGGCGGCGAGCGCCCCGAGGGCCCGCCGGCCTGGAAGGACACGGTCGAGCTGCGCGAGACGCAGACCGTGGAGATCATCACCCGCTTCACCGGCTACCGCGGCCGGTATGTCATGCACTGCCACAACCTGGAACACGAGGACATGGCCATGATGAGCACCTTCGAGGTGGTGTGAGCGGGTAAGCCGGACAGCCATACGATTTCTCGTACTGGTGAGCCGTACCGTACGGAGATACGATCGCGGCGTGAGTTCAACATCCGTCCCCTCGCGCCGCCGCAGGGTCGGCGGTGGCCGCCGGGCAGAGGTGCTCGACGTGGTCGTCGCCGTCCTGTCCGAGCGCGGTTACGAGCACACGCGTTTCACCGACGTCGCCAAGATGGCGGGGGTGGCGGTGAGCACGTTGCAGTTCTACTTCGGCTCGCGTGACGACATGCTCGTCGAGGCGCTGCACCACTCCACGGAACGGGAGGTCGCCCGCCTGGAGCAGGCGGGCCATCAGGAGCCGACGCCGTGGCTGCGCCTGGTCGCGCTCGTGGACGGAGGGCTGGCGCCGATGCCGATCGGCACCTGGCGCATGCTGATGGAGTTCTGGCACGCGGCGGTGCACGATCCCGAGCTGCGTTCGCACAGCGTGAGCCTGCAGCAGCGCTACCGGCGGCCGTTCGCCGAGGCCATCCGCGACGGCGTCGAACAAGGCGAGTTCCACGTGGCCGACGACGTCGAGGACGTGGTGACGGCGCTCATCGCGCTGCTTGACGGGCTGGTCATCCCGCGCGTCCTCGACCATGACTACTTCGACGCCGGCCGGTTGCGCGTCGTTGTCCTGCGGCAGCTCCGCGCGCTTCTCGGAGTCGCCGATCCATGAGTCAGCACGGACAGGAATGAGGAGGGGTACGCGTGCTCAGTCCGGTCGTTTCCGGCGCACCCGCATTGGTGGACATCGCCACCGCGAATCGCGCGGCGACATGCGACTTCTATTCCGGTCTCTTCGGCTGGACCTATGCGCCGGCGGGCGACTACGTCTACGCCGAGCTCGACGGTGACGTCGTGGCCGGCGTCCGCGACGGCGAGCAGGCCGTATGGACGCTCTACGTGCACGCCGGCGCCGTGGAGACGGCGGCCAAGGGCATCGAGGAGGCCGGCGGGCAGATCGTCTTCGGCCCGCACCTGGCTCCCGGGCAGGGGGAGGCGCTCGTCGCCGCCGACCCGGCGGGCGCGGTCTTCGGCCTGTGGCGCGCCGACGGTGCCGGCGGCTTCGGCGGCTTCGGCGTGGGCAGGCCGGGCACGCTGACCTGGGCGGAGCTGCGTACCATCGACGGCGGGCGCATCGACGCGTTCTACGGGCGGCTGTTCGGCTACGAGCAGCGGCAGATCGGCGACGGGCGGCACTTCGACTACACGGTCTGGTCGGCCGGCGGGCAGACCCGGCTGGGCCGTCACGCGGACAAGTCCTACGTCCTGCCGTACTGGCTCGTGTACTTCGCGGTCGATCCGGCCGTGGGCACGGACGCGACGGTGGTACGCGTGACCGACCTCGGCGGATCGGTGATCGGCGATCCCATCGACGTCTCCACCGGACGGATGGCTCTGGTGGCCGACGTCTCGGGGGCCGTGTTCGCGCTCATCGACGACGCGCGGCCGAGGGCTTCGTAGGCGTCGGCCGCGGTGCGTGCCGTGTGAGGCGTCCCCGGGTGGCGACCGCAGCCGCCGCCCGGGGATCAACGTGCGCGTGATCCGCACATCTTCCCGCAGAATCCTGCACGCGGCGGTTCTAAGGTGGGCCGGTGATCTCCAAACCCGTCCTGGCGGCCGTCCCGCTGGCCGTGATCGCGCTCGGCGTCGCGCTGCACACCGGCTGGCTGGTGACGCGGTTCTGGATCCTGGCGCTGCCGCTGCTGGCCCTGATCCTCGTACTGCTGGTGACGTTGTTCGGCCTGGCGATCTGGCGGGCCGGGCGGGACGCGCGCCGCTGGCCGGTGGTGGCCACGGCCCTGCTGGCGCTGGCCGGTCTGGGCGGGGCGCTCTTCCTGCATCTTGAGCCGCAGGCGCGGGCCCGGGTGCGGTTCTGGGTGGAACGGCCGGCCTTCGCTGTCGCCGCCGAGACGCGGGTCCCGGAGGGGGAGTACTACGGGGCCGAACTGCCGGCCGGGATCTGCTTCGTCTCGGCCAACTGCCGCGTCGCGGTGATCGGCACCAGCGGCGGGCGGCCGGTCCGGTTCGTGCCCGACTGGATCGGCGTTCCGGACGACGCCGTCGGATACGGGCACTTCACCGGGCGGCCGGAGGCGGGTCCCTACGACGGGTTCGGCACGAGCCTGTGCCCGTCCTTCGAGCTGGCCGGCGGATGGTGGTGGCTCGGGCGCTGCTGACCGCTGAATTATTTGGAAACTTTCCTAAAAGAAAGCGTTGACGCACCTGGTGAGAGCGCCTACCTTCGCGCACAAGAGCGCATTATCACCCCCCTTGGATGGCGAACCATGCGTAAGCGAGCGCGTCTGTCCTTAGCCGCCGTGGCGGCCTCGATGGCCCTGGTCGCGGCGACCCTCGCCGGATCCGCCGCGGCGGCCGTCGACCACGAAACCTGCCGCCCCGACGGGCTCCACCGAACGCCCGGCGTCAGCGTCCCCTACTGCTCCGCCTACGACGAGCAGGGCCGCGAGAGCATGGGCGCGAACCATCCGCGCCGTGTGATCGGCTACTTCACCGGCTGGCGCCACGGCGGGAACGGCCAGCCCGCCTACCTCGCCCAGAACATCCCGTGGTCGAAGATCACGCACATCAACTACGCCTTCGCCCACGTGGGCGCGGACAACAAGATCTCGGTGGGCGCCGACTCGGCCACCAACCCGGCCACCGGGCTGGACCTGGCGGGCAACGACCCGGCCCTGCCGTACAAGGGGCACTTCAACGCGCTCACCACGCTCAAGAGGGCCAACCCGCACGTCAAGACGCTGATCAGCGTCGGCGGGTGGGCCGAGACGGGCGGGTACCTCGACGCGAACGGCAACCGGGTGGCCTCCGGCGGCTTCTACACGATGACCGACAGCCAGGCCGCGATCGACACCTTCGCCGACTCCGCCGTCGCCTTCATCCGGAAGTACGGCTTCAACGGGGTCGACATCGACTACGAGTACCCCACCTCGATGAAGGACGCCGGCAACCCGGCCGACTGGCAGATCGCCAACGCCCGGCGCGGCCGGCTCATGCAGGGGTACGCGGCGCTGATGAAGACGCTGCGCGACCGGCTGGACAGGGCCGCCGCGGCCGACGGGAAGTACTACCAGCTCACCGCGGCCGTGCCCGCCTCCGGGTATCTGCTGCGCGGCATGGAGACCTTCCAGGTCACCCAGTACCTGGACTTCCTCAACATCATGTCCTACGACCTGCACGGCGCCTGGAACGAGTTCGTCGGCCCGAACGCCGCGCTCTACGACGACGGCAAGGACGCCGAGCTGGCCAAGTGGGGCGTCTACACCACCTCCCAGTACGGCGGCATCGGCTACCTCAACACCGACTGGTCCTACCACTACTACCGCGGCGCCCTGCCGCCCGGCCGGATCAACATCGGCGTGCCGTACTACACCCGCGGCTGGAAGAACGTCACCGGCGGAACCTCCGGCCTGTGGGGCAAGTCGGTCGGCACCACGTGCCCGACCGGCCTGACCACCTGCGGCGACGGCGCCACCGGCATCGACAACCTGTGGCACGACAAGGAGAACGGCCGCGAGGTGGGCGCCGGGTCCAACCCGATGTGGCACGCCAAGAACCTCGAACGCGGCATCGCCGGCTCCTACCTGGGCGCGTACGGCGTCACCGAGGGCATCACCGGCACCTACACCCGCAACTACGACACCACCCTCGTCGCCCCGTGGCTCTGGAACAGCGGCAAGAAGGTGTTCCTGTCCACCGAGGACGAGCAGTCGCTCAAGGCCAAGGCCGAGTACGTCAGGGACAAGGGCCTCGGCGGCATCATGATCTGGGAGCTGGCCGGCGACTACAAGTGGACCGGCAGCGAGTACTTCATGGGCGACACGCTGACCACGCTGGTGCACGACACGCTCAAGACGGCGGCGCCGTACACCGCGACCAGGGCGAAGACGGCGCTGCCCGCGGAGAAGATCGACGTGGGCTTCGCCGCGGAGCAGTTCCCCGTCGGCGACAGCAACTACCCGATCAGCCCCAAGCTCAAGATCACCAACAGGTCGGCGTTCACGCTGCCCGGCGGCACCGAGTTCCAGTGGGACTACGCGACCGCCTCGCCGCCGAACGCCAAGGACCAGTCCGGGTTCGGGCTGCGGGTGATCAGCAGCGAGCACACCGGGGCCAACAACATCGGCGGGCTCAAGGGTGACTACCACCGCGTCTCGGTGAAGCTGCCCACCTGGCAGACGCTCGCCCCCGGCGCCTCGGTGACCATGGACTACGTCTACTACCTGCCCGCGCCGGGCCCGAACAACTTCACCGTCACCTTCGGCGGCAAGAGCTACGGCGTGGTCCAGGACCTGGCCCGCGGCGGGGGTGTGGTGACCCCGTCGCCGACCCCGACGGTCACGCCGACCGGCGGCACCTGCACCGATCCGGCGTGGGAGGCCGGGAAGGTGTACAACGGCGGCCAGCGCGTCTCCCACAACGGCCGTGCCTATGAGGCCCGCTGGTGGACGCAGGGCAACCAGCCCGGCACCAACGACGTGTGGCGCGACCTGGGCGCCTGCGCCGGCACCCCGACCGCGACCCCGACCGCGACGGTGACTCCCACTCCGACGGCCACTCCCAGCCCGACGGCGACCCCCACCCCGACGGCCACGCCCACGCCCAGCGTGACCTACACCGGCGGCACACCCGAGTGGGCGCCCGGCGTCAGCTACCAGACCGGTGCCATGGTGCGTTACCAGGGCATCACCTACCGGTGCAGGCAGGGGCACACCTCCCAGGTCGGCTGGGAGCCCACCAACCTCTTCGCGCTCTGGCAGCCCATGTAGTCCCACGAGGGCCCGGCTCCGGCCGGGCCCTCGGCTAGCTCACGCAGTCCTGCCAGACCACGGCGATCGACAGCTGTTCGAGCTTTTTCTTACCGACGAAGAAGGTGTAGTACGCCTTGGGGTTGCCGGGCACGCGGACGTACGGGTTCAGCCCGCGCGGTGTCCTCACCTTCGGGTAGGCCCGCCTGATCTGCCGCATCGTGGCGCCGATCCCGATGCCCTCCGGCGTTCTCATGCCCTTGCCCGCGAAGATGACGGCCACGCCGCGCTTCTTGGAGATGTAGAGCCCGACGCTGTTCTTGCCCGTCGGATGGGCCTTCAGATCCCAGCCGGAGCAGCTGCTGTGCTTGTCGCGCCACTTGAGAACGACCGTTCCGGTGGCCTTGGCCCGCTTGGCGGTCATTCCGAGCTTGAGCTTGCCGACGCCGTACGGTCCGAGGGTGGGCCCGGAGGCGAGCGCGGGGGTGCCCGAGAGCAGCAGCGCCCCGCCGGCCAGGGCAGCGATGAGCATCTTCATGGCGTTCTTCCTTCCGGTGGTCGCGTGCCGTACGCAGGGTTGGAGTGCCACGGCCGGGTGGAGGTTCGGCTCCATGCCGGTCGGGTCTACGCCGGCCCTGCCGTGCGGAATCCGCAGTTGCCGCTGCTGGAGCCGGGGAAGCCGGCGGAGCGGGCGGCGACGCGGTAGCGGTGGCAGTAGGAGTCGTGGCACAGGTACGACCCGCCCCTGATCACCTTCCGCTCACCGGCGGGCGGGCCTTCCGGGTCGGCCCGCGCGGCATCGGCGTAGGCCGTGGCGGAGAACCAGTCGGCACACCATTCCCACACGTTTCCGGCCATCTCATACAGTCCGTAGCCGTTGGCGGGGAAGGAGCGGACGGGGGCGGTCGCCAGCCAGCCGTCCTCGCCGGTGTTGTCGTGCGGGAACGAGCCCTGCCAGATGTTGCACATCCACCGGCCGCCGGGCGTGAGCTCCTGGCCCCAGGCGAACCGGCGCTGGGACAGGCCGCCGCGGGCGGCGTACTCCCACTGGGCCTCGGTCGGCAGGCGCCGTCCCGCCCATGCGCAGTAGGCGGCGGCGTCGTTCCAGGAGACGTGGACGACGGGGTGGCCGGGCTCGGCCTCCGACAGCGGCCCGAAGGGGTGGCGCCAGTCGGCCCCGGCGACCGTGGCCCACCAGGGAACCTCCGGGTCGAAGCCGAGGATGTCGGCGCGGGTGGCGGCGACGGCCAGGCGGAAGACCGCGGAGTGGCCGGCCCGCTCGGCGTCCGTGCGGTAGCCGGTGGCCCGGGTGAACGCCTCGAACATGGCGACGGTGACCGCGGTGGCGTCCATCGGGAAGGGCGCCAGCCGTACCGGATGGACCGGGGTCTCCCCGTCGGCGGGATAGCCCTCGCCGAAGGCGTCGCCCATGAGGAACGTGCCGCCGGGGAGCGCCACGTCGTCGTGGGCGATCGGGACCGGTGAGGGGGCCGGGAGGGCGTGGGGGCCGGTGGTCTGTCCCGCCACCGGCGTGCAACAGGGCATTGACGGCTCCATGGCAGGAGTATATGAATCAACTCACATAAGTGCATCTGCACATAGGAGACTTCGTTGAGGTTCGAGTACGTCCTGCTGGCGTTGCTGGCCGGCCGCCCGTTCAGTGGCTACGACCTGCGCAAGTGGCTGGAGGTGGAGGGGCAGTTCGTCCGCTCGCGCGCCCACCACAGCCAGATCTACCGGCTGCTGGCCCGGATGGTCGCCGACGGATGGGTGGAGTTCGAGGTCGACCCGCGGGAGGGCCGGCCCGACGCGAAGGTCTACCGGCTGACCCCCCACGGCGAGCGGGTGCTGCTGGAGTGGGTCCGCTCGCCCTACGAGCCGTCGAGCCGTTTCCAGGACGCGGACTTCACCGCCCGGTTCGGCTTCGCCGTGGCGCTCGACCGGCAGGCGGCGCTGGAGATGCTCCGCGTCGAGCTGGCCTACCGGTACGAGCAGGTCGCCCGCAGCCGGCACCGCGACAGGACCCTGCGCTTCGAGAACGCGCTGCCCCAGCTCGATCAGGCGAGCGCGCAGGAGGTCTTCGACCGCATGCACGACTACGGCGCCGCCGCCATGGACGCGTGGGTGGCGTGGCTGGAGGAGACGCGGACGTGGCTGGAGGCCCGATGAAAGCGATCATGGTGATGTTCGACAGCCTGAACCGGCACATGCTGCCGCCCTACGGCGGAGACTGGACGCACGCGCCGAACTTCGCCCGGCTGGCCGAGCGGGCGGTGAGCTTCGACAACTGCTACGCCGGTTCGATGCCGTGCATGCCGGCCCGCCGCGAGATCCACACCGGCCGCTACAACTTCCTGCACCGAAGCTGGGGCCCGCTGGAGCCGTTCGACGACTCGATGCCGGAACTGCTCAAGCAGAACGGCGTCTACACGCACCTGGTCAGCGACCACCCGCACTACTGGGAGGACGGCGGCGCCACCTATCACGGCCGCTACAACACCTGGGAGTTCTTCCGCGGCCAGGAGGGCGATCCGTGGAAGGGCCGGGTGGCCGATCCGGAGACGCCCGAGGACCTCAAGCGCGTGCGCCACACGATCTACCGTCAGGACTGGGTCAACCGCCCGTACATGGACACCGAGGCGAAACACCCGCAGACGCTGACCTTCGACGCCGGGCTGGAGTTCGTCAGGACCAACGCCGCGCAGGACCGCTGGTTCGTCCAGATCGAGACCTTCGACCCGCACGAGCCCTTCTTCACCCACAAGCGGTACAAGGACCTCTACCCGCACGACTACGACGGCCCGCACTTCGACTGGCCCGACTACAAGCGGGTGACCGAGACGCCGCGGCAGGTGGACCACGCCCGCTACGAGTACGCGGCCCTGCTGTCGATGTGCGACCACTCCCTGGGCCGGGTGCTGGACACCATGGACGAGCTGGGCCTGTGGGAGGACACGCTGCTGATCGTCTGCACCGACCACGGGCTGCTGCTGGGGGAGAAGGGCTGGTGGGGCAAGTCGGTCCAGCCCTGGTACAACGAGCTGGTCCACCTGCCGCTGTTCGTGTGGGACCCGCGCGCCGCCGCCGCGGGCGAGCGGCGCGACGCGCTCGTGCAGACCATCGACCTGGCGCCCACGCTGCTGGAGTACTTCGGCCTCGACCGGCCGGCCGACATGCAGGGCATCCCCCTCAACTCCGGGACCACCAGGCGGGCCGGCCTCTTCGGCATCCACGGCGGCCACGTCAACGTCACCGACGGCCGCTACGTCTACATGCGCGCGCCCGCCTCTGCCGCCAACGAGCCCCTGCACGAGCACACCCTCATGCCCACGCACATGCGCGGCCGCTTCTCGCCCGCCGAGCTGGCGAACATCGAGCTGGCGGAGCCGTTCGCCTTCACCAAGGGGGTGCGCACGATCCGGGTGGCGGGCCGTACCTTCGTCGACGCCCACCACTTCGGCACGCTCCTGTTCGACCTGGAGACCGACCCCGAGCAGCGCGCGCCCCTCGTCGACGACGCGGCCGAGCTGCGCATGGCCGGTCTGCTGGTCGAGCTGATGCGGGCCGGCGACGCGCCCGCCGGCCAGTTCGAGCGGCTCGGGCTCCCCGTCACCGGCGCGGTCACGGAGGAACACCTCCTCGTACGCGCCCAGCTCGACCGGGCCGAGCGGAGCGCCCAGCCCCTTCCCCGGCCCGAGGACTACCCCGAGGGCAGGCTGTCGCTGCGCACCCCGGTCAAGGCGCTGATCGCCGACCCGGTCGCCGTCGAGGTCCTGCGCAGGCACGTGCCCGGCATCGTCGACTCCGAGCTGCTGCAGATGCTCGGCGCCACCCCGCTGATCGACGTCGCGGCGATGGCCGGCGGGCTGCTCCCACCTCCCAGACTCCGCGCGATCGCGGAAGAGCTCGCCGAGCTCTGAGCCGGTGACGGGGCGGCCACCCCGTCACCGGCGAACACCTTTCCTCCTCCTCGCAGAAAGAGGTGGCGTGATGTCTCAGGCTACCCAACAAGCGCCCGCCGAGATCCGCGGACGATGGCGCCAGCTGTCGCTGCTGGGCGGCGCGATGCTCGTCGACAGCACCGAAGCCAGCTTGGTCAACAGTCTCTTCCCGGTGATCCGGCAGTCGCTGGGGCTCTCGCTCGGCGCGCTCGGCATCCTCACCGCCGCCGGCAAGATCGTCGGTGTGTTCACGGGGCCGTTGTGGGTGTGGGTCGCCCGCCGCTGGTCGCGCAAGAACGTCCTCGTCGTGGCCACGGGGCTGTGGGGCGTGTGGGGCATCGCCGCCGGCTTCTCCCAGAACTTCGCCCAGTTGCTGATCTTCTACACCATCCTCGCCGCCGGGTACGCCGCCGCGCACCCGATCATCACCGAGATCATCGGCGACCTGTTCGACGGCTCCGCGCGCGGAAAGGCCGTCGGGCTGCTCTACGGCGTGATCGCGCTGGCCGGATCGGTCCTCGGTCCCGTCAAGGGCCAGCTCGCCAACGTCGGCGACGGCTGGCGCTGGGGGCTGTGGGGCATCGGCGCCTTCAACGTGCTGCTCGGCATCGGCATCTGGCTGTGGTTTCGCGACCCGGGCATCGGGGCCGCCGAGCGGCAGCTCGCCGACCTCGACCCCGAGGTGCGCGCCGCCCAGTCCAGGCTCACCTGGACCAAGGCGCTGGCGCTGCTGCGCATCCCCAGCTTCGGCATCCTGCTCGGCTCCCGTCTGCTGTCGGGCCACCTGCTCGTGGGGGCGTTCGGCGTGGTCTTCCTCGTCGACGTGTACGGCTTCAGCACCGCCGTGGCCTCCATCGTGCTGCTGCCGTTCGGCGTCGGCTACTTCCTGGGCAACGTGGCCGGCGGCTTCCTGGGCGACTGGGCCGCCCGGCGCAGCCCTCGCTACGGCCTGGTCGCCGTGCTGCAGGCCGCCCAGTTCGGCTTCGCGGCGGCCGCCTTCCTCGGCACCCAGATCGCGTTCGCGTCCATCGTGCCGTTCGCGGCGTTCTTCGGGCTGATGGGCGCCACGCAGGGCGTCAACCCCGGCATCAACCGGCCGATGGTCATGGCGATCACGCCTCCCGAGCTGAGGGGCGCGGCCTTCGCCATCTACATCTCGATCTTCGAGGCGATCGGCTGGGCCGCCTTCAGCCTCGGCGCCGGCTTCCTCGGCGACGTCTTCGGGCTCAAGCAGGTCTTCCTGTGGATTCTGGTCCTGCTGATGCTGGCCAACGGGGCGTACCTCACGCTCCTCTACCGCCCGTACGCCCGCGACGTGGACCGCCTCCAGCACGAACTGGACGCCCGGCGGGCCGCGGCCCTCAGCGGCTGAGAGCGGGCTGCAGCCGCCGTGCAAGCGATGACTGATCGACTGGCGGCCTCGGAACGGAGGGAAGTGCATTGGGATCGATCGTCTTCGGCACCTGCGCCGCCATCGCCGCGCTCGTCGGCGTGATCCTGTTCGTCAGGTTGCGGCGCAAGCCGCAGACCCGGGTGGGGGCGTACGCCGGCGCGGCGATCCTCTTCCTGGGCGCGGGGGTGCTCACCATGGGGTCCATCTCGTTCGCGAGCCTGGAGTCGGCCGCGCTGGTGACCTTCACGCCGGAGGAGCGCGCGGCGGCGGTGCCGTGTGAGGCGGCGGTGCTGGGGGCCGAGGAGACGGGCAACAAGCACAACGGCCGCTACGTCTGGCTGCTCCGGCTCCGTGTGACGCCGCGGGCCGGCGACGCGTACGAGATCGAGCGCACGGTGCGGCTCGCCTCGTCCATGGGCGAACGCCTGGAACGGGGTGACGCCGTGCTCCCCTGCCTGACGGCCCCCGCCGACCACACCAAGATCGAGATCCCGGCCCTGGCCTGACCGACTGGTTGACACCTGCCTCCCGCCGTGTTGTTATAGGTTCTAACAAACACGAGATCTAGTAACGGAGGTTGCGATGGGCGCCGAGGAACTCGTCGAGGTCGTCCTGCCGGGCAAGGTCGAGCCGGAGGGGCTGCGGATCCGGCACGGGCAGGTGCCCGTCGCCGGACCCGGTCAGGTTCTGATCCGGATGGAGGCGACCGGCGTCTCCTTCGCCGAGCAGCAGATGCGCCGCGGGCGCTACTACGACCAGCCGGCGTTCCCGTTCGTGCCCGGCTACGACCTGGTCGGCACGGTGGTGGACACCGGCGCGGGCGTGGAGCCCGGTCTGGCCGGTGTCCGGGTCGCGGCGCTGGTCAAGGTCGGGGGCTGGGCCAGCCACGTGCTCGTGGACGCGGCGGACGTGGTGCCGGTGCCCGACGGGATCGGCGCCGCGCAGGCGGAGACCCTCGTCGTCAACGGCATCACCGCCTGGCAGATGCTGCACCGCAAGGCCCGCGTCCGCGCCGGGCAGACCATCCTCGTGCACGGCGCCAACGGCGGCGTCGGCTCGGTGCTCGTCCAGCTCGCGCGGGCCGCGGGCGTCCACGTCATCGGCACCGCCTCCGCCCGCCACCACGACGCCCTGCGGGCCCAGGGCGTCGTGCCCGTCGACTACCGCGCCGGCGACGTCGCCGCGCGCGTGCGCGAACTCGCCCCCGGCGGGGTGGACGCCGTCTTCGACCACGTCGGCGGGCGCGGCATCGTCGACTCCTGGCGGTTGCTCGCCCCCGGCGGCACCCTCGTCTCCTACGGCAGCGCCTCCACCCGCGACGACGAGGGGTCCAAGCAGTGGCCCGTTCTCAAGCTGCTCGGCCGGGTCTGGCTGTGGAACGCCCTGCCCAACCGGCGCCACGCGTACTTCTACAACGCCTGGGCGGGGCACGCCCTGGCCAAGGACCGGTTCCGGGCGCGGCTGCGCGCCGACCTCACCCAGGTCTTCGCCGCGCTCCAGCGTGGTGACATCACCGCCCGGATCGCCGCCCAGCTGCCCCTGGCCCGGGTCGCCGACGCCCTGCGGCTGGCCGAGTCCGGCACCGTCGCCGGGAAGGTCGTGCTGACGCCGTAGCCCGGCGGGCCGTCCGCCTCAGCTAGGGTACGGCTCGCGCAGCCTCGCCAGCCGTCCCTCCTCGTGGATGCGCCGGGTGGCGGCGCGTCCGGGGTAGCAGCGCATGAACATGTTCGTGAAGTGCGTCCCGTAGTGCAGCGGCGGGCCGCCGCACGGGTCCTCGAGCGAGCGGCCGAAGCTCGGCTCGTGGAAGTACGCCATCGCGAACCGCTCACGATCGGCCAGCGCCACCTTGTGCGGCGTGGACAGCAGGTAGCCGCCGGTCAGGAACTGCAGGATGTCGCCGGGAAACACGGTGAACACCCGCGGCACCGGCCGGACGAAGATCCACGGCGGCTCGTCCTCGTACAGGCCGGCGGTGCTCTCCGCCTCCAGCCAGTTGCGCGGCCGCTTCTCGCCCTCGACCGGCGGCCGGATGTACAGGCCGCCGACCTCGTCCTGCGCGGCGATCACCAGCAGGCCGTAGTCGGTGTGGGCGCCGATGCCGCGCGCGGTCCGCGCGGAGCGCGGCGGGAAGCGCAGTACCCGCATGTGGTGCCAGCCGCCCGTGGTGTGCGCGGTCAGCGTGTCCGGCCCGCCCAGCCCGAGACCCAGGGCCGCCAGCCGCAGCAGCCGGTCGCCGATCGAGCCGAGCGCGGCCGTGAACGTCTCCATCCGCCGCTGGTAGTGCGGGCCCGGCCAGGGCACGGGGCCGTGGCAGGGCCAGCGCTCGCGTACCCGCGCGTCGTGCACCGGCACGTCCGGGCAGACGGTGAAGATCTCGGAGTAGTCGGTCTCGCCCGCGGTGACCTCCTCGCCCGAGGCGACGTAGCCGCTGTAGCTCAGGTCGCTGACATAGCTGGACTTCTCCGGCAGTGACAGGGAGAAGAACTCCCTGCTCGCCTCGAACGCCGCGAGCGCCGTCTCGTGCTGGGGCGCGGTGGCGGCGACCTGGAAGATGCCGTCCCTGCGCCACGCCGCGATCATGGTACGGCCGAGCTCCAGGTCCGCCCGCGTCCCGGTGATGGCCTCCGGCAGGCTGAACGTGCTCAGTTCGATCATCTCGTCCCCCTCGCTGGAGCGGTGTGCGATTCGGCCACCTGTACGCGGACCGCCCCCCGCCCAGCCGACCCGATCCGGCCGGCTGCGCCCAGCGGTCGAACTCCCGCGCCCGGCGGCAGCCGCCCCGCGCCCGGCGGCAGCCATCCCGCGCCATCCCGCGCCGGACGGCGCCACACCGGCTCCCAGCGGCGTCCGTCAGTGGAGGCCGGGGTTCTCAAGGGTCTTCGTGCGCCGGCCGTACCGGCTGGAGCGCAGGGCGGTGGCGACGAGGACGGCGGCGAGCACGACCAGGGCGGCGCAGATGACCAGGGCGAACGCGTAGCCGCGCTGGGCGGCCAGCGTCACCAGCAGCGCGATGCCCACCGCCCCGCCGACCTGCTGCACCGAGGTGAGGACGGCCGAGCCGACCCCGGCGTCCTCCGAGGTGGTGCCCGAGACGGCGGCGGTGGTCAGGGCGGGCAGGCTCAGGCCGCAGCCGAGGCTGGTGACCAGCATCCCGGGCAGGACGCCGCTCGCATAGGCGTCACCGGGTGCCACCCCGGACAACAGCAGCAGCCCGGCCGCGCTGACCGTCAACGCGACCAGGAGCGCGGGCCGCGTCCCGAACCGGGTCACCGCGCGGGACGACAGCCACATCCCGGCCAGGATCCCGCCCCCGTAGGGCAGGTACGCCACCCCGGCCACCAGCGGGCTGTACCCGAGCCGCGTCTGCAGGTGGACCATCAGCAGGAAGGCCATCGCGTAGAAGGCGGCCGAGAACAGCAGGGTCGCGAGGTTGGCCACGGCCCGGATGCGGACCGCCAGGAACGCCAGGGGCACGAGCGGCTGCGCCGTACGGGACTCGACCGCCAGGAAGGCCGCCGCCAGCAGCACGGCCAGCAGCAGCGGGAGCAGGACGGCGGCCGAGACCCAGCCCGCGTGCTCGGCCTGGAGCAGCCCGTAGACCAGCGCGAGCACCGCCGCGGTGCCCAGCAGGGCGCCGGGGACGTCCAGCCGGGCCCCGCGCGCGGCCCGGCTCTCGCCGACCAGGCGGGGGACGAGCACCAGGGCCAGCGCCGCCACGGGCAGGTTGATCAGGAAGATCCAGCGCCACGACGTCAGATCGGTCAGCACCCCCGAGATCACCAGCCCCATCGTGCCGCCCAGGGCCGCGATGGCGCCCCAGACGCCGACCGCCCTGGCGCGTTCGCCCTCGCCGGGGAACATCAACGTGATCAGCGACAGCGCGGCCGGGCTGGCCAGCGCGGAGCCCATGCCCTGCGCGAACCTGGCCGCCACCAGCTGCCACGGCTCCTGGGCGATGCCGCAGACCAGGCTGGCCACGCCGAACGCGGCCACCCCGATGAGGAACGCCCGCCGCCTGCCCAGCAGATCGGCGGCCCGCCCGGACAGCAGCAGGAAGCCGCCGAAGGCGAGGAAGTAGGCGTTGACCACCCAGGACAGCCCGGCGGCGGAGAAGCCGAGTTCGCCGCGGATGGCGGGCAGGGCGACGTTCACCACGGTGTCGTCGAGGACGAGCATGAACTGCACGACGCACAGAACGGCCAGTGCGGGGGTTTTCTTCGTCATCCGACGACGCTAGGCGCGGGCCGCCGATGGCCGCAATCCGCGATGGGGCCAGTTGATAGCGCGCTGAGGACATAGGCTGGCCCGCATGAAGACCGAGGTGCCACCCGGCGTCGGCGCGATCGTGGTCGGGCACTTCCCGCTGTCGTCGGGGGAGTGGATCCCGCCACACACCCACACGCACCACCAGATCGCCTGGACGCGGCGCGGGGTGGTCGGGGTGGCCGTGGGCGACTCCTACTGGGTGCTGCCGCCGACCGTCGCGCTGTGGATACCGGCCGGGGTGGAGCACCGCACCGGGGCGACCCGTGACGCGGTGCTGTGCGGCCTCTACCTGGCGCCGGAGCGCTGCACCCTGGACTGGCCGGAGCCCACGCCGGTGGGAGTGGACGGGCTGCTGGCCCATCTGTTCACCTACCTGGGGCGCGACGACCTGGCCGACGGTCCGCGACTGCGGGCCGAGGCGGTCGTGCTCGACCTGCTGCGGCCGCTGCCCGCGCTGCCCATCGACGTGCCGCGCCCGCGTGAGGAGCGGGTGCGGGCCGTGGCCGACGCGCTGATCGCCGATCCGGCCGACGCGCGCGGCCTGGAGGCGCACGCGCGGGCCGCGGGGGTGAGCCGGCGTACGCTCACGCGGTTGTTCGTCCAGGACACCGGGATGAGCTTCGAGCGCTGGCGGACGCATCTGCGGTTGCGGGCCGCCCTCCCGCTGCTCGCGGAAGGGCGGCCCGTCTCCGCGGTGGCGCGGGCGGTGGGGTATGCGACGGCAAGCGCGTTCCTCGCCGCCTTCCGCCGCACCGTGGGGACCTCGCCGGGCCGCTACCTGAACGCGGAGTCCTGAGACCCTAGACCGAGTACTTGCAGACCAGGGACTGGGCGCCGCCCTGGGCGTAGCCGAGGTAGGTGTAGGTGGGGTTGTAGTACTGACAGGCGGCCGAGGGGCTGCCGCTGCCGAGGTAGACCAGGCTGGAGGCGTACCGGTAGCAGCCGAGGCTGCCGTTGTAGAAGCCGACGATGGAGCTGGAGTTGACCTTGGCGGCGCAGTACTCGCCGAGGGAGAGCGGGCTCATGACGACGTCGATCGGGCCCGCGGCCCGTGCGGGGGCGGTGCTCACGGCGAGGGCGCCGAGACAGGCCAGCGCGGCCGTGGTGAGAGCGAGCGCGCGACGGGGCATACAAACCTCCAGGGGGCTCTGAACTGCGTTGATCGCAGTATTAATTAGGAAACCTTCCTATGCAATGGGCTTTCTGCGTACCCTTCACGCTGTGCTGGCCGCGGTCAGGGATACGGTCTGGGGGTGAGCACGTACCAGCGCTATGTCGCGCTCGGCGACAGCATGACCGAAGGCGTCGGCGACGACGACGGCCTGGGCGGCCACCGCGGGGTCGCCGACCGCCTGGCCGAGCACCTTGCCCGCCACAACCCCGACCTGCTCTACGCCAACCTCGCCGTACGCGGCCGGCTGGCCGCCCAGGTCCGCGACGAGCAGGTGCCGGCGGCGCTGGCGCTGCGCCCCGACCTGGTCACGGTCGTCGCGGGCATGAACGACCTCATCCGGCCCGGCTTCAGCGCGGCCGCGACCGCCGGGGTCCTGGAGGACATGTTCGCCGCCCTGACCGCCTCCGGCGCCCGCGTCGTCACCGTCACCTACCCCGACCTGGGCAAACTCTCGCCGCTCATCCGCCGGCTGGCCCCGCGGGTGCTCGACTTCAACGACCGCGTCCGCCGGGCCGCCGCCCGCCACGGCGTCACCGTCCTCGACGCCCACGCGTTCGCGTTCGTCACCGACCGGCGGATGTGGAGCAGCGACCGCATCCACGCCAGTCCCGAGGGCCATACCCGCTTCGCCGCCGGATTCGCCCACGTGCTGGAGCTGCCGGGCAGCGACGACGCCTGGACGCAGCCCCTGCCGCCGCTGCCCGCGCCCGCCGCGTGGCGGGTGGTCGCGACGGAGACGCGCTGGCTGGCCGGCTTCGTCGGACCCTGGATCGGCCGCCGGCTGCGCGGCCGGTCCTCCGGCGACGGGCGCACCGCCAAACGCCCCGCTCTCGCCCCCGTGGCCACCACCTGACGCAGGCGCGGCCTAGGGTGGTCGGCATGCCGTACAAGATCCAGGGAACACCGTCGGCGGAGGTGTCGGCGGAGCAGGCCGAGGCGTGGCACGGGGTGATGGCCGCGTCGCTGGGGCACGATCTTCCAGGTCAGCCGGTGCCCACGCGCGCCCAGCTGACCGTGCCGCCGTTACGGAGCCGCCGGTTGGTCTGGATGGCGGCCGAGCCCGGCGGGCCGGTGGCCGGGGTGGCGGCGCTGCGGTTGTTCGACGCGCCGGGCATGGACCATCTGAGCGAGCTCGACCTGCACGTACGCCCTGAGCGGCGGCGCGGCGGCGCCGGGTCGCTGCTGCTGGCGGCGGCGGTGTCGGCCGCGCGGGCCGAGCGGCGGCGGTCGATGATCACGGCGGTGGCCGCGGACGGTCCCGGGGACGCCTTCTGCGCGGCCCGCGGCCTGCGGCTCGTGCTGACGCTCCGGCACCTGCTGCTCGACCTGGCCAAGGCCGACTGCCGGGCGGCCGACACCCCGCGGCCCGGCTACGACCTGGCGTTCTGGACCGGAACCGTCCCCGACGGCCTGGCCGGCGCCTTCGCCGAGGCCAAGAACGCCATGAACGACATGCCCACCGGCGAGATGGACTACGGCGCCCGCCGCTGGGACGCCGCCGCCGTCAGGGAGATGGCCAAGGTGCTGGCCGATCGCGGCGACACCCTGCTGACCCTCGCCGCGCTGCACGGCGAGACGATGGCCGCCTACACCGAGATCGTGATCAGGGCGGGGGAGCGCCGCCGGGCCGCGCAGTACGACACCGCGGTGGTGCCCGCGCATCGCGGCCACGGCCTGGGTCTCTGGCTCAAGGCCACGATGGTGCGCAGGTTACGCGCCGAGCATCCCGGCCTGGCCGAGGTCGAGACCGACACCGCCGAGGACAACGTCCACATGCTGGCGGTCAACGAGCGCCTGGGCTACCGGGCCCACCGCAACACGCACCAGTACCAGTTCGACCTGTAGGAGCTTTATGCACGAGGACACCCAGGCGGACCTGCGCCCCTTATGGCGTCGGCGCGACTTCACGGTCTTCTGGGGCGCCCAGACGCTGTCGGTCGCCGGCGACTCCTTCGCGATCATCGCCGTCCCGCTCCTCATCCTCAACGTCACCGGCTCCGTCGCCCAGATGGGCCTGCTGACCGGCGTCTCCGGCGCCGCCGGCGTCATCGCCGGGATCTTCGCCGGCGTGGCCGTCGACCGCTTCGACCGCCGCAAGCTGCTCATCGGCTGCGACGTCGTGCGGTGCGTCCTGTACGCCACCATCCCGCTGGCCTGGCTCAGCGGCCCCAAAATCTGGCTCCTATACGCCGTCCTGCCCCTGGCCGCCGCCGTGGGCATGGTCTTCCAGGTGGCGTACGTCTCCTCCGTGCCCACCCTGGTCGGGGAGGACCGCGTCACCGAGGCCAACGGCAAGCTGTACGCCACGGCCGCCGCCGCCAGCGTGCTCGGCCCGATGCTGGCCGGCGTCGTGGCCGGCTGGCTCGGGCCCACGGCCGCGATCGGCATCAACGCCGTCGGCTTCGCCCTGTCCGCGGTCGGCGTGTACCTGGTCCGGCTCGCCCGGCACGAACGGCCCGCCGTACACGGGGCGCCCTGGCGGGAACTGGTGGCCGGGGCGGTGTTCCTGTGGCGGCAGCCGGTGCTGCGGGCGCTGACGGTGCTGCTGTCGTTCTTCATCTTCCTGACGCTCGGGCTCACCGACATCGTGATCTTCCGGTTGAAGCACGACCTGGGCCAGCCGGACGCCGTCATCGGCGTCGTCCTCGGCATCGGGGCGGTCGGGACGATGATCGGGGCGACGCTGGTGACCCGGCTGCGCGGGCGGCTCGGGTTCGGGCCCACGTGGGTCAGCGCGCTGGCCGCCGCCGGGCTGGCGATCGGCGCCATCGGTTTCGTCGGCACCGTGTGGGGGATCGGCGCCGCCATGGGGCTCTACCTGGCCTGCGTGAGCGTGGCCGGGATCTGCAGCCTGTCGCTGCGCCAGCAGGTCACGCCCAGCCACCTGCTCGGCCGGGTCACCTCGGCGTTCTGGACCATCCACTACTCGCTGGGGCCGCTGGGCGCGGCGGCGCTGACCTGGGGCGCGGGCCGGTTCGGCTCGACGCCGGTGTTCGTCTTCGCCGGGGTCAGCTGCCTGGCGATCGCCGCCGCGGCGCTGCTCACCCCCGCCCGGCAGCGGCATCCGGAGCGGGCCGCAGCCGCGCCGCCAGGAACGGAGCCGTGACGGAGGCCTCGGCGCCGGCGACCGAGCGCGGCGGGCCCGCCGCCACCACCCGGCCGCCCGCCGCGCCGCCGCCGGGGCCGAGGTCGACGACCCAGTCGGCACGGGCGACCACGTCCATGTCGTGCTCCACCAGCACCACCGTGTTGCCCGCCGACACCAGCCCGTCGAGCTGGGCCATCAGCCGGTCCACGTCGGCCGGATGCAGGCCGGAGGTCGGCTCGTCCAGCACGTACAGGGTGTGGTCGCGGCGGACGCGCTGCAGCTCGCCCGCCAGCTTCACCCGCTGCGCCTCGCCGCCGGACAGCGTGGTGGCGGGCTGCCCGAGCCGCAGGTAGCCGAGTCCCACCTCGGCCAGCGTGTCCAGGCTGCGGGCGGCGGCGGGCAGGCCGGACAGCGCTTCGCGGGCCGCGTCCACGGTGAGGTCCAGCACGTCGGCGATGGACCGCCCGTCGACCCGGACCTCCAGCGTCTCGGCGTTGTAGCGGCGGCCGTGGCAGACCGGGCACGGCGCGGCGGCCCCCGGCAGGAACAGCATCTCGATGGAGATCTCGCCCTCGCCCTGGCAGTTCTCGCAGCGCCCGCCCTGCACGTTGAAGGAGAAGCGCCCGGCATCGTAGCCGCGCTCGCGCGCCGCCGGGGCCGCGGCGAACATCTTGCGCACCGCGTCGAACAGGCCCGTGTACGTCGCCAGGTTCGAGCGCGGCGTACGGCCGATCGGCTTCTGGTCCACGCGTACCAGGCGGGCCACCTGCTCCAGGCCGCTCGCCTTCACCGCCGGCTCCTCGCCGGCCAGGTACGCCTCCACCGCGGCGGTCAGCACGTGCGTCACCAGGGTCGTCTTGCCCGAGCCCGACACGCCGGTCACCGCGGTGAACGTGCCGAGCGGGAAGCTCGCGTCCACCTCGCGCAGGTTGTGCAGGGTGACGCCGCGCAGCTCCAGCCAGCCCGACGGCACGCGGGGCGTCCTGGCGGCCGGGGGACTGCCGAACAGGTAGCGGCGGGTGACCGACTCCTCGACGCCGGCCAGGCCCGGCACCTTTCCCGAGTACAGGACCCGGCCGCCGTGCTCGCCGGGGCCGGGGCCGACGTCGACGATCCAGCCGGCCTGCCGTACCACCTCGAGGTCGTGTTCCACCACGAACAGCGAGTTGCCCGCCGCGCGCAGCCGGTGCAGGGCCGCGACCAGCGCGCGCGTGTCGGCCGGGTGCAGGCCGGCGGAGGGCTCGTCGAGCACGTACAGCACGCCGAACAGGCCCGAGCGCAGCTGCGTCGCCAGCCGCAGCCGCTGCAGCTCGCCCGCCGACAGCGTGGTGGTCGTGCGGTCGGCGCTGAGGTAGCCGAGGCCCAGCTCGGCCATGGTCTCGATGCGGCCGCGCAGATTCTCGGCCAGGGCGTGCGCGGCCTGCGCCCGCGCGCCGTCCAGGCCGGGGTCGGCGGCGAGGGCCTCGGCGAGGTCGGTGAGCGGCAGCGCGGCCAGCTGCGTGATGTTCTTTCCGCCGAACCGTACGGCCAGCGCCTCCGGCCGCAGGCGCCGCCCCGCGCAGACCGGGCACGGTGAGGAGACCAGGTGCCGCTCCGCCTTGGCGCGCAGCGCGGCGCTCTTGGTCGTGGCGTAGGTGTGCAGCACGTAGCGCTTGGCGCTGGCGAAGGTGCCCTGGTAGGGCCGGGTGATCCGGGAGGCGTCACGGACCGGGTGGATGGTGACGACGGGCTGCTCGTCGGTCATGAGGATCCACTCGCGCTGCTCGGCGGGCAGCTCCCGCCACGGCCGGTCCACGTCGAAGCCCAGCTCGGCGAGGATGTCGCGGTAGTTCTTGCCCTGCCAGGCGCCCGGCCAGGCGGCGATGGCGCCCTCGCGCACGCTCAGCGACGGGTCGGGGACCAGGCTCTCCTCCGTGACCTCCTGCACGGTGCCGAGCCCGTGGCAGTGCGGGCAGGCGCCGGCCGGGGTGTTGGGGGAGAAGGCGTCGGAGTCGAGCGGCGCGGCGCCCGGCGGGTAGTCGCCCGCGCGGGAGAACAGCATGCGCAGCACGTTCGACAGGTGGGTGACGGTGCCGACCGAGGAGCGGGTGCTGCCGCCGCCGCGCGCCTGCTGGAGCGCGACCGCGGGCGGCAGGCCGGTGATGTCGCCCACCTGGGGCGCGCCGGCCTGCTCGATGAGGCGGCGGGCGTAGGGGGCGACGGACTCCAGGTAGCGGCGCTGGGCCTCGGCGTAGACGGTGCCGAAGGCCAGCGACGACTTGCCCGAGCCGGACACGCCGGTGAACACCACGATCTCGTCGCGAGGGGCGTCGAGGTCGACATGGCGCAGGTTGTGCTCGCGGGCGTCCCTGACCCGGATCATGGAGTCCATGGCGTCCAGGTTATGCGTGCGGATTATCCGTGCGGGTTATGCGTGCGGCCCCACGGTGACCTGGCCGAGCGTCAGCGCGGGCGTGCCCTCCATGATCTCGCCGAGCCGGGCGACCTGCTCGTCGAGCTCGTCGCGGTGGGCGGGGGAGAGGGGTTCGAGCGTCTCCACGGTGACCGCGATCTTCCTGCCCGAGCGCTTCTGGTGCCACACCCCGCCGACGACCCCGTCGAGCAGGACCAGCGGGTAGTTGCCCGCCTGCCCCCTGGCCAGCGCCCGCTCGAACGCGCGACCGGGAAAGAGCAGCTCACGCGGCTGCCCGGCGATCGTGTACGCGTCGAAGTACGGCAGCAGCCGCACCCCCTGCGCCGGAGCGGCCGGGGCCGAGGTGTCACCGGCCAGCACCCATGCGCTGCCTCCTTCGTAGGCAACCTCCTCCAGCTCCAGCTCGCCGAACGCCTGGCTCGCCCAGCCGACCGGCGTGCCCAGCCAGCGGGCGAACTGCTGCGGCGTGGCCGGGCCGTACGCGTGCAGGTACGCCGCGGCCAGCGCCCCGCGACCCGGGGCGGGCTCGAACGCGGGAGGGGCGGTGAAGGTGACCTTCCTGCCCTGGTTCGGGCCGAAACACAACGCGCCGCGGTGGGCGGCGTGGGCCACCGCCTGCCGCCAGCGCGGCCACATGTCCTGGAAGGCGGGCATGACCTTGTCACCGGCCCACGGGCCCGTCTCGGCCACGACCGCCTCGCTGAGCTCGTCCATCGTCAGCACGGCGCCGGTCAGCACCCGGCGCAGCGCCTCGACGACCTCCTCGGTCTGGCCGGGCGTCAGCCGTATCGCGTCGGGGAAGCTGTTGTGCACGGCCGGGATCGTGGACATCGCGCCCACCCACATGGGCAGGTCGCGGGTGGCCAGCAGATGCACGGTGCCGCGCGGCCCGTAGGTCTTGACCAGGCCGCCGTCCTGCCACAGGGCCTTCTGCACGTCGGTCCTGGTCGCCCCGTCCAGGCGCAGGGCCAGCGAGTGCTCGCCCGCCGACAGCACCTGGGCGTGGACGCCGGCCATCGCCGAGGCGAGGTCGGCCGGGGAGGCGTCCTTGACCGGGTCGGCCAGTCCCTGACGCAACAACCGCCGCGCACTGACCTCAGGCCACGAAAGTGCTTTCATGAAACCCCACGTTAGAGCTTATTGCGGCATGGTTCGTGCCGCATTGATCAGGTCTTCTCTCGTCCGGTCCGTGGCCCGCGCCGCCTTGTAGCGCTCCTCACCCAGCTCGGCCAGCAGCCGCTCCGCCAGGCGGTCGTAGTCCCGCCGCTCGGCCGTGCTCACCGGGGTGCCCTCGCGCAGCTCGTCGTGGATCGCCACCAGCCCCGCCGCCTGCTCGGGGCACCCGCAGGCGGTCAGCGCGGTGGCCAGGGCGAGTTGCCCGAGGGGGAAGCCGAGCTCGTCGCGCAGAGCCTCGGAGGCGTCGAGCGCGGCCAGGCTCAGCCGCAGCGCCCGCCGCGCGTCGCCGCGCCCCTCGGCCACGAACGCCTGCTCGGCCAGCACGAGCGGCAGGTACGGCGGCGGCTCGGCGACCTCGTCCCCGGGAGAGGCCAGCGCGCGGATCTCGCGCAGCAGCGCGTCGGCCCGCTCCAGCTCGCCCCGCTGACGGGCGGCGAAGGCCAGCGACATGGCGGCCAGCACCTGCGAGGGGTGGTGGCCCTGCAACTTCGCCAGCTCCAAGCCGCGCTCGCACATCGCGACGGCCTCGTCGTGGTCGCCGCGCTGGTGGGCCAGCCAGCCGACCCAGCCCATCCGCCCGGCGACCTCGACCCACAGCTCCAGTTCCTCGGCCATGCGCAGTCCCTCGCGCTGCAGCCGTTCCGCCTCGCGCGCCTCGCCGCGCAGCTCGGCCGCGCCGCCGAGCCAGCCGTTGGCCTCCATCAGCCCCCAGCGGTCGCCCAGCCGGGCGAAGGCGGCCCGGCTGATCTCGGCGTCGCGCTCGATCCCCGCGACGTCGCCGCGCACATGGGCGAGCTTGGCCCGCAGGGCGCGCACGGCCGCCGTGCCCCACTCGTCGCCGTGGGCCTCGAAGACCGGCAGCGCCGCCGCGGCCAGCTCCTCCGCCGCGGCCATGTCGCCCAGGTCGACCGAGGTGTAGGCCAGGAACCACCGCGCCCGTGCCTTCTGCGGCCCGTCCGCGCCGAAGGCGTCGAGCGCCGCCGCCCGCAGCGCCGCCCGCCCGGCCGCCTCGCCCGTGGCCTCCGGCTGGTGCAAGAACTCCAGGCCCGTCTTCCAGGCGAGCGCGACCGCCCGCTGCAGGGGCGCGCCGCCGGGCAGGGCCAGGGCCGCCGTCAGCGAGCGCACGCCCTCCGACAGCCGGCCCCGCAGGAACCAGTACCAGCCGAGCGCCCCGGCCAGCGCGAGCGCGTCGCCGGCCGCGCCGTTCCTGACCGCGTGGCCGAGCGCCGCGCGCAGGTTGGCCGCGTCGGCGTCCAGCCGCCGCAGCCACCGCCGCTGCTCACCCCCGCGCAGGTACGGCTCCGCCCGCACCGCCAGCCCGGTGTAGTAGCGGTGATGCCGGGCCTGCAGCTCCTCCAGCTCGCCCGCCTCTCGCAGCCGCTCCACGCAGTAGGCGGCCACCGACTCCAGCAGCCGGTAGCGCCCCTCGTGCACGCTCACCAGCGACCGGTCGATGAGCCGGGCGAGCAGGTCGAGCACGTCGAGCCCGCCCGCGCCGCCCACCTCCTCGGCCGCCTCCATCGAACAGCCGTCCGCGTGCACGGCCAGCCGCCGCAGCACCGCCCGCTCCTGCTCGCCGAGCAGCTCCCAGCTCCAGTCGATCATCGCCATGAGCGTCTGCTGCCGCGGCGGCGCGCCCCGGTGCCCGGTGGCCAGCAGCCGGAACCGGTCGTCCAGCCGCTCCACGACCCCGCCCACGCCGAGGGCCCGCACCCGGGTGGCGGCCAGCTCCAGGGCCAGCGGGATCCCGTCGAGCCGCCGGCACAGCACCGCGACCGCCGCGGCGTCCTCGTCGTCAAGGGAGAAGCGCCGGTCGGCGGCGGCGGCCCGTTCCACGAACAGGCGGACCGCGGCGGCCTGCCGTACGCGCTCGGCCGCCTCGCCGGGGCCGGGCACGCGCAGCGGCGGCACGCTCCACACCAGCTCACCGGCCAGGCCGAGCGGCTCCTGGCTGGTGGCCAGCAGCCGCAGGCCGGGTGCGCGGGACAGCAGCCGCCCGGCCAGTTCGGCGATCGGGTCGATCACGTGCTCGCAGTTGTCCAGCACCAGGACGGCCTGGCGCGAGCGCAGCGTCTCGGCCAGGCGTTCGACCGGGTCGCCGGCTCCCTGCAGGCTCAGCACGACGCCGATCGCCTCGGCCAGCCTGGCGACCGCGTCGGCGTCGCCGGGACGGTCCACCGCGGCCAGCTCCACCAGCCACACCCCGTCGGGTGCCGACATCCGGCCCGCCACCTCGACGGCCAGCCGCGTCTTGCCGACGCCGCCGGGGCCGGTGAGCGTGACCAGACGCTCCTCCCCGGCCCTGGCCAGGATCTCCGCGACGGCCTCCTCACGGCCGATGAGCGCGCCCAGCGGCGCCGGGACGTTGCCCTTCGGCCGGGCGGGGCCCGCCGTCGCGCTCGCCGCCGGGGCGGCGAGCGCGGGATCCTGCACCAGTACGGCCTGCTGCAGCGCGGCCAGATCCGGGCCAGGATCCAGGCCCAGCTCCTCGGCCAGCACCTCGCGGTGCGTCTCGTAGCTGGCCAGCGCCTCGCTCTGACGGCCCGAGCGGTACAGGGCGCGCATGTGGGCCGCGCGCAGCCGTTCGCGCAGCGGGTGCTCGGTCAGCAGGTCGCCCAGTTCGGCGGCGAGCGCCGCGTGCTCGCCGAGCGCGAGCCGTACCTCCGCCTGGTCCTCGCGGGCGGTCAGCCGCAGTTCGTGCAGGCGCGCGGCGGCGGCGCGGGTGAAGTCGTGGTCGGCGAAGTCGGCGAACGCCGGACCCCGCCACAACGCCAGCGCCTCGGCCAGGTGCTCGGCGCGGGCCCTCGGCTCCCCGGCGGCCGCCGCCTCGGCCAGCAGCGACTCGAAGGACGCCGCGTCGCTCTCGCCCCTGAGCACGTAGCCAGCGGGGGTGTTCGCGACGAGGTCGCGCCCGCCGGGCTCGGCGTCCTCCAGGATCCTCCGCAACTGGGACACCTTCACCGACAGCGCGGCCGACGGGTTGCCGGGCAGTTCGTCGTCGCTCCACAGGTCGTCCACGAGCCGGTCGGCGGGGACCGGCCGGCCCGCGTGCACGAGAAGGTCGCTGAGCAGGCCTCTCACCTTGAGTCCCGGCACGCTGACGGGCCGGCCGCCGGAAGTCCATACGGTCAGGGGTCCCAAAATGCCGAAACGCATAAGGGCCACCGTAAGTGGATGAGAAAGATTCCGTAAACGCCGAGGCGCACAGTAAGGCCATGACGCAGCAGACGTTCACCACCGACCTCGGTTTCACCGCCTACCTGCCCGGCCAGAGCGGCTACGACGAGCAGCGCGGCCAGCCGTTCCGGCCGGACATGGACGCCCGTCCCGCCCTCGTGGCCCGTGCCTTCACCGCGCACGACGTCCGCATGGCGGTGCTGGCGGCCGGCGGGCGCGGGCTCCCGCTGGCGGTCCAGGCGACCGGCCACGGCACGCACGTCGCCTCCGACGGCGGGCTGCTGCTGAAGACCACCGACATGAACACCGTCACGGTCGACCCGCACCGCCGCACCGCCACCGTCGGCCCCGGCGCCGTCTGGGCCGACGTGCTCGCCGCCGCCGCGCCGTACGGGCTGGCGCCGCTGTCCGGCTCCTCCCCGACGGTCGGCGTCACCGGCTACACGCTGGGTGGCGGCCTCGGCTGGCTGGCCCGCAGGTACGGCTTCGCCGCCGACAGCGTGCTGAGCGCCCAGGTCGTCACCGCCGACGGCCGGATCGTCACCGCCGACGCCGAGCACAACCCGGAGCTGTTCTGGGCCCTGCGCGGCGGCGGCGGCAACTTCGGCGTGGTGACCTCGCTGGAGTTCCGGCTGTACCCGGTCGCCGAGGTCTGCGCCGGCGCCGTCACCTTCGCCGTCACCGACGCCGCCGCCCAGCTGGCCGCCTATCGCGACTGGGCCGCCGCCGCGCCGCCGGAGCTGAGCACCGCGGCCGTCCTGACCAGGGAGCGGACCTTCGTGATCAAGGCCATGGGCCCGGACCGGGCGGCGGTCGAGCCGCTGCTGCGCCGCATGGGCACGGTCATCCAGGACGACCTGCGGGTCATCCCCTTCGCCTCGGCGGCCATGGGCGGCAACCCCGCGGTCACGCTGGAGCTGTACAAGAGCCTGCCGGACGAGGTCCTGGAGACCGCCGCGGACGTGGACGGCGCCGCCGTGGAGGTGCGCCACTGGGGCGGGGCGATCGCCGATCCGGGGCCCGGCGCCGGGCCGGCCAGTCACCGGGACACCGAGTTCTCCGTGATCGTCACCAAGCCCGTGGCGCTGCCGTACGCCGTCGGACGGTCCTTCCTCAACTTCTCGAACGACCCGGCGCGCATCGCCAACGCCTACACCGCGGCGAATCTGGGCCGGCTGCGCGAGGTCAAGCGCGCCTGGGACCCGGGCAACATGTTCCGCCTCAACCTCAACATCCAGCCGTGATCCGGCTCGCCGTCATCGTCGCCAGCACCCGGCACGGCCGCTTCGGCCCGACCGTCGCCGCCTGGCTGACCGCCAAGGCCAGGCGCCGCGCCGACCTGGAGATCGACCTCGTCGACCTGGCCGAGACCCGCCTGCCGCAGGACCTCACCGACCCCGACGAGCCCCTGCCGCCGCGGGTCGCCGCCCTGGCCCCGCGCCTGGCCGCCGCCGACGCCTTCGCCGTCGTCACCCCCGAGTACAACCGGAGCTTCCCCGCCCCGCTGAAGACCGCGATCGACTGGTACTACGAGGAGTGGCGCGCCAAGCCCGTCGCCTTCGTCGGCTACGGCCGCGAGTCCGGCGGCCACCACGCGATCAGCCAGCTCCGCCAGGTCTTCACCGAACTCGACGCGGTGGGCATCCGCGAAGCGGTCACGCTGCCCTGCTACTGGGAGCTCTTCGCCGCCGACGGCACCTGGCCCAAGGCCACCGCGACCTGCAACGCCGAGCTGAACCACATGCTGGAGCGGCTCAGCTGGTGGGCGCACACCCTGCGCGAGGCGCGTCTCGTCACAGTCCAGCCATGATCTGTGAGTATTCTCCCTGGTGGATGTAGAGACCCGCGGCTTCGCTCCGACTCAGGGGTGACACGAGAGGAGCACGTGCATGAAATACATGCTGCTGATCTACAACAACGCCGAGTCGCGCAAGGCCATCGACGCGGACATGGACACGGTCATGGCCAAGGTCAACGAGATCATGAGCGAGCTGCAGGAGTCCGGCGAGTTCGTCGGCGGCATGGCGCTGTCCGAGGGCTCGCGCACGGTCAAGGTCAGGGACGGCGTGCCGGTCGTCACCGACGGCCCGTTCCTGGAGGCCAAGGAGCTCATGGCCGGGTACATCACCGTCGACGTCGACAGCATGGAGCGTGCGACGGAGATCGCCGCCCGCTGGCCGGACGCCGCGCTGTGCGCCATGGAGATCCGCCCGGTCGTCGGCGAGGTCGAGTAGGTGAGGCACGTCGAGGACCTGCTGCGCGAGCTCGCGCCTCAGGTCCTCGGCGTGCTCGTGCGCCGTTACGAGCAGTTCGACGCGTGCGAGGACGCCGTCCAGGAGGCGCTGCTGGACGCCGCGGTCCAGTGGCCCGAGCGCGGTCTGCCCGACAACCCGCGCGCCTGGCTCGTCACCGTCGCCTCGCGCCGCCTCATCGACCAGGTACGCAGCGACGCGTCCCGGCGCCGCAGAGAGGAGACGGTCTCCGCCTGGGCCGGCCCCGAGCCCGAGGAACAGATCCCCGACCGGGACGACACGCTCACGCTGCTGTTCCTGTGCTGCCACCCGGCGCTGTCGGCCCCCTCGCAGCTCGCGCTCACGCTGCGCGCCGTCGGCGGCCTCACCACCGCCGAGATCGCCCGCGCCTTCCTGGTGCCCGAGGCCACGATGGCCCAGCGCATCAGCCGCGCCAAGCAGAGCATCAGGACGGCCGGCGCGCAGTTCACGCTGCCGCCGGAAGGCGAGCGGGCCGAACGGCTCCGCGTCGTCCTGCACGTCCTCTACCTGATCTTCAACGAGGGCTACACCGCCACCTCCGGCCCCGACCTGCACCGCACCGACCTGACCGCCGAGGCCGTCCGGCTGACCCGCGCGGTGCGCCGGCTGCTGCCGGCTGACGGGGAGGTCGCCGGGCTGCTGGCCCTCATGCTGCTCACCGACGCCAGGCGGCCCGCCCGCGCCGACGCCGATGGCCGCCTGATCCCGCTGGCCGAGCAGGACCGCTCGTTGTGGGACCGGGCGATGATCGCCGAAGGCGTCGACCTGGTCAGCAGCGCGCTGGCCGGGACCGCCCTTGGGCCCTACCAGCTGCAGGCCGCGATCGCCGCCGTCCACGACGAGGCGCCCAAGGCCGACGACACCGACTGGCCGCAGATCCTCGCCCTGTACGAGCTGCTCGCCGGGGTGTCGGACAACCCGGTCGTGCGGCTCAACCACGCGATCGCCGTCGCCATGGTCCGCGGGCCGCGGGCCGGTCTGGAGCTCGTGGACGCGCTGGCCGAGCCGCTGGCCGCCAACCACCGGCTGTACGCGGTGCGGGCGCACCTGCTGGAGCTGGCGGGGGAGGCGGCGGCGGCCCACGACGCCTATCGCGAGGCGGCCCGCCGTACCACCAGCCTGCCCGAGCAGCGCTATCTCACGGAGCGGGCGGAGCGGACGCGAGGGCCCGGTTGACCGCCGACCGCACCGCCTGCGCGGAGGTGCCCGGGGCGGCGGCGCCCCACCAGGTGGCCCCGTTCACCCGGCACTCGGCATAGGCGGCGGCGGGGTTCTCCTGAGTGGTGAGTTCCAGGATCTCGACCTCTGCCGGCTCGTGGGAGTCGTGGGGCGACCCCGCGCGGCCCGGCGTGAGGTAGGTGGCGGCGAACAGCTCCCACAGGTCCTCCTGCGTGGCCTCGCGCCCGCTGGCGTCGGTGGCCCGCTGCACCACCTGGGAGAAGTCGGCGCGCAGCCGGGCGGGCAGGTCCAGGCCGTAGCCGGTCCTGAGCAGGTGCGCGATGCCGCCCTTGCCGGACTGGCTGTTGACCCGGATCACCGCCTCGTACGTGCGGCCGACGTCGGCCGGGTCGATCGGCAGGTAGGGCACCTCCCAGTGCCCGCCCGTGTGGCGGGCCAGGCCCTTGCTGATGGCGTCCTGGTGAGTGCCGGAGAAGGCGGTGTAGACGAGCTCGCCGCCGTAGGGGTGGCGGGGGTGGACCGGGATGCGGTTGCAGTGCTCCACGACCTCGCGGACCCGGTCGATGCGGGAGAAGTCGATCATCGGGTCCACGCCCTGGGCGTACAGGTTGAGCGCGAGCGTGACCAGGTCCACGTTGCCGGTACGCTCGCCGTTGCCGAACAGGCACCCCTCCACCCGCTGCGCCCCGGCCAGCACCGCCAGCTCCGCGCAGGCCACGCCGGTGCCGCGGTCGTTGTGCGGGTGCACCGACAGGATCACCGAGTCGCGCCTGGACAGGTTGCGGTGCATGTACTCGATCTGGTCGGCGTACACGTTCGGGGTGGCCGCCTCGACCGTCGCGGGCAGGTTGTGGATCACCGGCCGGTCGGGCGAGGCGTCCCACAGCTCGGTCAGGCCGTCGCAGATCTCCAGCACGAAATCGGGCTCGGTCAGGTTGAACACCTCGGGCGAGAACTGGAACCGGGTCGTGCCGTCCGCCAGCCGCGCCATCTGGGTCGCCGCCCGCCGGATCATGGCGTGCACCTCCTCGCGCCCGCGCCCGAGCACCACGTCCCGCCAGACCGGCGCGGTGGCGGTGTACAGGTGCACGACCGTGCGCGGCAGCCCCTCGATCGAGGCGAACGTCCGCTCGATCAGGTCATGCCTGGCCGGGGTGAAGACCACGACCGTCACGTCGTCGGGAACATCTCCGTCCTGGGCCAGATGCCGCACGAAGTCGAAGTCCGTCTGGCTGGCCGACGGGTAGCCGACCTCGATCTCCTTGTAGCCCATGCCGGTCAGCAGGTCGAACATGCGGCGCTTGCGCGGGGTGTCCATGGGCTCGGCCAGCGCCTGGTTGCCGTCGCGCAGGTCCACGGGGACCCACAGGGGCGCGGTCTCGATCCGGTTCCCGGGCCAGCGGCGCTCGGTCGGCGGTATCTCGACTCGCTCCTGAATAGGCCGATATTTCCGGTACGGCATGCCGCTCGGGCGTTGCGGATTCACAGGGTTCTTCCTCTGTCGTCGTCCTGCCAGGGAGAGACCGGCAGCACGGCACCCCGCGGCGGGGTGCCGGTCTGGATCAAGCCCCGCCGCGGCAGCCGAGAAGAAGCCCGGTGTACGACATGCCGGGTATAGTGACACAAAACCAACTCCTCAGACAACCTGAGAGGTGAACGATGCCGCTCGGCGCCCTCCGCCCGAGCCCCCTCGTGGAGCAGGCCGCCCAGGCGCTGCGCGAGGAGATCGCCGCCGGTCGCTGGCCCGTGGGCACCAGGCTCCCGGGCGAGACCACGCTCGCCGCCCAGCTCGGCGTGGGCCGCTCGACCGTGCGCGAGGCCCTCCGGGCGCTGGCCGGAGCCGGGCTGGTGCAACCCCGGCAGGGGTCGGGGGTGTTCGTCCTGGCGACGGAGGCACAGGAGGACTGGCCGGCCCGGCTGCGGCGGGCGGCCATCGGAGACGTCTACGAGGTGCGCATGCTCGTCGAAGTGCAGGCGGCACGGCTCGCGGCCGTGCGCCGCACCGACGCCGACATCACCGCGCTGAGAACGGCCCTGACCGTCCGCCGGGAGGTCGCGGCGGGCGGGGGAGAGCCGGACGCCCGGTTCATCGACGCCGACATCGCCCTGCACGCGACCGTGGTCGCCGCCGCGCACAACCCGGTGCTGACCGACCTGTTCGCCGAGTTCGTCCCCGCGTTGCGCGCGGGCCTGATCGATCTGCTCGGCCTGCTGGACGTCCACGCCCACGAGCGCGGCCACGGCGACGCGGCCCACGCCGCCCTGGTCGAGGCGGTCGCGGGCGGTGACGCCGGCGCCGCCGGCGCCATCCTGGAGCGGGAACTCCGCGAGACCCTGGCGCACCTGCGATGATGCCGCTCCCGCCGCGCGAGGTGGCCCCCGGCGCCGTGCACGTGCCCGGCTGGCTGGGGCTGGACGAACAGCGCGCGCTGGTGGCCGCCTGCCGCGAGTGGGCGACGGGCCCGGTCCCCATCCGGCACACGGTGCTGCCCAGAGGCGGCGTCATGTCGGTGCGGACCGTGTGCGTGGGCTGGCACTGGCAGCCGTACCGGTACACGCGCACCGCCGACGACGTGAACGGCCGCCGGGTGGCCGAGTTCCCCGGCTGGATGGTGGAACTGGGCCGCCGCGCCCTCACCGGCGCCGGTCTGCCGGAGCTCGCCGCCGGATACACGCCCGACACCGCGCTGATCAACTTCTACGACGACCAGGCCAGGATGGGCATGCACCAGGACAAGGACGAACGCTCCGACGCCCCCGTGGTCTCGCTGAGCATCGGGGACGCGTGCCTGTTCCGGTTCGGGAACACCGAGACGCGCGGCCGGCCGTACACGGACGTCAGGCTGGAATCGGGCGACCTGTTCGTCTTCGGCGGGCCCTCGCGCTTCGCCTACCACGGCGTGCCCAAGGTCTACCCGGGCACCGCCGATCCCGCCGTCGGCCTGCGGGGGCGGCTCAACGTCACCATGCGCGTCACCGGGCTGTGACGCCGTCGAGCAGCGTGCCGAGGCTGGTGGCGAACGTGCGCCGCGCCACCTGCTCCAGGTAGGGCACCGCCCCGTCCTCGGCGGGCACGGCGTCGCCCCGCTCCAGCCACGACACCGACGGGAAACGGCCGGCGAAGTCGGGCGCGACCTCCAGCAGCAGCGCGGAGCGCGCCCGCCACCACTCCTCGTCGGACACCCCCGTGGCCGAAGGCGCCTGCCGGGTCTCGGCGACGGTCCTGGCCGCCCCGCGCACCACGTCCATGAGCGCGGCCACCACCCCCCGCAGCCGCTCGGGCGGCAGCCCGGTCCCGCGCAGGATCCCGGTCACGGTGTCGATCATCGCGAACTCGTTCGGCCCCAGCACCGGCCGCGCCTGCGACACCTGCAGCACCCACGGATGCCGGACGAAGAACTCCCGCAGATCATGCGCCCACGCGACGGCGGCGCTCCGCCACCCCTCGTCCACCGGGTAGGAGGTGGGCAACTCGCCCAGCGCCCGGTCGTACATGAGGTCGACCAGCTCCGTCTTGCTCGGCACATAGGTGTAGAGCGCCATCGCGGTCCGCCCCAGCCGCTCGCCGACCGCCCGCATCGACAGCGCCGCCATGCCCTCGGCGTCCGCGACCTCGATCCCGGCCGCGACGATCACCCCGACGCTCAGCCCCGGCTTGGGTCCCGGCCGCGCCTCCTTGCGCTCCTCGGTTCCCCACAACAACGCCATGGTACGGCGGGCATCACCCTGACCTGCGTAGACGGTCATCCTGACTCCCTCACCCAAGATCTCTTTACACCCTAAGGATAACGGAAGCACCCCATCCATGATCAGAATGGAGCCATGACGATGGAGATCGGGCCGCCGGTGACCTTCGGCAGGCCGGAGCGGCGGGGGAGAAGGGCGGTGACGAGCCGTTGGCTGGTCGAGCGTTATGGGCGGCGCAGGGAGGATCCGGTACGGCTCGCCTGGCTGGCCGATTCGCGCCGCCTGCTGGTGGCCTACCGGGATGCGGACGGCACGCCGTACATCGAGATCAAGGACACCGCCTCCGCGGCGAGCCGGTCGCTCGCGGCGGGGACGGAGGCCGTGTTGTCGCCGGATCGGGGCAGGGTCGCCTACCGGGGACGCGACGGGCAGGTGCGGGTGGTCCCGGTCGGCGGTGGCCGGCCGGTCGTGGTGAAGGGGCTGCGCCCGGCGGCCGTGTTCGGGTGGAGCGGTGACGGGCTGTCTCTGGTGTACGCGGTGACCCGGACCGTCGATCCGGCCCGGCTCAAGGGCACCCGCGCCAAGGTCGTGGACGCGCTCCTGCGCGAGCATGAGGAGTCCGACGTGTTCGTGCGGTCGCTGGACGGTGACGCGGAGCCGGTCAAGCTGCTGACGACCAGACCGGCGGTGGAGTCCTTCGAGCCGGTGCCGGGCACCGATGAGGTGCTGATGCTGACTTATGGGGACGAGGGCATCGAGACGAACACGTACCTGTGGGTGGTGTCGGTGACGTCCGGGCAGAGCCGCCTGCTGCTGGACGACCCGGGCGGGCAGCCGTCGGAGGTGGTGGTGTCGCCGGACGGTGCTTTTGCCGCGTTCGAGTACGCGCGGGATGAGGTGGCCTCGCCCGCGTACATGGATCTGGGGATCGTCGCGGTGAGCGGCGGGACGCCGCGCCGCGTTCCGGTCGGCGCCTGCGTGGGCGGGCGGTTGCAGTGGGCGGCGGACGGCACGCTCTACGCCGGCGGCAAGGCGAAGGTGTTCCAGGAGACGTACGCGGTCGTGGACGCCCTCGGCAAGGCGGAGGCCGCACCCCTGCATCCGGGGCGCGGCGACGCCACGGGGGTGATGGTTTCGCCTGATGGCACGCGTGTCGCCCGGGTCCTGTACGACGTGTACGGCGGGGAGCACGTCGAGATCATCCCGGTCGCGGAGGGCCGGGCCGCAGGCGCGCCGCAGACCGTGACGACCATCAGACCGGCGCCCGCGGGCATGCTGCTGGGGACCTTCCACGAGGTGTCATGGCACGGTGCGGACGGGCTGAGGCTGCACGGGCTGGTGCTGCTGCCTGCGGGATACGAGCCGGGTAGGCGGTGTCCCACGGTGGTGGACGTTCACGGCGGCCCCGAAGGCGGGGTCCATCTCACCGGCGGCGCCCTGCTGACCTCCTCGCCGGTGGAGTGGCAGTTGTGGGCGGGCAAGGGGTACGCCGTGTTCCTGCCCGACTACCGGAGCAGCGCGATCCCCGGGTGGGAGGCGGTCACCGAGGCCAAGAAGGCCGGCGACTTCGCCGAGCGCGACGGGCTGGACGTCATCAGCGGCGTGCGCGCGCTGGTCGAGGCCGGAATCGCCGACCCGGACAGGCTGGCGCTCACCGGGTTCAGCGCGGGCGCGGACACGGGCTGCTACCTGCTGACGCAGACGTCGATGTTCAAGGCGGCCGCGCTCAACGACGGCTGGGCGGAGCACTTCTACGCGCCGACCGCCATCGGCGGCACCGGGTCGGAGATGCAGGAGTGGCAGTTCGGCGGGCCTCCCTGGCAGCACGATGACGATCGGGTCCTTCGCAACAGCGCCACCCATCGGGCACGCGCCATCACCACGCCGACGCTGTTCGTGGCGGGCGGCCAGGCGGTCGGCGGTCCGGCCGAGAGCTTCAGCTGGCGCTACCTGGCCGCGTCGATGCGCCGGCGTGGTGTCGACGTGCGATTCCTGATCTATCCCGATGAGGGGCATGGCTTGGACGATCCGCGCAACCAGCGTGACCTCATCGATCGGGCGGCCGCCTGGATCGACGCCCGCTGCACGTGACCTGCTATGTCCGGTAGCGGTAGAGGATCCTGCCGCGGCTGAGGTCGTACGGGCTGAGCTCTACGAGCACGCGGTCGTACGGCAAGATCTTGATGTAGTTCTTCCGGATCTTCCCGCTGATGTGCGCCAGAACCTTGTGCCCGTTCTCGAGTTCGACTCTGAAGGTGGCGTTGCGCAGGCATTCGACGACGGTGCCTTCGACTTCGATGCCACCTGCTGTTCTTGCCAAAGTTCTCATCCTTGTCCGGTCGCGCTGACGGTGTCAGCGCAGCACCAGTTCGAGGTTGCTGTTCACGCGCCGGGCGCCGATGCTCTCGATCAGGGCGACGGCGGCCGGGTTGGACTCGTTCACGTCGGCTGACACGGTTTCGATCCCGCACCGGTGCAGGGAACCCAGGACATGGGCGAGCAGCGCCCTGGCGATGCCGCGGCGCTGCTGGCCGGCCCGGGTCGCGATCAGCCCGATCCGCCTGCACTGGGGCCGCCGGGCCACCGTCGTCACCCGGACCATTCCCACGTACGCCTCTGCCCGTACCGCCACCGCGTATTCCGACGGGTTCATCGCGGCGAGGCCGTCCGGGCGGGGCGGCATCTCGGCGGGCATCTCCCGCCAGCCGATGGAGGCCTCGACCTCATCGCGGATCACGCGGTCCAGCGCGCGCAGAGGACCCTCCTGCGCCCGGCCGACGGGCACGATCGTCACGTCCGGCGGCGGCGGCGCCGTGCCGAGTCCCGTGATACGCGGATCGGTGGGCACGAGACACTCCCACTCACGGCGCCGGATCGTGAAGCCGGCTCGCTCCCACCGGGACGCCAGGTCGAGATCAGGCTCGTCGACCACCGTGAACAGCGGCCTCGGCAGGTCCGCCAGCATGGCGCCGGCGAGCCGGTCGAAGGCGGCGTCGTGCCACGCGTCGATGCTGAGGAACATCCGCCCGTCGGGTCTGCGCGAGGTGTGGCCGCGGCCGACCGTCAGGTCGTCCTCCACGGCATGCCACTGCGCCGGCGCGACCCGATTGATGGATACGGCATGCATGCTCATGCCGGAGGTGGAGTTCATAGGTTGTCGCCTTTCGGGATCGCCCAGTCGAGGCGCTCCCGGCGACACCTACGTCAGCCGCTCGACCGTGACAACGAGAGGGAGCACCCACATCGATGCAGCGTTCATGGGTCTCACCTCCTCGGGTTCTTTCACGGTTCGCGGCACGCTAACAGCGGGAACGTCGTGGTGTCCAGCCGTTTTCCGCCCGGGTGCCTAGGAGTGGGTGGCGCGGATCTCGGTCACGGTGAAGGCGTCGACGACGTGCCGGTTCTGCAGCAGGAACCCGATCACGCCCGCCACCGCCTGCGCCGCCAGAGCCGCCCGTACCTGCCCGCTCAGGAGGTAGACGAGCGGCGTGGACGGCTGGGCGATCCCGAAGCCGCGGCCGTGGCGGTGGATGTCCTGCAGGGTCTTGATGGGAATCGGGCGCGCGGTGGTGAACCACGCCGCGACCTCCCACAGGTGCAGGGCCGGATCGTCCTCGGCCGACTCCTCGTAACAGGTGACGCAGCCGCGCCCGGCGTGCCTGCCGTGCGGGCAGGTCCACCGGGCGGCCTCCGCCCGGCTCTGCTCGCGCTCACCCAGCGCCGCCGCCTCGACGACGCGCCGGCGCCGCGGGGGCCGGTCCGGCAGGGGCAAGGAGTCGCTGATGGTGATCGAATCCTTCCCGCCTACGTTCCTACAGCCTAACCCGCACGGTCAGGGCTGTTCTCCCGCGCAGGCGGCGAAGCCGTACGAGAGGGCGAAGGTGCGCATCGAGGCCTCCACCGGATCGGGCCGCAGCGACGCCTCGACCAGGTTCCGGACCGTTCCCGTGTCCCCGGCGGCCAGCGCCGCGCGCGCCAGCGCGGCGTGGCCGCCGAGCCGACCGGCCAGCAGCCTGCCCGGCTCGACGAACCGGGCACGCAGCGTCGCGGCGTCCGCCTCCGGCGGCCGGATCGCCGCGATGCGCTCGACCGTGGCCAGCATGACCCGCGCCGCGCGGTCGAGTTCCTCGACGTCCTCCTGCTCCGTGCTCACCGGATACCGTTCCGGGTCGGTCTGCCGCCCGGCAGCCAGGCAGGCGGCCTCGGCCGCGGCGACGTAGCGCCGTTTGGCGGCCAGGGTGTCCTGCGAGGACGGCAGCAGCGCCGCGGCCACGACGATGACGACGCCGAAGACGACACGCGCGTCCATGCGCTCCTCCACGAGAGTGGTGCCGGGGTGCGGGCCGCACCCCGGCGGGGGTCAGCAGGAGATCCGGCGCTGCTCGGTGTAGCCGAACGACCGGGTGCCGCTGCCGCCCTGGGCGATCCAGCCCTTGGTGTGGTTGCGGTAGAGCTGGTTGCCGCCCGAGCATCTCCAGGCCGGCTGCATGGTGAGGGTGACGGCCGCGCGGGTGAAGTGCCGGCGCGTGTACGCCTTGTTCCGCCAGACCCCCAGGCCCCGGTACTGGTCGAGCCGGGCGTCGACGTACCCGCTGCGCCCGATGGGCCCGCTGTAACGGTCGCAGTGCGCGATCGTGGAGATCTTGATGTACGCCCCGCTCCGCCATGGCGCGGCCATCCGCACGTAACCGCCCCCGCAAGGCAACGGACGGGCGGCCGACTCCACGGCTTCCACGGAAACGGCGGCGCCCGCCTGACCCGCGGGCAGCGTCACGGCCGCGAGCCCGGCGGCCACGGCCAGTGCTCCGATCACCCTGGTAACGCTCACCGGTGAACTCCTTTCCGAGAGGAACCGGCGCGGCGGGTGGGCCGCGCCCGACATCACGGAAGGCTAGGTTCGTGGCTTTGTCGCGCACATCTACCAGGGGGTTGACCGTGCCCGAAGCTTTCGCGGTACACGCAGGGCGGCGTACTGAAACTCCCGCGGTAGCTCTTGACGGTTCACCTGCTGTTCTACGAGCATACCTCAACACAGAACAGCGTTCGGTCATACCGAACAAGTGGGGAAGTGCATCACATGACGACCACCACAGACGTCGCCGCGAGCGCCATGCGCAAAGCGATGTGGCGCCTCGGGCCCTTCCTCGGCCTGCTGTACCTCATCGCCTACATCGACCGGAACAACGCCGGCTTCGCCAAGCTGGAGATGACCACGGCGCTCGGCATCACCGAGTCGGCCTTCGGGCTGGCGGCCGGCATCTTCTTCATCGGCTACCTGCTGTTCGAGGTGCCGAGCAACCTGATGCTGCAGCGCTTCGGCGCCCGCAAGTGGATCGCCCGCATCATGGTGAGCTGGGGGATCGTCGCGGTGGCGACCGCGTTCGTGACCGACGCCACCCAGTTCACCGTCGCGCGCTTCATCCTCGGCGTGGCCGAGGCGGGCTTCTTCCCCGGTGTGCTCCTGTACATCACGTTCTGGTTCCCGCAGCAGTACCGCACCACGATCCTGGCGATCTTCGCGGTCTCCAACCCGCTGGCCAACGCGATCAGCGCGCCCATCTCCGGCTGGATCATGGACCTGCACGGCCTGTGGGGACTCCAAGGCTGGCAGCTCGTCTTCGTCCTGGAGGGCATCCCCGCCGTCCTGCTGGCCTTCGTCACCTACCGGTGGCTGCCCGACCGGCCGCAGGACGCGCGCTGGCTGGACGACGCCGAGCGCACCTGGATCACCACCACCCTGGCCGAGGAACAGGCGGCCACCGAGAGGCGCCACGGCCGCCTCGGCGTGGGCGCGGTGTTCGGGAACGGCCGGCTGTGGAGCCTTATCTTCCTGTTCTTCGGCGTCGTCTTCGGCGCCTACGGCCTGGGCCTGTGGCTGCCCACGATCGTCAAGGGCATGGGCGGCTACTCCTCGACCGTCACCGGCTGGCTGGTCATGATCCCGAACCTGTTCGCCGCGCTGGTCATGCTGCCCTGGGAACGCTTCGCCAGACGCCGGGGCAACATCCCGCGCCAGGCCGGCATCACGCTGACCGTCACGGCGCTCGCGCTGCTGGCCGCCGTCGCCGCCCGCGACGTGCCCTGGCTGGCGCTGGCGGCGATCAGCGTCGGGCTGGCGGCGCTGTTCTCCACCACGCCACTGTTCTGGAGCCTGCCGCCGAAGTTCCTCACCGGTACGGCCGCCGCGGCGGGGCTGGCGTTCATCAACTCGGTGGGCAACCTGGCCGGGTTCGCCGGGCCGTACGCCATCGGGTGGATCAGCGAGACCACGGGCACGGCCGTGTGGGGGCTGCTGGTCGTCAGCGCGCTGACGCTGGGCGGCGCGGCGGTGGCGTTCACGCTCTCGCGCAAGAAGGAGTGGGCGGACTGACCATGGGGCCGGCGCGCGCCGGCCCCATGGTCAGGCGATGGCCTTGCCGGGGTTGAGCAGGTCGTGCGGGTCCAGCGCCGCCTTGATCGCCCGCTGGGTACGGCGGGCCGGCTCGCCCAGCTCCCGCTCCAGCCAGGACCGCTTGAGCAGGCCGACCCCGTGCTCGCCGGTGACCGTGCCGCCGAGCCGCAGCGCCAGGGCGACGATCTCGTCGAAGACCTGGAAGGCCAGGACCTCGGCGCCGGCGTCGCCGTGCGGGTAGACGACCGTCGGGTGCATGTTGCCGTCGCCGGCGTGGCCGAACAGGCCCACGGTCATGTCCCGGTCCCTCGCGATGGCCTCGACGCCCTCGATCAGCTCCACCAGCCTCGGCAGCGGCACCGCCACGTCGTCGAGCAGCGTCGCGCCCAGGCGCTCCAGCGCCGGGTAGGCGAGCCTGCGGGCCTGCATGAGCATCTCGGACTCCGCGGCGTCGTCGGCCACGATGACCTCGCTCGCCCCCGCGCACGCGGCCTCGATGCGCCGCAGGTCCTCCTCGTGCGGCGAGTCGGACTGGGCGATGACCATCGCCGCGGTGGTCGCCTCGACGCCGAGCGGCTGCCACTCCTCGATGGCGCGCAGCGTCGTGGCGTCGATGATCTCCAGGATCGACGGCTCGGCGCCGGAGGCCAGCACGGCCGTCACCGCCGCCCCGGCCGCCGCGGCCGAGTCGAACTGGGCCACGATCGTGCGCGGCGGCGCCGGAGCCGGGCGCAGCGCGAGCGTGAGCTCGGTGATGACGGCCAGCGTGCCCTCGGAGCCGACGAGCAGGCTGGTCAGGTCGTAGCCGGCGACGCCCTTGACCGTGCGCCCGCCGGTGCGCAGCACCGAGCCGTCGGCGAGCACCGCTTCGAGGCCGCGTACATAGTCGCCGGTCACGCCGTACTTCACGCAGCACATGCCGCCCGCGTTGGTGGCGGCGTTGCCGCCCACGGTGCACATCTCGTAGCTGCCAGGGTCGGGCGGGTAGAACAGGCCGTGCTCGGCCACGGCCTTGCGCAGGTCGGCGTTGATCACGCCGGGCTGCACGGTGGCCAGCCGCTCGGCCCGGTCGACGCTCAGGATGCGGTTCATCCGCTGGGTGGACAGCACCAGGCAGCCGTCGACGGCGTTGGCCGCCCCGGCCAGGCCGCTGCCCGCGCCGCGGACCACGATCGGCGCGCCGTACCCGGCGGCGGTGGCGACGGCGGCGGCCACCTGGGCGGTGTCCTCGGGCATGGCGACCGCGGCCGGCAGCCCGGCGGGCAGGCCGGGCGCCTGGTCACGGCGGTAGGAGTCCATGACGTCTGCGTCGTCCAGCACGGTCAGGCCGGGGACGGCGCCGCGCAGCGCGGCGGCGAGGTCAGCCATCGCGGCGGCCCGGGAACACGAACGACGCACGGCGGGCGGGGGCGGGGCGGCGGGTCACAGCGACTCCGTTCGGTAGTGCAAAACGTAGTTCGCCGGGTAAGCCTAGCGTCCGCTGTACAGCGCGGTGAGGCGGGCCGCGTGCGCGCGGACGGTGTCCCCGATCTGGTGGATGCGCCACACGGGAAGGTCGAGCTTGAGGCCGGTCACGCTGATCGCGCCGGCCACCTCGCCCCGGTGGTCGCGGACGGCCGAGCCGACGCAGAAGACGCCTTCCGCGTCCTCCTCGTCGTCGACGGAGTAGCCGCGCCGCCGGATCTCGGTCAGGTCGGCGACGAGGGCCGCCGGATCGGTGATGGTGTGGGCGGTGCGGGCGGGCAGGCCGTACTGCTCGATGATGCGCGCGGAGTCGGCCTCGGGCAGCTCCGCCAGCAGGGCCTTGCCGAGGCCGGTGCAGTGGGGCGCCTCGCGGTGGCCCATGTGCAGGTCGAAGCGGACCGCGGAGGGGGCGTCGACCCGGCCGACGATGACGGCGAAGCCGTTCTCGGGAACCGCCACGCGCGAGGACATCCCGGTCTCGGCGGTCAGGTCGTCGAGGACCGGGCGGGCCAGGTTGCGCAGCGACACCTGGGCCATCGCGTTCTCGCCGAGGCGGGCGAGCGCGAGCCCGAGGCGGTAGCGGCGCGAGGCGCCCTCGCCCTGGGAGGCCACGAAGCCGTGCATCTCCAGGGTCTGCAGGGTGGAGAACGTCGCGCTCTTGGAACCGCCGACCTCGCGGGAGATCTCGGTCACGGTCCGGCCGTCGCGCTGGGCCAGGCACTCCAGGATCTCGACCGCGCGCGAGACGCTGCGGACCTCGTAGCGCTTGTCCAGTTCGTTCGTCATCACCGAACAAGCGTGTCCGAATCCGGAAAGCATTGTCAACCGCGGTGTTCGGTGATGGAGAGGGCTATTCTGTGATGCCGAACGGCGCAGGAGGGTCCGGCGTGTGGGGACCAGGCCGGCCGTATGAGGAAGCACGGGAGACGGCACGACCTGGTCGGAGACGAAGAGCGCGTGACGCCGGGGTCAGATCACGGCACGCGCGGGTTGCGGCGCACGTCGGACCAGGTGCGGCGATCGGTGCAGATGCCACAGTCCGGGCCGTAGAAGACGGGACGCGCCTCGGGGTCGTCCATGAGCTGCAGGCGGAACCAGGCCGTGGTCGGCGCCGCGAACGGGCCCGGGTCGCCGGCGACCGTGATGTGGTCGGCCCCTCTCACCTCGCCGTACAGGGCCGGAATGTGGTCGGCGTCGTTGTAGAAGGCCTTGACGAGCGCGGGCCAGACGATGCTGTCGTACTGCCCGGCCATCAGGAAGGCGGGTCCGCGCACGGCGTCGATGTCGGCCAGCGGCCCCGGCTGGATCGGCAGAATCGTGTCCACCCTCGGGTCCGCGCCGACCACGATGGCGGCGGCGCCGCCCTGGGAGTGGCCGGAGGCGCCGATGCGGTCGAGGGCGACGCGGCCGTGGAAGACGCTGGACGGGTCGGCGTCGCGGGCGGTCAGGCCGTCGATCCCGGCGCGCATGGAGATGCCGAGGTTCGACATGGGCGTGTTGGCGGCCGAGACGATGAAGCCGTGCGAGGCCCAGTGCAGCAGCAGCTCACGGTAGACGAGCGGCACGGCCCCGGTGCCGTTGCCCCAGACGATCACCGGGTGGCGCAGCGGGCTGCGGGCGATGTCGCGCGGGTAGTAGAGCGTGTTGACCGCGCCGATCTCGACGGCGGTCGCGTACGGGCCCGGCGCGCCCCAGTCGCCGCCCGCGGACGGGAAGGCGGCGCCGGCATGGGCGGGGGCGGTGGTGATGGCGGCGGCTAACGCCAGCAAGGCGACGAGCAGGCGGCGGAACACGGCGTCCTCCAGGCTGGGGGGTTTGCTCGATCGTGGCCGCGACGGCGCCCGCCGTCAGTCCGCACATGCGGCAATCATTGACGGTGCGGTTTGTGCAATGTGACGATCCGCTGATGGCAGATCTGCACACCCGCATGGCCCCGCGCGTCCGCGAGCTCACCGGCGAGGTGGTCGCCCGCTGCGCCGCCGAACTGCCCTTCTACCGGGACCTGCCGCGCGAGGTGCTGGAAGGCGAGGTCACCCGATCGGTCACGGCCGTGTTCGGCCTGCTCCTGCGGGCGTTACGCCGCCAGGACGCGGTCGGGCCCGGTGAGCTGGCCAGGCTCATCGAGTGGTCGGCCCGGCGGGCGGAGCAGCGGGTCCCGCTGGAGGCGGCGCTGGCCGCGTACCTGATCGGCGCCGAGACGTGGTGGCGCGCGCTCGGCGCCGCCGCCGAGCCGCACGAACTGGCCGAGGCGGGCGCGGGCCTGCTCGGCTGCCTGCGCACGGCCATGCCCGCCGTCGCCCTGGCCCACCAGCAGGCGCTTGAGGACATCAGCGGGGAGGACAAGAGGGTACGGCGCGCGTTGCTGGCCGCCCTTCTCGGCGGCCGCCCGCACGAGGCGCTGGCCGGCGCGGCGGGCGTCGAGCTTGGGCAGGCGCACGAGGTGGTCTGCTTCGCCTTCGACCAGACGCCGCCCCCGCGACTGGTGCAGTCGGCCCTGGACGCCCACGCCGGCACGCTCGTCCTGGCCGACCACACCGAGGGCATCGCCCTGCTCCCCTCGGCCGGGGCGGCGCTGTGGGAGACGCTGACCGCGGCCGTGGGCGGCAACGCGCTGCTCAGCGCCGCCGCGGCCACCGGCCTGGGTGGTGTCCCGGAGGCGGCCGAGGAGGCCCGCAGGGTCCTGGAACTGGTCCAGCGCCTCGGCCGCCCGCCCGGCCTTTACCGGTTCGACGACGTGCTGGTGGAGTACCAGCTCGCCCGCCCCGGCAACGGCCTGACGCGCCTGGCGGCCAAACTGGACCCGCTGGACGAGCACCCGTACCTGCTGGAGACGCTGCGCGCGTACGTCAGACGAGGCCACAACCGCCGCCAGACCTCGCTGGACCTGCACATCCACCGCAACACCCTCGACTACCGGCTGCACCGGGTGGCCGCGCTGACCGGCCTGGACCTGACCGTCCCCGCCGAGGCCCGCCTCCTGGAAGCCGCCCTGACCGCCCGCACCCTGAACCCCTGACACGATCGTTCGCGACCCGCCGGTAAGGCAACTGCTACCGGACGTTACCCGTGGTGTTCCCGGTGACAGAGCGACGTGCGGGGCATGCTTGGGAAGGGCTGGTCGCCGTACGAGGAGGTAGTCCATGCTGAGTGTCCGGTTCGGCGCGGCCGCGATGGCCCTGGCGCTCCCCGTCGCCGGGTCCGCGCCGGTCGAGGCGAAGGCGCGGGTGCGGGCTCTCGCCACGTACCAGGTCGTCACCGGTGAGCCGGTCACCGCCGCCCCGGGCGACGGCCGGCAGTCGTTCGCGAGGTGCCCGGCGGGAACCGTGGTGCTCGGCGGCGGCGAGTCGAACACCGTGCTGCTGCCGACCGGGGCCGAGCTCACCTCCTCGAAGCCGGACATCTACAACAACGGGTGGATCACCAGCTTCCACAACGGGTCGCAACTGCTTCCCGTCACTCTTCGCACGCACGCGGTCTGCGGCAGCGGGATCACCGGGCACGAGTTCAACCTCCTGCGGGACCAGCTCGTCCCGCGCGGCCGTACCCGCAAGGAGTTCTCGCTCGGCTGCCCGGCGGGTTCGCTGACGCTGGGCGGCGGCAGCGACGGACCCCAGGGGCTGAGGCTGCTCGACTCCTACCCGGGCGGCGGTAACGACTGGCAGAGCACGGTCCACAACCTCTCCCTGACCTCGGATCTGCGCACCACGCTCTTCACCATCTGCGGAAGCGGCGTCACCAGGTCCCTTCAGCTGAGTGACACGGTCAAGGTCGCCAAGGGCGGTCGCGCGAACACCTCGGTCACCTGCCCGGCGGGGTCGAAGGTGCTGAGCGGCGGGGGCGACTCCGCCCCGCGCGGCGGCAACCTGATCACCGACACCTACCCGAGCTCGGACGGGACGACCTGGACCGTCCACGTCAAGAACATCATCGACGAGGACTCCTTCATGCGCGTCAGGGCGTTCTGCGGAAGCTGACGTCGGAGCTCGTGTACGCCTTGACGAGTTGCTTGAAGATCGTGTCGGCGGCGCGGGTGCCGAGGCGGTTGGTCACGACCATCAGCGTCACCCCGCGGGCCTGGTCCGTGCCGCCCAGCGTGTTGAACCCGCCGTAAGCGCCCGAGTGCCCGAGCCAGGAGCGGCCGCCGACCTCGAAGATCTCCGTGGCCATCCCGTAGGGCTCCTGCGCCGCGACGGACTGCGGGGTGGGCTTGATCATCGCCCGTACGGTGGCCGGCCTCAGCAGCCGTTTCCTCGCGTACAGCGCGTCGATGAACTGGGCGCCGCCGAGCGCGGTCCCGGCGAACAGGCCGTCGCCCCAGGGCAGGCCGAACATGTCGGCCGGGATGCCGGTGTCGCCGTGGTGGGTGAACATGTCGACCTTCCCCAGGCCGGGGAGGTCCTCGTAACCGTGGGCGAAGCGGGAGTAGTCGGACCGCTTACGCTCCATCGTCAGCACCCTGCCGTCCTCGGGCACGACGGAGCCGGCGCGGGCGGTGAAGGCGTTGACGGCGGCGGTGAGCTTCCGGTCCCCGCCCGCGCGCACGCTCAGCACATGGGCCAGGATGAGGAACCCGGTGTTGGAGTAGCTGTACGCCTTGCCGGGGTTCACCGGCGCGCGCAGGCCGCGGGCGATCATCCGCCACGTGTACGGCACGCCCGGCCGATACCGGTCACCACCGGGCATCAGCGGGGCCAGCTCGGGCGATTCGTACACGTCGGGATAGCCGCCGGTGTGGGTGAGCAGCATCCGCAGCGTGACCACGCCGGAGCCGGGCACGGTGTTGCCGACGTAGGCCCTGATCGGGGTGTCCATGGCGAGCTCGCCGGCCTCGACCTGGCTGAGCGCGTAGGCGGCCAGCAGCAGCTTGCTGTAGCTCGCGAAGCCGAACATCGTGTCGTCGGTGACGGGGGCGGGCGGGGCGTCGACGGCGTTGCCGGACCTGCCCGACCAGACGAGCCGGCCGTGGCGCAGGATGACCGCCTGGACGCCCGGGTCGCCCGCCTTGGCGGCGCCCTCGGCCAGGGCCGCGTCCAGCGCGTCACTCAGGCCGGCGCCCGAGCGGGCCGAGGTGGCCGCGGTGGCGGGGGCGGCGGTGACGAGGAGCCCGGTGAGGCTGACGAGGGCCAGGAGCGCTCGGGTTCTGGTGGCCGGCATGGCTGCCCGTTCCTTTCTGGAGGGGAATGCACAGGACCTCGGACAAGAACACGTCACCAGTGTGAGAGCGCTCCCTGGTGTGCGGCTTTGGGGTGATCGCCAAACCCGGAGCCGCCCGGCTTATCGGATCGGCCAAAGAACCTTCTGGATGCCGCTCCGCAGGTCCGCCACGGCTCAGGGATCGGCGGGGACCACCGGCGATCAGGGGGAGCCGGCCTCCTGATGGTGCGGGCCGATTTACGGTCCCTTTCTTGACATTTCGGACACCTGGTGAATAGTGTCCGGTCAATCGGCAGGCACAGACGAAGACATCCCTGTCAGTGGTCTTCGTCTGTGCTTTTGTCATTTCCGGACCGCTGGCAAGGGACTACACCCCCCTGAAAGGCGGCTGGGCATGAGCGACGCCCCCGTGAACACCGCGATGACCCGCATCCGCAACGCAGCCGACGCGGCCGACGTCATCGACACCCTGAAAAGCCTGCCCCGCAGGGCGAACTGGATCTGGTTCCTCGCCCTGGCGGGCCTGTTCCTGGACGCCTACTCCAACGCCGCCCTGGGCGCCGGCCTGTCTCCCATGGTCAAGCAGCTCGGCCTCTCGCCGGGCCAGGTGGGCCTGCTCACCGCCATGGCGCCGGCCGTCGCCATCGTCTCCAACCCGTTCGGCGGCTGGCTGGCCGCGCGCATCGGCCGGATCAAGCCGCTGCTCCTGACCAAGGTGGTGTTCGGGCTCGGCGCGCTGCTGACCGCGACCGGCTCCGACTTCCAGACCGTCTTCGCCGGGCGCGCGCTGGTCGGCATCGCCTACGGCATCGACTTCGCGGTGGCCATGGCGCTGCTGGCCGAGTACACGCCGGCCTCGCTCAAGGGCAGGCTCAACTTCTGGCAAGGCGTCTGGTACACGGCCACCACCACGAACCTGCTGCTCACGCTGGTGTTCTACCGTTTCGACGTGGGCGCGGACATCTGGCGCTGGTCGGTGGGCTCCTCGGCCGCCTTCGCCCTGGCGCTGCTGATCCTGCAGCTGACGTTCCTGGTGGAGAGCCCGACGTGGCTGGCCGCCAAGGGCCGGCTGCGCGAGTCCGCCGCGGCCTTGCGGCACATGTACGGCTTCGCCGTACAGGAAGACTCCCCGCAGGCAGGGGGTACGGCCCCGCAGGCGCGGCAGGTGGGGATGCGTGACGCCGGCGTGCTGTTCCGCAAGCCGTATCTGCCGCGCACGGTGCTGTCCACGGTCATCTCCCTCACCCAGGCCATGCAGTACTTCGCGGTCGGCTGGTACCTGCCGGTGATCAGCCTGGAGCTGTTCGGCAGGGAGTTCGAGAAGGCCACGATCGGGTCGATGGCGTTCAACGCGGTCGGCATCGTCGGCGGCTGCCTGTCGGCCTACGCGGGGCGCCGCCTCGGCCTGCGGGTCAGCTCGATGACCGGCTACGCGGTGGTGTTCGCGGTCCTGCTGGTGATGGGCGCGACGTTCAAGGAACTGCCGATCGCGCTGGCCGCGCTGCTTCCCGCGCTGTTCATCTTCTTCCACTCCGCCGGTCCGGGCCCGAACGGCAAGTCGATCGCCGCGCTGTCCTACCGCAGTGACGTCCGCACCCTGGGCACCGGCGTGACCGGAATGCTGGGCAGCTTCGGCTCGGTCGCGGGCCTGTACCTGTTCCCGCAGTTGCAGGCGGGCATCGGGGTGGGCGCCAGCCTCATGGTGCTGTCGGTGGTGCCGCTGGCCGGACTGATCACCTGCCTGCTGATCAAGTGGGACCCCACCCGCGTGCAGGTCAACCTGGAAGAGGAGGCGATCGCGTTGCCGACCGGAGGCGGGAGCCGATGACCGGCGTAACCCGGCGCGGCGTCCTCAGCGTCGACGAGGGCACCACGGGCACCCGCGCCGCCGTCGTCCTGGACGACGGCAGCGCGGCCCCGCCCGCGTACCGGCCCATCTCCGTCCATTCGCCCGACCACCTGCGGGTCGAGCAGGACGCCATGGAGATCTGGGAGAAGACCGCCGAGGTCTGCCTGGAGGCCCTGGCGTGGGCGCGCGCCCACGGGGTGGAGGTCACCGGCGTGTCGATCGCCACCCAGCGCGCCACCGTGCTGCTGTGGGACACCGTCACCGGCGAGCCGCTCACCCCCGCCGTGGTCTGGCAGGACCGCCGTTACGCCGCCCGGCTGCGCGCGTGGGAACCCGCCTGGGACGCCCGCCTGATCGAGCACACCGGCCGGCCGGTCGGCTCGCGCGCCCCGCTGCTGTGGGCCGCCGAGGTCATCCGCGACGACCCGGCCGTCCGCCGGGCGCACGACGCGGGCCGCGTGGCGTTCGGGTCGATCGACACCTGGCTGGTGTGGCGGCTCACCGGCGGCGCCCGGCACGTCATGTCCGCCACCAACGCGGTCGCCGCCGGCGCCTACGATCTGCGGACCGGCGACTGGTACGAGCCGTGGGCCGGCTTCCTCGGCTGCCCGCGCGAGGTCCTGCCCCGCATCCTCGACGAGGACGGCGACTACGGCCACACCGAACCGTCGGTGCTCGGCGTGCGGCTGCCGGTGCTGTCCGTGATGGGCGACCAGCACGCGGCGATGATCGCGCTCGGCGCGCACCGGCCGGGCCAGGCCATGTGCGTGCATGGCACGGGAACGTTCCTGGACGCCGTCGCCGGTGACCGGCCGCCCGCCCACCGCCGGGCGGTGCCGGGGGTGCTGACGCTGGTCGGCTGGCGCTCGCGCGGCTCGGCGGTGTTCAGCCTGGAGGGCTACGCCGCGACGACCGGTTCCGCGGTGCGCTGGCTGTGCGAGGAGATCGGGCTGTTCGACTCGCCCGCCCAGCTCGCCGCACTCGCCCGCGAGCATCCCGGGCCCAGCCGCGTACGCTTCCTGCCCGCGCTGGCCGGCATGCGTACCCCGGTCTGGTCACCCGAGGCCACCGGCGCGCTGACGGGGCTGAGCCTGTCCACGACCAGGGCCGAACTGGCCCGCGGCGTCCTGGAGGGCATCGCGCACTCGGTGTGCGACCTGCTCGACGGGGTGGAGCGGGCGCTGGGCGAGCCGGTCACCGATCTGTTCTGCGGCGGCGGGCTGGCCAGCAGCGACGTGCTGATGGCCGCCCAGGCCGACCTCATCGGGCGGCCGGTGCGCCGCGCCCGCGCCAACGAGACGGCCAGCCTGCGCGGCGCCGCCTACCTCGGCGGCGTGCGCGCCCAGCTCTGGCCCGACCTGCCCGCCGCGCTCGCCGGGCTCGGCGACGTTCCCGTCTTCGAGCCCACGCTGCCCGACGCCGCCCGCGAGGAGGCCCGTGCCGGCTGGCGCGACCTGCTCACCCGGCACATCTCGTACGTACAGGAGGAATCCCCCTCGTGATCCGGCTTCCAGGACGCAAGCCCCGATCGGAGACCAGGAGCGCCATCCGGCGCACCCCGCTGCGGCTGGACCGCCAGGCGCAGATCGAGCGGCTGGCCGCAAGGCCGGTGGACGTGCTCGTCGTCGGCGGCGGCATCACCGGCTGCTACGCCGCGCTGGACGCCGTCACCCGCGGGCTGAGCGTGGCGCTGGTGGAACGCGACGACTTCGCCTCGGGCACCTCCTCCAAGTCCTCCAAGATGGTGCACGGCGGCCTGCGCTACATCGAGCAGGGCAACCTGCCGCTGGTACGCCGCTCGCTGCTGGAACGCCAGCGCTTCCGCCGCAACGCGCCGCACCTGGTCAGGCGGCTGCCGTTCGTGCTGCCGATCCTCACCCAGGACGGCGTGTTCGACGCGCGCGTCGCCAAGGCCTTCGAAGGCCTGCTGTGGACGTACGACCTGGCGGGCGGCTGGCGCATCGGCCGGCTGCACCGGCGGCTCAGCGTGGCCGAGGTGCTGGCCAGGGCCCCGAGGCTGCGCGCCGACCGGCTCAAGGGCGGATTGCTCTACTACGACAGCCGCACCGACGACGCCCGCCTGACCCTGACCATCGCCAGGACCGCCGCCCACTTCGGCGCCACCGTCCTGAACGGCGCCACCTGCCGCGAACTGGTCAAGGAGGGCGGCCGGGTGCGCGGCGCCCGCGTCGAGGTGGACGGCCGCACGGTCGAGGTGCGCGCCGGCGTGGTCGTCAACGCCACCGGCGTGTGGTCCGACACCCTGGACGCCCTGTCCGACCCGGCGCACCGGGCACGGGTGCGTCCGGCCAAGGGCGTGCACATCGTGGTGCCGTGGACCCGGCTGCCGATCGACGGCACGGTGACCGTACCGGTGCCCGGCCGGGCCCGCCGCGCCACCTGCACCCGCTGGGGCGACGTGGTCGTGGTCGGCACCACCGACACCGACTACGACGGCTCGCCCGACGAGGTGCTGTGCACTCGCGAGGAGATGCGGTACCTGCTCGACGGCGCCAACACCGCCTTCGACGCCGAGCTCACCCCGGACGACGTGGTCGGCTCCCTCGCCGGGCTGCGCCCGCTGGTCGGCTCCAAGGAGGGCGCCACGCTCGACATGAGCCGCGACCACCGGATCACCACCGACTCCTTCGGCCTGGTCACGGTCACCGGCGGCAAGCTGACCACCAGCAGGCACATGGGCGAACTGGTGGTCGACCGGGCGCTGAAGGTGCTCGGCCGCCAGGCGCGCTGCCGTACCGCCAAGCTGCCGTTGCTCGGCGGCGCCGGCTACGACGCCGAGGCCACGACCGCGACCGGCGGGCTCGGCGCCCACCTGGGCGAGCGGTACGGCACCGAGGCGCGCTTCGTCGCCGACCTGATCGCCGAGGACCCGTCGCTGGCCGGGCCGCTCATCGAGGGCGGCGAGTACCTGCGCGCCGAGGTGGTCTACGCGGCCAGGTACGAGCTGGCCAGGAACGTCGACGACGTACTGTCGCGGCGCACCCGGATGCGGATCTTCGCCCGCGACCTGTCGGTCAAGGCGGCGCCCGAGGTGGGCCGGCTGCTCCAGCGCGAACTGGGACTGTCCGACGACGAGGTGGCCAGGCAGCTCGAGGACTACGTACGCGGCGTGGACCGCGAGAAGAGCGTACTGATGGAGGGACTTTCATGATCAGCAGGCAGACCGTCACCCACCCGTTCAACCGGGGCGACTACGTGGTCGGCGCGCCCACCCCGCCGCGCTGGGCCGCCGACTGCCCGCCGGGGACGGGCCCGGCCAGCCTGCAGGACCGGGTGGTGCCGGTCCCCGGAAGCGTGGTGGCGGAGCTGCGGGCGGTCGGCGCGGCCGTGCACACCGACAGGGACGAGGTGATCCTGCGCACCCGCGACTGGTGGGCGGGCACCTCCATCGGCGAGACCGACGGCCGTCCGGCCACCCCGGAGGCGGTCGTGGTCGAGGTGGACGCGGAGGAGCAGGTGGCCGCCGTGGTCAGGATCTGCCACGAGCACCGCATCCCGCTGACCGTCTCGGCCGGCCGCAGCAACGTCCTGGGTGCCGCGCTGCCGGTGTTCGGCGGTGTGGTGCTGGACGTGTGCCGGCTCAACCGCATCCTGTCCTACGACGCGGAATCCATGATCGTCGAGGTGCAGGCGGGCATGTTCGGCGACCTGTTCGAGAAGGAACTGCAGGAGACCCACGGCGCCACCACCGGGCACTGGCCGTCGGCGTTCGCCATCTCCACCGTCGGCGGCTGGGCCGCCTGCCGGGGCGCCGGCCAGCTCTCCACCCGCTACGGCAAGATCGAGGACATGGTGGTCGGCCTGGACGTGGTGCTGCCCGACGGCACCACCGCCAGCTACGGCACCTACCCGCGCGCCGCGGTCGGGCCCGACCTGCGGCAGTTGTTCATCGGCTCGGAAGGCACGCTGGGCGTCATCACCCGGCTGCGGCTGCGTACCCACCGGCTGCCGGACTACGCCGCGGGCATCGCCTACGGATTCGACACCTTCGCCGCCGGGCTCGACGCGTGCCGGGAGATCCTGCAGCGCGGCGCCACCCCGGCCGCGCTGCGCCTGTACGACGCGCACGAGAGCGGCACCCATTTCGGCCATCCGGAAACCAACCTGCTGCTCATCGCGGACGAGGGCGACCCGCTGCTGGTCGACGCCGTCATGGCCGTGGCGGAAGAGGTCTGCGCGGAACGCGCGTCGGTCACCCTGGACGGCGACGCGATCCTCGCCCGCTGGCTGGACGAGCGGATGATCGTCGGCAAGGCCGCGGACGGCTTCGTCAGGGGCCCCGGGTTCGTCTCCGACACCTGCGAGATCGCCGGGCCCTGGGCCGCGCTGCCCACCCTGTACGACGAGGTCGTGGCCGCCATCGAGGCCGTACCCGGCACCCTGCGCGCCTCCGCGCACCAGTCGCACGCCTACACCGACGGCGCCTGCCTGTACTTCTCGCTGCGCGGCGACGTCGAACGCGACCGGCGGCGGGACTGGTACCGGGCCGCCTGGGACGCCGCCGCCGAGGTGCTCATCAAGCACGGCGCGGCGATCAGCCACCACCACGGAGTCGGCCTGCTGCGCTCGCCGTACATGCGGGACGCGCTGGGGGAGGGCCACAACACCCTGGTGGCGCTCAAGCGGGCGCTCGACCCGCGCGGCATCATGAACCCCGGCAAGCTGGGCCTGCCCGGACCCTTCGAAAACACGGCGCACTAAGGTGGATGCGGTGAACTCTCGCCACAAGCGCCCCATGGACCGGCGCCTGCTCGCCGCACTGGCCGAGCATCCCGTCATGGCGTCGCTGGTCGGCGTGGAGATGGCCGAGCGGTTCACCTCCTCCACCGCCACGCCGCTCGGCATCCTGGCCTCGATCCCGCTCGGCGACCTGGCGGCGACGGTCGGGCTGACCGTGGAGGCCGGGAAGATCGGGTTCGTCAACATCGACTCGACGCCGGGGCTGGGGCACGACCCGGGGGCGCTGGCGTACCTGCGGGGGATCGGGGCGGTCGGGATCTGCTCCACCCGGCAGGCGATGATCGAGCGGGCCACCGGGATGGGGCTGCTGACCATGCAGAAGGTGTTCGTGACCGACCGGTCCAACCTGCGGCGCAGCCTGCAGTCCATCACCCGTTCGCAGCCCGACCTGGTGCAGGTCATGCCGGCCATGGTGCTGCGGCACGTCGAGCGGCAGATCAGGGAGGTCGGGGTGCCGTGCCTGGCCGCGGGGTTCGTGCAGAGCGCGGACGACGTGGTGGCGGCGCTGAAGCACGGGGCCGTCGGCGTGTGCACCTCCGACGAGGAGCTGTGGGACCTGCGCCGCTCCTCGCTGCACGCCTCCTGAGAACCGCGTTCGTGTTTCGTGGAAGGACTCCTGCGATGACCTCTGCCCCCGTGCGGGAGGCCGCGCCCGCGCGGCGGGTCCGGTGGCCTTCCGGGTGGTCGCCGGCGCCCGCCGTGTTCGTCGTGCTGTGGAGCAGCGCGTTCATCGCCGGCATCCCGGGGGTGAAGGCGGCGCCGCCCCTGCTGCTGATGTTCGCCCGGTTCGCCGTCGCCGGGTTGTTGCTGGGCGCGTACGCGCTGGTCAGGCGGGTGCCGTGGCCGCGCGGACGGGCTCTGGTACACGTGGCCGTGGCCGGGCTGCTGATCCAGGCCGTGCAGTTCGGCGCCTTCTTCAGCGCGCTCGGCACCGGGCTGCCGGCCGCGGTCGTCTCCCTGGTGCAGGGGCTGAACCCGGTGGTCATCGTGCTGGCCGCGCGCTTCCTGGGGGAGCGGATCGGCGCCGGGCAGTGGCTCGGGTTCGGGCTCGGCCTGGCCGGGGTGGTGCTGGCGGTCGCCGACCGCGTCAGCCTGTCCGCCTCCGGGGTGGCGCTGTGCCTGCTCGGGCTGGCCGGGCTCAGCGCGGGCACCCTCTACCAGCAGCGGTACGTGCCCCGCATGGACGCGCTGAGCGGCACCGCCGTCCAACTGCTCGTCAGCGCGCCCGTCGCCGGGCTGGCCTGGGTGGCGACCGGGCCGATCGCGGTGTCGGACTGGACCTCCTTCGGGCTGGCCGTGGGCTGGATGGCGCTGGTCAACTCCATCGCGGCGTTCATCCTCCTCAACCGGATGCTGCTGCGCGCGCCGGCCAGCCGGGTGAGCACCCTGTTCTTCCTGACCCCCGCGGTGACCGCAGTGCTGGCCTGGTCGCTGGCCGGGCAGCCGCTGTCCCCGCTCGCGGTCGCCGGGCTCGTCCTGGGCGGGTGCGGGGTGCTGCTGGCCAACCTCTCGACAAGAAGGGCGATCTGATGCGGATTCGCGGAGCTGTCCTGGAAGAGATCGGCCGGGCGCGGCCGTACGCCGAATCGCGGCCTTTGACGGTTTGTGATCTTGAGCTTGACCCGCCGGGGCCGGGCGAACTGCTCGTCAGGATAGAGGCCGCGGGCGTGTGCCACTCGGACCTGTCGGTCGTCGACGGCAACCGGGTACGGCCGCTGCCCATGCTCCTCGGCCACGAGGCGGCGGGCGTGGTGGAACGGACCGGCCCCGGCGTTCCCGGCCTCGCTCCCGGACAGCGTGTCGTCATGACGTTCCTGCCCAGGTGCGGCGGTTGCGACGGCTGCGCCACCGACGGCATCACGCCCTGCGTCGCGGGCAGTGCCGCCAACAACGGCGGCACCCTGCTGAGCGGCGCGGTCCGCCAGCACCGGGACGGGACGCCGGTGCTGCACCATCTCGGGGTGTCCGCGTTCGCCACGCACGCGGTCGTCGACCACCGCTCGGTCGTCCCGGTCGGCGACGACGTACCACCCGAGGTGGCCGCCCTGCTCGGCTGCGCCGTCCTGACCGGCGGCGGCGCGGTGCTCAACGTCGGCCGGCCGCGCCCCGGGCAGAGCGTCATGGTCGTCGGGCTGGGCGGCGTCGGCATGGCGGCCCTGCTCACCGCGCTGGCCCTCGACGACATCAGGGTCATCGGCGTGGACGCCAACCCCGCCAAGCTCGCCGCCGCCCGCGAACTGGGCGCCCACGAGGTGTACGGCCCGGCCGACCTGCCGGCCAGGGCCGAGGTCGTGGTCGAGGCGGCGGGCAGCGCGCGGGCGTTCGAGACCGCGGTGACCGCGACAGCCCCCGGCGGCCGCACCGTCAGCGTGGGCCTGCCCGCCCCCGGCGCCCGCGCCGCCATCTCCCCGCTCGCCCTGGTCGCCGAGGGACGCAGCATCGTCGGCAGCTACCTGGGCTCGGCACTGCCCGCCCGCGACATCCCGGTGTTCGCCCGGATGTGGCGCGAGGGCAGGCTGCCGGTGGAGAAGCTGGTGTCGTCCAGGATCGGCCTGGCGTCCATCAACGAGGCGATGGACCACCTGGCCGACGGCACCACCCTGCGCCAGCTGATCATCTTCGACCGGTAGTTTCACGCCGGCGTGAAAGTCCTCGAACGGCTCGGCGCGCGCTTCCTAGGCTGACCGAGGCGCCGGGCCGGTCCGAGATGCCCGGACCGCTTTCACGAAGGGACAGCTTCCATGCGCACCGTCTACCGCCTCGTCGTCACCGCCGGGGCGATCCTCTTCTGCCTGCTCGCCGGAGGGGGTGTGGCCAACGCCCTGCCGTGGGAGGCATCCAGCGTCCCCGCGTCCTGCCCGCCTCCGTTCTGCGGCCGGCCGGTGGCCGACAAGTGCGCGCCACCACACTGCGAGAACCTGGCGGCGGCAACCCAGGTGAGGTGCGCGCCGCCGTGGTGCCCCGCCACCCCCCAGAGCGTAAAAAACGGACAAATCAGTCCCTAGTCGCCGCGTGAGCGGTTACCAAGGACGTATGCAGCACCTGTACTGGGACCTCGGATCTGTCGCGGTCGGCGCCCGCTTCGAGGTGGAACTGCGTGGCTCGGCCCGCCGGGTGTGCCTCATGGACGCCGACGAGTACCAGGCCTACCTCGACCAGGACGCCCACGAGTACTACGGCGGCTTCTCCGACACCAGCCCCGTCGTCCTGGAGGTCCCCTATGACGACGACTGGTACCTCGTCGTCGACGGCTACGGCGGGCGGGTGAAGGTCTGGGTCAGCCAGCTCTTCGACTGAGTACGCCGGGCCTTGCGCGCGCCCACGCGTAAGAGGGCCACGGATGACCCAGCAGGCCTACGCCGAGCGGTTCAAGACGTGGGCCGACCTGGCGGAGCTGTCACGGGCGGTTCGGTGGCTGTTCGGCCTCCCGGCTGTTCGGCCTGAACGCTCCTCGGTATCCGGGATGCGGTCAGCCACAGGCCGGTGAACATGGCGCAGGCCAGCGTCACGACCCCCGCGACGAGGAAGGCGGTGTTGAGGCCGGATTCGAAGGAGGCGCCGCCGGATTGCCGCGTGTGCACGATCGCCCCGAGTACCGCCACGCCGAGTACCGCGCCGATCTGCCGGGTGGTGCTGCTGACGCCTGAGGCGAGGCCGCCCTCCTGCGGGCTGACCGCCTGGATGGCTGCCCCGGTCAGCGGCGACATGGTGAGTGCGAACCCGATGCCGACGACCGCCAGCCGCCACCACACGTTGCCGTAGCCGGTGTCGGCGTGGACGAGACCCAGCGCCAGCAGCCCCAGCCCGGCCAGCGCCAGGCCGATGCCGGCGACGACGCGGTAGCCGTACCTGGCCGCGAACCGGCCCGCGTACGGGCTGACGACCACCATGGCCAGCGAGAGGGGCAAGGTCTGCAGTCCGGCGAGGAGGATCGACGTGCCCTGGACGTAGACGAAGAACTGGGAGAAGAAGAACGACGACCCCATCAGCGCGAACCCGACCACGGCCATGGCCGTGTTGGACACCGTGAACAGCCGCTGACGGAACAGCCGCAGCGGCAGCATCCGCGCCGGCACGCGACTCTCGACCACGACGAACGCGGCCAGCATCGCCAGTCCGGCGGCGAAGCTGCCCAGGATCACCGGCGAGGTCCAGCCTCGGGAGCCGCCCTCGATCAGGCCGTACGTCACGGCGCCCACGCCCGCGACGGACAGGATCGTGCCGGGGACGTCGATCGGCGGCGCGCCCGGGTTGCGGGACTCTTTGAGCGCGCGCAGCCCGGCCAGCAGCAGGACCGCCCCGATGGGCACGTTGACCAGGAAGATGGCGGGCCAGCCGAAGGCCTCCACCAGGATTCCGCCCGCCAGCGGTCCGGCGGCCAGGCCGATGCCGCTGAACCCGGCCCACAACCCGATCGCTCTGACGCGCTCTTTCGGGGCGGGGTACGCGGCGGCGATGAGCGCGAGCGAGGCGGGGCTGAGCGCCGCGGCCCCGACGCCCTGCAGCACCCGCCCGGCGATCAGCCAGCCGATCGAGGGCGCGAGCGAACACACCACGGACGCGGCCGTGAACACCACCACCCCGGCCAGGAACACCCGCCTGCGGCCGAACCGGTCGGCGAAGACGCCGCCCGACAACAGCAGCATGGCCACCAGCAGCACGTAGGCGTCGACGATCCACTGCAGGCCGGTCAGCCCGGTGTGGAGCCGCTGCTGCATGTCGGGCAGGGCGGCGCCGACGATGGTGTTGTCGAGCAGCACCATGAACTGACCCGCGCAGGTCAGGGTGAGCAGTGCTTTCACGCACATCCCTCCTAAAAGCAGTTATCAACTGCGTTAGGAGAGACTCTAACGCAAGTCTTGACTGCGTTAAGGTGGGGGCATGGATGAACAGGGGCGGGCCAGGCGGCCCGGCGGGCGCAGCGCCCGGGTCCGCGCGGCCGTGCACCAGGCCGTGACCGACCTGGTCGGCGAGCGCGGCTACGGGAACTTCACCGTCGGCGACATCGCGGCCCGCGCGGGCGTGGCCGACACCAGCCTCTACCGCCGCTGGGGCAACCTCCAGGCCCTGCTCGGCGATGTGCTGCTGACCCGGCTCAACGCACAGTCGCCGATGCCCGACACCGGCAGCCTGGCCGGTGATCTGCGAACCTACGCCGCGAACGTGGCCCGCGAGGTCACCGGCCCCGACGGCCTGGCGCTGGTACGGCTGACCGTCGCGCTGTCAGGCGAGGGCCGGCAGGGCCTCCAGGCGCGCGACGAACTCCTGGCCGACCGCACCAGGCAGTTGCAGGCCATGCTCGACCGCGCCCGCGACCGCGGCGAGGACCCGCCCGGCGCACTGGAGGTGCTGGACCATCTCCTGGCGCCGATCTACGTGCGCGTCCTGTTCGGCGCGGTCCCGCTCACCCCTGACTACCTCGACGGGTTGATCGACCGGCTGCTCGCCTGATCCAGACCCCGCCCTCGCGGGCACGTACCGGCGATCTCAAGGCGGCGAGCGCCTGCCCACTTTCCAAAGAGTTGTTGGGTAAGTCATAATCCCAACATGTCTTTGGAAAAGCGGGACGATCTGGTGCCGTTGCGCGCGCTGGCCAACCCGTTGCGTATCCGCATCGTGTCGCTGCTGACCGGCACGTCGATGTCGGCCACCGAGGTCGCCGACGAGCTGGGCATCGCGCACGCCTCGGCCAGCTACCACCTGCGGCAGCTGGCCAAGGCGGGCTTCCTGCGGCAGACCGATGAGCAGCCCGCGGCCGGGAGGGGGCGCCCGCGGCGGCGCTACCGGTACGACGTGTCCAGCGGCGACCGCATCGATCGATCGGAGGGGCGCCAGCTCCTTCACCAGGCGATGAGTGCCGACCTGGGCAGGCGCCTGGCCGAGACCGATCGCCAGCGCGTCTCCACCGATGCCGAGGTGTGGCTGGCCAGGCCCGTCTGGGAGGAGGTCGTCGGATTGATCAGCCAGGCGGTGGCGCTCGTTCACGACCACGCCGGCCCGCCGCGTGACGGTGTCAAGGTCAGCATGACGGCGCTCCTGCTCGAACTACGTGATGAGCGATGACCGGTCGCCTGCTCCTCTGCACGGGTGGTGCGTTCCTGTCGATCGGGCTGCTCATCCCGGCGGTGCCCCGCTTTGTCACCGGCCCCTTGGGCGCGCAGACGGGCTGGGTGGGCGTCTCGCTGGCCGTCACCGCGGCGGCCGGGTTGCTCGCCCGGCCGCTGGCCGGGCGGGTGGCCGATCGGTCGGGACGCCGGGCGGCCGTGTGGGCGGGCGCGCTGTTACTGTCCGGGTCGTCGCTGGCCCTGCTCACGGCCCGGGATCTGCCGCTCTTCCTCCTCCTGCGCGGGGTCGCCGGCATCGGTGAGGCGCTGGTGTACGTCGGTCTCGCCGCCCTGGCCAGCGACCACCGGCGCCCCGGCGCCGCGATCAACCGCTTCTCCGTCGCCGTCAACGCCGGTCTGCTCATGGGACCGGCCGTCGCCGAGACGCTGTACGCCGCCGCCGGGTTCACCGCCGTCTGGATCACGGCCGCGGTCTCGGCGCTGGTGCCGGCGATCGCGGGCGCGACCGTGCCGAAGTCCATGAGCCCGCCGGGCGCGGGCACCCCACAGGCTCCATCCCGCCGCCCCAGGTCCGCGCTGCGAGCCGGCTTCGGCTACCTGGCCTCCGTGTGGGGCTACACCGTCGTCAGCGCCTTCTTGCCGCTGCACCTGGCCGCACTCGGGGCGGGCTCCGGCGGCCCGTACTTCCTCGCCTACGGGATCGTTCTCCTGGCCGTACGGCTGGCCGGGCAGCGCCTGCTCGCCACGGCCTCCCCAGCCCGCCTGGCCATCGCGTCCCTCCTGCTGACCGGGGCGGGATCGGTCCTGCTCGCCGCCTGGCCCTCGCCCGCCGGAACCTGGTGCGCGATCGCGCTGACCGGCGCCGGGCAGGGGCTGGGGCTGCCCGCCTTCCTCAGGATGGCGGTGTACGGCGTGCCGGCCGCCGCACGCGGATCCGCCGTGGCCACCACGACGGCCTTCTTCGACATCGGGTTCCTCAGCGCGGCCCTGACCCTCGGCGCCCTCGCCGGCCGGTTCGGCCTTTCCGGCGGCTTCGTCCTCGCCGGCGCCGTGTCCGCCGCGGGCGCCCTGCTGTTCCTGCCTCTTCTCCGCCACGACGAACACCAAGGAGCATCTCGTGACGCTTCCCGCCGCTGACCTGTCCCGCTACGCCGACGTCGTGTTCGACGTGGCCGTGCCCCTGCTGGCCGGCGACAGGGTGCTGATCAACGCCGAGATCGAGCATGCCCCGCTCGCCCGCGCGCTGGTCGAGGCCGCCTACGCCAGGGGCGCCCGCTACGTCGACATCTGGTACTTCGACCCGCATGCCAAAGGCTCGCGTATCCGGCACGCGGACGCCGCGACGCTGGCCGAGGTCCCCTCCTGGCTCGACGCCCGCAACGACGACCTCGAACGGCACGGCGGCGTCCTGGTCAACCTCCGCGGCGCCGCCGCGCCGGACCTCCTGGCAGGGCTCGATCCGGTACGCACGGGGCTGGACCGCATGCCGTCCCTGACCTCCCGCCAGCGGCTCCAGCTCAACAACCTCGTCCGCTGGACGATCATCCCCTGCCCGACCCCCGAGTGGGCCCGCACCGTCTTCGGCGAACCCGACGAGGACCGGCTGTGGCGGCACCTGCGCCGCATCCTCCGCCTCGACGAGCCCGACCCGCGCGCCGCCTGGCGGCAACGCATCGCCGACCTGCTCGACCGCGCCGGGCAGCTCACCGAGATGCGCCTGGACGCCGTGCGCTTCGAGGGCCCCGGCACCGACCTGACCATCGGCCTGCTCCCCGGCGCCCAATGGACCGCCGCCCGGCTGCGGGACGTCGAAGGCCGCCCGTTCCAGGCCAACCTGCCGACCGAGGAGGTGTTCACCACCCCCGACTACCGGCGTGTCGACGGCACCGTCCGCGCCACCCGGCCGCTGTCCCTGGACGGCACCGTCATCCACGACCTCGAACTGACCTTCGCCGGCGGCGTCGTGACCGAGGTCAGGGCCAGTACCGGAGCCGACGTCGTGCGCACCCACCAGGCCACCGACGCGGGGGCCGCCCGCCTGGGTGAACTCGCCCTGGTCGACCGCTCCTCGCGTGTGGGCGAAAGCGGCATCACCTACATGGAGACCCTCCTGGACGAGAACGCCACCTGCCACCTGGCCTGGGGCGCGGGCCTTCCTCCCGGAGTACCCGCCCACCTGCGCACGGACGTTCCCGCGCGACTGGACGAGGCCGGCGTGAACACCTCCCGCGTGCACGTCGACTTCATGGTCGGCGGCCCCGACGTCACCGTCACCGGCCTGGCGCCCGGCCGGAACGTGGTGCTGCTGCGCGACGACACCTGGCAGTTCTGACCCCGGACCCTCAGTCCGTCGTGAACAGACGGTCCAGGTGGTAGTGCGCGCTCGCCAGCGCCTGTCCGGGCTCGCGTACGCCGTGCAGGATGTCGGTCGCCAGTCCTTCCAGCAGGGCGAGCAGCACGATCGACTCCTGCCCGGCGTCGAGGTGGGCGGGGGCCTGGCCGTCTCGCTGCGCGCGTGTGATCAGCTCGGCCACCCGGGCGTGGAGCCAGGAGCTGTTCTCGCGCAGGACCTCGACCAGCTCCGGAGAGCCGGGCGCCCGTGCGGCCAGCGCCTGGCCGGTCCGGCGCTCGGACGTGCGCCGGGCGTCCAGGGGAAGGATCTCCGCGGCCAGCGAGCGCAGGAACGCCCGGACCGGACGGTCTTCCGCGCCGAAATCCGTCCCGGCCACGATCCGCGCGGTGACCTGCTCGCCCAGGTAGCCGACCACGTAGCGGAGCATGTCGTCCTTGGTGTGGAAGTAGTGCTGCACCGATCCGAGCGAGATCCCGGCCTCGTGCGCCACGTCGCGCAGGGTGGCCCGGTCCAGCCCGTCGCGGCCCGCGATGCTCAGCACCGCCTCGGCGATGTGCCGCCGCCGTTCGTCGTGGTCAACCCATTTCGGCACGGTTCTCCATTCTCATACCTTTGTATTATAATACAGCGGTATGGCGACCATCGCGTTCTTCGCTCCCTCTGCCGCGGGTCATGTCAACCCCATGCTCGGCCTCGCCGCGGAGCTCGTCCGGCGGGGCCATCGCCTCACCTTCGCCACTACGGCCGCGTTCGCCGGTCGTGTGGCCGAGACCGGCGCCGAGGTGGTGCCAGTCACCTCGCTGTGGGAGTCGCTCGACGGCGCGCGGGCGCCGCAGATGCACGGCAAGGAGTTCATCCGGGCCATGCGCATGCTGTTCGAGGAGACCAAGGCGATGCTGGCGCAGGTGCCGCAGGGCGCATGTCCCGATCTGGTGGTCCACGACGGGCCGCTCGGCTGGTGGGGGCGGATCATGGCCAGGCGCTGGCAGGTTCCCTCCGCGGAGGTCTGGCCCAACCTGGTCGGCAACGAGCACTGGTCGATGGCCGAGAAATACACGACGTTCAATCCCCGGAGCCTGCGCTTCCTGTTCACCGTCGTGCCGATCGCGGGCTTCCTGCGCAGGGAGGGCTTCGCCGACCTGCGGAGCTTCATGGAGGGCGGCGAGGCGGGGGTGCGGCTGGTCATGCTGCCGCGTGCCTTCCAGTACGCGGGCGCCACCTTCGGCGACGGCTACGCCTTCGTGGGCCCGGCGCTGACGGAACGGGCCTACCAGGGCGGGTGGCGCCCGTCCGGCGACCTGCCCGTGGTGCTGGTCTCCCTCGGCACCGCCTACAACGACCGGCCGGATTTCTACCGCATGGTGCTGGACTCGGCCGGAGACCGCCCATGGCAGGTGGTGCTGTCCGTGGGCGGGGCGGACCCGGCCACGCTCGGCCCGATCCCGCCCAACGTCGAGGTGCGCCGGCAGGTGCCGCAACTGGCGGTGCTGGAGCACGCGCGCGCGTTCGTCACCCACGCGGGCATGGGCAGCACGATGGAGAGCCTGCACAGCCGGGTGCCGATGGTGGCGGTGCCGCAGATGGCCGAACAGCGGGCCAACGCCGACCGCATCGCCGAACTCGGCCTGGGCACGGCGCTCCACCCCTCCCAGCTCGACGCCACCACGCTGTGGACGGCGGTGGAACAGGTCGCGGACGACGAACGGGTCCGCGCCCGCCTCGACTGGATGCACGGCGAACTGACCACCGCCGGCGGCGCGACGGCCGCCGCCGACGAGGTGGAAAAGCTCATCGCCGCCGGCCTGTGATCGCAGCCGGCGGTGTGGCGTGGAGGAGGATGGATCCGTTCAGGGCCGTGATCCCGGTCTGAAGGTGTACTCGTGGCGATCGAAGTCGAGCGTCCAGGCGTACCGGGCGAGGAACGCCTGCGAGAGCAGGCCGTCCACCCTCACCCCGCCCAGGTCCGACCAGGGCGGCCGCCGGCCCGGCGCGATCGACAGCAGGTGTCCGTCCTGCTCCAGCGGGCCGAGCCGCAGCGGGCGAGCGGCCCTGAGATGGGTGCCGGACAGCTCGCCGGGCGCGACGCCCCAGGTCCGATACTGGCTCCTGGTGGCGAGGACGGCGGCCTGGCGCCGCCTGCCGCCGTCCTCCAGGAGATGGACCAGCCCGGAGTCGACGAAGAAGGTCAGGTCGCGCTCGCCGTAGCCGCCTGCGGCGAACATGAAGTGGTCGCCCCACAGATGGAACGGCATCCGCGTGCCACCGGGCGGGACGGCCGATCCGCGTGTGGAAGCGACGCGCGCGGGGCCGGCGGCGGAGGCGGTCGTAGCGGCGTGGCACGGCGTATGAGACGGACATCTTCTCCGCAGGTCAGCGATCAGGACGAACCTGATCATAGAGCTCGCGGCTAGACGCGCATGCCGAACAGGAAACGGGTCGGCCTGGTACGGCGGACGGCCACGTCGTACACGGCGAAGATGATCGCCAGCGAGGCCAGCACCACCACGGCCAGCTTCACCGCCAGCGGCAGGTGCCACGACACCACGAAGAACGCGACGATGACCACGACCGGCTGATGGAGCACGTACAGCGGCAGGACGGCGGGCGCCAGGTAGGCGTAGAACCGGCTGCCGCCTCCAGAAGGGGCAGAAGGGGTGGAGGGGGCGCTGGGGCGGTCGAGCAGGCCCATGATGGCGACGACGCAGGACCAGCCCGCCGCGCCGTACAGGACTCTGGCGCCCATCGCGGACGGCGTCATGGCCGAGAACATCTCGTCACCCGCGATGATGAACGCGGGCGCGCCCGCGACGAAGAAGGCGATCCCCGCGATCAGCGCGAGCTTGGCGTCGCGCCGCATCGCCTCGCGGAAGCGGCCGTCGGCGGCGAGCACGAAGCCGCAGGCGAAGAAGAGCAGGTACGTCCAGTGGTGCCAGCCGCCGTACTCCTGCTCGATGCCGAGCAGCGCGCAGGCGGCGCCGAGCAGCAGGGCGGGCAGCAGGATGGCCCCGCGCCGGCCGGTCAGCGCGGCCATCCGCTCGCAGGCGGCGCGGGCCCGCGCGGCCGGCACCCACCGCACCAGAGGCGCCAGCAGCAGCGCGAACGTCAGCAGCAGCAGGACGAACCACAGGTGCCCGGTCTCGAAGTAGCGGCCCTGCAGCACGAAGGGGAACTTGCCCCACTCCAGATGGACCGTGAAGAAGTCGGGGAGGAACTGCCAGTACGACTCGTGGTGGCCGGGCTGTGAGCGTAACCGCAACCACTGGGGGATCGGCAGCAGCGTGACCATGGCGAAGACCAGCGGCACGCCCAGTCGCTGCAACCGCTCCAGCGCGAACCCGCCCGGCCCGCGCTTGGCCAGCGAGTGCCACGACCCCACGCCGGCGATGAGGAAGAGCAGCGGCATCGCCCACACGACCGCCAGCCCCGCGAAGATCATCGTGACGCCGGTGGTGTCGGCGTTCTTGACGTAGAAGTCGCTGCCTTCGTCGAAGACCAGGGAGGAGTGGAAGAACACCAGCCCGACGACGACCATGGCCCGCAGGGCGTCCAGGGCGGTGCGCCGTTCCGGCCGCGACGTCGAGAGGGGCTCGCTGCGTGCGGTCATCACCGGTCCAGTGTCCGCCTGACCGGCGGGTAGCGCCAGCGAGACTACGCTCGGCAGGGTGAAGTATCTGATCCTGATCTACAGCAACCCCGAGACCCGCCAGGTGTGGGACACGCTCCCGGTGGAGCAGCGCTCGGCGGGACTGGACGCCTACGCCAAGCTCACCGGCGACCTGGCCGCCTCCGGTGAACTGATCGCCAACGCCGCGCTCGCCCAGCCGTCGGCGGCCAAGACGGTGACGGTCAGCCAGGGCGAGGTCGTCGTCAGCGACGGGCCGTTCGCCGAGGCCAAGGAGTACCTGGCGGGGATCTACCTGATCGAGTGCGAGAGCGAGGAACGGGCGATCGAGGCGGCGGCACGGGTGCCGGAGGCCGAGGTCATGCGCATCGAGGTCCGCCCGGTCATCGAGCTGAGCGACTTCCTGTGAACGAGCTGCTGCGCGAGCTGGCGCCCCAGGTCCTGGGCGCGCTCGTGCGGCGCTACGGCGACTTCGACGCCTGCGAGGACGCGGTCCAGGAGGCGCTGCTGGCGGCGGCCGTACAGTGGCCGGAGGAGGGGTTGCCCGACCACCCCAAGGGCTGGCTGATCACGGTCGCCTCGCGGCGGCGGATCGAGGCGCTGCGCTCGGAGTCGGCGCGGCGGCGCCGGGAGGAGAACGCGGCGGCGCTGGAGCCGCCGGAACCGCTCCAGGCGCCCTCCGCCGACGACGGGCTGACGCTGCTCATGCTGTGCTGCCACCCCGAGCTCACCACGACCTCGCAGGTCGCGCTGACGCTGCGCGCGGTCGGCGGCCTGACCACCGCGGAGATCGGGCGCGCGCTGCTGGTGCCGGAGAGCACGGTGGCGCAGCGCATCAGCCGCGCCAAGCAGCGCATCAAGAACGCGGCGTTCGTCCTGCCGCCGGAAGGCGAGTACGGCGAGCGCCTCGCCGCGGTCCGCCACGTCCTCTACCTGATCTTCAACGAGGGCCACACGGCCAGCTCCGGCGAGCACCTGCAACGGGTGGAGCTGTCCGGCGAGGCGATCCGGCTGACCAGGCAGCTACGCGCGCTGGTGCCGGGGGACACCGAGGTGGCCGGGCTGCTGGCGCTCATGCTGCTGACCGACGCCCGCCGTCCCGCCCGCGACGGCCGCGACGGCGAGCTGATCCCGCTGGCCGAGCAGGACCGTACGCTCTGGCGCGCCGACCACATCGCGGAGGGCGTGGCGCTGGTCACCGAGGCCCTGACCGCCGCCCCGATCGGCCCCTACCAGGTGCAGGCGGCCATCGCCGCGCTCCACGACGAGGCGCCCAGCACGGGGGCGACCGACTGGCCGCAGATCCTCACCCTGTACGACCTGCTGGCCACGCTGGCCCCCGGCCCCATGGTGACGCTCAACCGGATCGTGGCGCTGGCCATGGTCCACGGCCCGCGCGCCGGGCTTGAGCGCCTGGCCGAGGTGGAGGCTGAACTGTCGGGACACCACCGCCTGCACGCCGTCCGCGCCCATCTGCTCGACCTGGCCGGTGAGCGCGAGGCGGCCCGCGAGGAGTACCGGCTCGCCGCCCGGCGCACCCTCAGCCTGCCGGAACGCCGCTATCTGGAGTCCCGCGCCCGCTGAGCTCGCACGATATCCTCGTGGCATCATGCTCGACGACTCTCTGCGCGCCGACTGCGCCAACTGTTTCGGCCTGTGCTGCGTGGCCCTGCCGTTCGCCCGCTCGGCGGACTTCGCCATCGACAAGGAGGCCGGCCGGCCCTGCCCGAACCTGCGCGAGGACTTCGGCTGCGGCATCCACACGCGGCTGCGGCAGAAGGGCTTCACCGGCTGCACGGTCTACGACTGCTTCGGCGCCGGGCAGAAGGTCGCGCAGGTCACCTATGGCGGGGTCGACTGGCGGCAGGAGTCGGCCGGGCAGATGTTCGCCGTCTTCCCGGTGATGCGCCAGCTCCACGAGCTGCTGTGGTACCTCGCCGAGTCGCTCGAGCACCCCGCCGCCGAGCCGGTGCACGAGGAGCTGCGCAAGGCGCTCGACCACGTCGACGGCCTCACCCGGCAGCCGCCGGAGCGCCTGCTTGAGCTGGACGTGACGCAGGTGCGCGGCGAGGTCAACACGCTGCTGCTGCGGGTCAGCGAGCTCGTGCGCGCCGGGAGCGGCCGTAAGCAGAAGAACCGCCGCGGCGCCGACCTCATGGGCGCCAAGCTCAGGGGCGCCGACCTGCGCGGAGCCAACCTGCGCGGCGCCTACCTCATCGGCGCCGACCTGCGGGGCGCCGACCTGCGCCAGGCCGACCTGATCGGCGCGGACCTGCGGGGCGCCGACGTCAGGGGCGCGCGGCTGGCCGGCAGCCTGTTCCTGACCCAGTTCCAGGTCAACGCCGCCGCCGGTGACGCCGCGACCACGCTGTCCGGCGCGCTGATCCGGCCCGATCACTGGAGTTAGCCGGTCAGGCGGGCGGCCCTGCCGTACAGGTAACGCTGTTCCTGAAGGCTGGCGGTGCGGGCGGCGGCGAGCTCGTAGCCGGCCCGCGCGCCCTCGCGATCACCCGCCATCTCCAGCAGATGCGCCCGTACGGCGTGCAGCCGGTGATGGCCGCGGACGCGCGGATCGGCGCCCAGCTCCTCCAGCAGGTCGAGACCGGCGCGCGGGCCCCGGCACATGGCGACGGCGACGGCGTGGTTGAGCGCGGCCATCGGGTTGCCGGACAGCTCCATCAGCACCCCGTACAGGGCGGCGATCTGCGGCCAGTCGGTCTCCCGCTCGCTCGGCGCCTCGTCGTGGAGGGCGGCGATCGCCGCCTGCACCTGGTACGGCCCCGCCGGCCCCTTGGGCAGCGCCCCGCCGACCAGCGCCACCCCCTCCTGGATGTAGTCCCTGCGCCACAGCGTCCGGTCCTGCTCGGCCAGCGGCACCAGCTCACCGCCGGGCCCGTCGCGCGCGGGCGTCCTGGCGTCGGTCAGCAACATCAGCGCCAGCAGGCCGGCCACCTCGCCGTCGCCGGGCAGCAGCCGGTGCACGATCCTGGCCAGCCGGATGGCCTCGGCCGCCAGCTCGGGTCTGACCAGGCTCGGCCCCGACGTGCTCGCGTACCCCTCGGTGAAGATCAGGTACAGCACGCGCAGCACCGCCGCCAGCCGTTCGCCGCGCTCGGCCTCGGCGGGCAGCCGGAAGGGCAGGCCGCTGGCCTTGACGCGCTGTTTGGCGCGGGTGATGCGCCGGCCCATGGCCGGCTCCGGCACGAAGAACGCGCGGGCGATCTCCCGCGTGGTCAGGCCGCCGACCGTGCGCAGGGTGAGCGCGACCTGGAGGTTCGGCGCGAGTGCCGGGTGGCAGCACAGGAACAGCAGGATCAGCGTGTCGTCGCCGTCGGCGGGCCGCCGGTCGGCCGCGGGCGACTGCCGGTCCTCGGGCAGCGCCCAGGTGGCGACCTCGTCCTCGCGCCGCTGCCTGGCCTGCTCACTGCGCAGCAGGTCGGTCAGCCGGCGCGAGGCGACGGTGATCAGCCAGGCGCGCGGGTTGTCCGGCAGCCCCTCCCGCGGCCACTGGCCCGCTGCCGCGATGAGCGCCTCCTGGACGGCGTCCTCGGCCAGGTCGAAGTGGCCGTAGCGGCGCACGAGCGCGCCGAGGACCTGCGGCGCCAGCTCGCGCAACAGGTCCTCGGCCGGGATGCCCGCCACTAGCCCAGGTGGTCGCCGGCGCCGTCGACGATCGGGCGGATGTCGGCGTACGCTCTGGCGCGCGCGTGACCCGGCGCCGGGCAGTCGCCGAGCCGGGCGGCGAGCTCGGTGGCCCGGTCGAAGCTCGCGCACTCGACGATGGTGTATCCGGCCAGCACCTCGGTAGTCTCGGCGTAGGGCCCGTCGGTGACGAACGGCACGCCGTCCTTGCTGCCGACCCGCCGGGTGTGGACCGGGGCGGCCAGGCCGCGCGCGTCGACGAACTCGCCGGACTCGACCAGCTCCTGGTTCCAGGCCCCCATGAACGCGGTCATCGCGGCGAAGTCCTCGGCGCTCCACCCGGGGTTGCCCTCGCTGCCCTTGCCGGCCAGGGCGTCGTAGTCCTGCTGGGAGGCGTAGAGCATGATCATGTACTTCATGGTTTTCCTCTTCCGTGACCGGCGCCGCCGCGGCGCCTCTCACCCGGGACGTCGGAGCCACGCGGCCCGCTCCGACACATCCTGGCCGACTTTTTTGTACCGTGGTGGCATGAGTTGGCGACATTGACCTGAACCGAGGCTCTACGCCTACACCTTCACCGCGGAGTTCGTGCTCTTCTACCCGGTCTACGCGGTGTACTTCACCCAGACCGGCCTGTCGGCCGCCGAGGTCTCCTCGCTGTTCGCGATCTGGTCGGTGGCCGGGTTCGTGCTGGAGATCCCGTCCAGCGTGTGGGCCGACCGGTTCTCGCGCCGGCGCCTGCTGGTGCTCGCGCCGCTGGTGACCTCGGCCGGGTTCGCGCTCTGGACGTTCGTGCCGGCGTACTGGGCGTTCGCCGCCGGGTTCGTGCTGTGGGGCGCGGGGGCGGCCATGCAGTCGGGCACGTTGCAGGCGCTGGTCTACGAGGAGCTCGGCCGCCTTGGCCGGACCGGTGACTACGCGCGGCTGATCGGGCGCTCCGAGGCGCTCGCCTCGCTCGCCGCCGTCGCGGCCAGCCTGCTGGCCGCGCCCGTCCTCGCCGCCGGCGGCTATCTGGCGGTCGGCCTGGCCAGCGTCGCGGTCGGCCTGCTGGGCGCCCTCACCGGAAGCCTGCTGCCCGAGTCGCGCCCGCCCGCCGCCGAGCGCGCCGAGGAGTCCTACCTGTCCGTCCTGCGCACCGGCCTTTCCGAGGTACGGCGGGCGCCGGCCGTCGGCCGGGTCCTGGTGCTCCTCGCGGTGGTGACCGGGCTGACCTCGATCGATGAGTACCTGCCGCTCCTGGCCACCGCCGGTGGGGCCACGACGCCGATGGTCGCGTTGCTGATCGGGCTGGTGATCGCGGGCATCGCGGCGGGCGGCTGGCTGGCCGGGTACGGCGCCCGGCTGCTGCCCCTGATCCTGGCGGCCGGCGCCCTGGCACTCGGCGGCGGCGCGGTCTTGAGCGGGCCCGGCGGTGGCGCGGCTGGGCTCTGGGCGGGGTTCGTGGCGATCGCGGTGGCGTTCGCGGCCTTCTACTGGGCGGTCGCGGTGCTGGACGCGCGCCTGCAGGACACGATCGGCGACGAGGCGCGGGCGACCGTGACCTCGATGGCGGGGCTGGGATCGGAGGTGGCGGCGCTCGGGGTGTTCGCCTTCTACGGGTTCGGATCGGGGTGGGCGCCGCCGTGGGTGCTGGTCGCGCTGGTGGCGGTGCCGTACCTGGCGATGGCGGTGGCGAGCCGCCGATGAACGGGGGCCGGGCGGCGGCGATCACAAGCGTCGCCGCCGCCGTCGGCGGGTCCTGGTGGACTAGCAGGAGCGGGAGAGCGCGCAGTAGATGGGCCGCTTGAGCTTCTTGATGATCTTCTTGTACACGTACGGGATGTCGTTCTCGAAGATGTCGGAGTAGGTGTTCCAGCCGCCTCGCGCGCCCTGTTCCAGCTTCCTCCACACCCACAGGCCGCCGGAGCGCACCAGCGCCTCGCAGGCCAGCCGCATCTTCCAGCCCTTGGCCCGGCTGCAGGCGCCCAGGGCGGCCAGTTCCGCCGAGTTCCCGGACATGACGGCGGCGGCCGAGACGGGCACCGGCTGTGCCGAGGCCGCGTGCGCGGTGGCCGGTGCGCCGATGCTCAGGACGGCCGCGGTCAGGAAGGCCGCCGCCAGCTTCTTGGTGTGTTTCATGTTGCGCCCCTTCGTGCTCGTTCGCAGATCGATGGCAGGAAGGTAGGGCGCGGCGGGTTGAAGAATTGTTGAGCGCGTGTTGAGCTCAGCCCGGCCGGGTCGTCGAGGCCGTCCTCCGGTCCGCGGGAACGTCCGGGTTGCTGCCGAGGGCGATGAACCAGCGGCCGTCCTGGCGCTCCAGGGTCAGCGTCTCGCTGTACCTGCCGCCGGTTCCGGCCCCTGCCAGCTCGGCCCGTACCGCCTTCGGCGTGATGTCGCTGCTGAGCTCGACGGAGGTCAGCTTGATCGCCTTTCCGCCGTACGCGGCCAACCGCCGCCGGATGTCTTCTGCGGGGTCGTTGAGCGGCGGCGCGAGCCGGGCGACGGCCCGGTGGTCGGCGGCGTTGAGCCCGGCGACGTAGGCGTCGACCGCGGCGCGCGGGTCGGCCGCCCCGGGCTCCGGCTGGGTGCCGCACCCGGCCGCGAGCAGGTATCCGGCGAGCGCAACGCATGCGAATGACGGGATACGGGACATGGTGCGGATCCTAACGCCGGCCTACCGCGGAAGGTTGACCCTCGTACCGCCGAAGTCGCAGGGAAAGTTCGATCTTCGGCGGTATGGGCGGGGAAGCGATGCCCTCGTAGCCTCGTGTGGGTCTGGACCGCCGCGACCGGCCTCAGCACCGGAGACCGTCCGCGGCCACGACGTGACGCGTTCGCTCGGCGGCCCGCACGGGGGCGGGGCCGGCTGCTTCGGGTCACGGCGGCGGCGCGCCCGTCACTGGCGCCGGGGCGCCACCAGGCCGCACTCGTAGGCGAAGGCCACCGCCTGGGCCCGGCTGGACAGCCCCAGCTTGGCCATCGCCCGGTTGAGATGGGTCTTGACGGTGGCCTCGCTCACGATCAGCCGGGCGGCGATCTCGCCGTTGGACAAGGCGCGGCCCACGAGCGTGAGCACCTCGGTCTCGCGGCCGGTGAGCGGGGCCAGGTCCGGGATGGGCCCGGCGGCGTCGGGCTCGGGCTGGAAGGTCTCGATGAGGCGCTGGATGAGACCGGGAGAAAGGAGGCTGTCGCCGGCGGCCACGGTGCGGATGGCGGCCAGCAGGCGTTCCGGCTGCGTCTCCTTCAGCAGGAAGCCGCACGCTCCGGCGCGCAGCGCCTGGTAGACGTACTCGTCGATGTCGAAGGTGGTGAGGATGAGCACTTGGGGCGGTGGCTGCTCGGCGGCGGCCAGGATCTGCCGGGTCGCGCTGATGCCGTCCGAGACGGGCATCCGGATGTCCATGAGGATGACGTCGGGCCGGGTGGTGGCGGCCAGGGCCACGGCCTCCTCGCCGTCGCTCGCCTCGCCGACGACCTCCAGGCCGGGAGCGGCGCGGATGAGGGCGGCCAGCCCGGCGCGGATCAGGATCTGATCGTCGGCGACCAGCACCTTGATCATAAGTGTCACCAGCCAGTCGTCCGCCGCGGGGCCTACGTGGGTACCAGCAAACCATGATCTTCCAGCAAAGCGTGACATGTCAGTACAGCGCGATCAAGCCGAACGGTGACGATGCGATCCATGCCCCCGCCCGCGGCCCTCGTCGCCTTCGCCAGGAAACATCCCACGTTCGTCGACGGCCTGCTCGCCATGACGCTGACCTGGGGTTCCTGGGTGTGGCCGGTGCTCGCCCCGCATCCGCTCGACCGCCGGCCGGACGCGCTCGCGCTTCTGCTCTGCGCCCTGGTCAACCTCCCGCTGACCTGGCGCAGGCGGTGCCCGGCGCCGGTGCTGGTGATCTCCTGCGCCGCGGCGTTCGCCTACCACGCCTTGGGCTTCCACTATGGGGCGAACTCGATGGGCCCGCTGCTCGCGCTGTACTCCGTCGTCGTCCACCACTCCCGGCGGGCCGCCCTGCCCGCGGGCGCGCTCGTGCTGGCCGAGTGGATCTACGCCAACGCCCTGCCGGGACAGGCGTGGACGGCCGCCTGGTACTCCGCCATCGTCATCGGCTGGACCGTCGCGTTCGCGTTCGGCATGCGCACGCTCAAGGTGCGCAACGCCCAGCTCGCCGACCTGGCCGACCAGTTGCGCAGGGAGAAGGCGGTCGCGGCCAGGCAGGCGGTCACCGAGGAACGGGTGCGCATCGCGCGGGAACTGCACGACGTCGTCGCCCACCACATGTCGGTGGTCTCCGTACAGGCCGGGCTCGGCCACTACGTCATCCGGTCGGACCCGGCCACGGCCGAGGACACGCTGCGCACCATCGCCGAGACCAGCGGCGAGGCGCTGGCCGAGATGCGCCGCATGCTGTCGGTGCTGCGCATCGAGGTGGACGACGGCACCGCGCAGCCGTACAGTGCGGCGCCGAGTCTTGACCACCTCGACGGCCTGGTGCAACGCGTGCGGGCGGCAGGTGTCGAGACGGAGGTGACGGCCGGCGGCGAGCGGCGGGCGATCTCCTCGGGCATGAGCCTGTGCGTGTACCGCGTCATCCAGGAGGCGCTCACCAACGTCATCAAGCACGCGCCGGGGGCGCGGGCCGAGGTGTCGCTGCTGTACTCCGGCGACACGCTGAGCGTGAGCGTGCGCAACGACGGCCGCCCCGGCGCCCCGCCGCCGGGACCGGACGGGCACGGGCTGATCGGGATGACCGAGCGGGTGAAGCTGTACCACGGCTCGCTGAGCGCCGGACCCCTGCTGACCGGCGGCTTCGTGGTCCGCGCCACCTTTCCGCTGACCGCGGGGGAGGGGTGAGGTCAGGCGGGCGGGCCCGTGGATCCGCGCGCCACGAGGGCGGGCGGGAAGACGTGGTCGACGTGCGGGGTGTGGTAGCCCTGCAGGCGTTCCCACAGCGCGGTGGCCACGGCGCCGGCCATCTGCTCCACCGGCTGGCGGACGGTGGTGAGCGGCGGGTTGCTGTGCGCGGCGAGATAGGTGTCGTCGTAGCCGACCACCGACAGGTCGCCGGGCACCGACAGCCCCGCCTGCCGGGCGGCGGCCAGGACGCCGAGTGCCATGAGGTCGCTGCCGGCGATGACCGCCGTGACGCCCGCGTCGATGAGGCGCAGGCCCGCGGCGTGGCCGCCGGTCAGCGAGTAGTCGGTCTCGGCGTAGAGGGCGTCGTCCACGGAGCCGAACCAGCGGCGCATCTCCCGGCCGTAGCCGCGCAGGCGGTTCTGGGAGGGGCGCAGGTAGCCCTGGCCGCCCGCGAGTCCGATGCGGGTGTGGCCGAGCGCGCGCAGGTGGGCGACGGCCATCGCGGCCCCCGCGGCCTCGTCGGTGGTGACGGTCGAGACGGGCAGGTCGGGAACGTGCCCGCCGACCAGCACCATCGGCAGCTGCTGCTGGTGTAGCTGCCAGTAGAAGCCGTGGTCGGCCGAGGGGTTCGCGTGCCGCCCCGAGACCAGGACGAGCCCCTGGATGCGCTGCCGGACCAGCGAGGCGATGTAGTCGAGCTCGGTCGGCCCCTGCTTGGTGGAGCTGCCGATCAGCGCGGTGACGCCGTGCCCGCCGAGCTTGGTCTCGATGGCCCCGGCCAGCAACGGGAAGACCGGGTTGTCCAGCTCCGGCACGATGATGCCGACGAACGGCTGCGACACCGGCGCGGGCGCGACCATGCCCTGCTCACGCATAGCCTGCAGCACCCGGGCGCGGGTCTCCTCCGCGACCCCGGGACGGTCGTTGAGCACGCGGCTGACCGTCGCCGCGCTGACGCCGACGCGCTTGGCGATCGTGCGAACCGACAGTCGTGCCACGGGGACTCCAGAAACCGTTGAAACATGTTGCGCGACGTTGCCGCACCTGAGGGAGGCTGCTTAGGCTCCTGACCATCAAAGCAGGTAAAGGGAGCGTTAACAGCATGGTCCAGCCGGAAACACTTTGCAACACAGTGGCACACCACGACGGTTCGCCGCTGTATGTCTCCGACCCCTCGCCCGGACTGGGCGACCGGGTCGAGGTGTTCGCCCGCACGGCCGGCGCGCTGGGGACCCGGCGCGTCTTCGTCCGCAGCGCCCCCGACGGCGAGCCGGCGTTCACCGAGGCGACGGCCGACCGCGTCACCCCTGAGGAGACCTGGTGGCGGGCCACGCTGCGGGTGGTCAATCCCGAGTGCGGCTACCGCTTCCTGCTGCACACCGACTCGGGACCGCTGTGGCTGAGCGCCGCGGGACTCTCGCGCACCGAGGTCACCGACGCCGCCGACTTCACCCTCACCGCCTACCCGCCGCCGCCCGCCTGGGCCGCCGACGCGGTGATCTACCAGATCTTCCCCGACCGGTTCGCCCGTTCCGAGCGGCCGCGCGGCCCCCTCCCGTCGTGGGCGCGCCCCGCCGCATGGGACGAGCCCATCCCGTACGGCAGGCCGCACGCCCTCCAGCAGATCTACGGCGGCGACCTGTGGGGCGTGGCCGAGCGCCTCGACCACGTCGAGACCCTGGGCGCGAACCTCGTCTACCTCACCCCGTTCTTCCCCGCCCGCTCCAACCACCGCTACGACGCCAGCACCTTCGACCACGTCGACCCGCTCCTGGGCGGCGACGAGGCGCTGAAGTCGCTCACCGCCCAGGCCCACGCCCGCGGCATGCGGGTCATCGGCGACATCACGCTCAACCACTCCGGCGACGCCCACGACTGGTTCGTCACGGCCAGGAACGACCACGCCAGCAGGGAACGGGACTTCTACTACTTCGACGGCGACGACTACGCCACCTTCGCCGGGGTGAAGAGCCTGCCCAAGTTCGACCACCGCTCGGCGGAGCTGCGCCGCCGCCTGGACGCCGTGATCGCCCGCTACCCCGAGGAATACGGCCTGGACGGCTGGCGCGTCGACGTCGCCCAGTCCGCCGGACGCCACGGCGCGGTCGAGCTGAACGCCCAGGTCGCTACCGCCACCAGGGCGGCGCTCGGCGACGACAGGCTGCTGCTGGCGGAGAACCAGTTCGACGCCTCCTCCGCGCTGCGCGGCGACGGCTGGCACGGGACCATGGCCTACGCCGGCTTCGCCCGCCCTGTGTGGTCGTGGCTGGCCAGGGAACGTTCCACCGAGTTCTGGGGCACGCCGGGCCCCATCCCGGCCTACGGCGGCCACGACCTGGCGGCCGTCATGCGCGCGTACGCCGCCCGCATCCCCTGGCGCTCCCACGCGCACAACCTCACGCTGCTCGGCTCGCACGACACCGCCCGCTTCCGCTCGATCGCCGGCCGCGACCACCAGCACCTCGGCGCCGCCCTGCTGTTCACGCTGCCCGGCCTGCCCATGGTCTTCGCCGGCGACGAGGTCGGGGTCGAGGGCGTGCACCTGGAGGACGGCCGCCGCCCCTTCCCCTGGGACCCGGCCGCGCAGGACCACGGCACCCACCGCCTCTACCGCGAGCTGATCGCCCTGCGCCGCGGCCGGGAGGCGCTGCGCCGCGGCGGGCTGCGCTGGCTGCGCGCCGAGCGGGACGTGGTGCTCTTCGAGCGGGCGGCGCCGGGGGAGACGCTGCTGATCCAGGTCAGCAGGAACGCCCACGTCCCGATGCCCGCACCCGCCGCGCTCGCCGGCCTGCTCGGCGCCCCCGACCTCGCACCGGGCGAGCCCATGCCCGCCGACGGGCCCGCCTTCCACATCTGGGAGACCGCACGATGATCGAAACCCTGACCGGCGTCCGCTCGCGGGCGCTGGGCAACTCCCGCGACGTCTTCGTCTACCTGCCGCCCGGCCACGACCCGGCGGCGGGGCCGTACCCTGTGGTGATCTTGCAGGACGGGCAGCACGTGTTCGCCGGAGCGGGCCTGAGCCCGAGCTGGCGGGTGGACGAGACGCTCGACGACCTGATCGGGCGCGGTCTGCTGCCGCCGCTCGTCGCCGTCGGCGTCTCCAACGCCGGTGACCAGCGCGGCAACGAGTACTCGCACGTGGCGCCCTACCCGCGCGACCCGGACGGCGTGTGCAGGGGCGAGCTGTACGAGGAGTTCCTGATCGGGGAACTGCTGCCGGCGCTGCGCGAGCGTTACGCGGTCACCGCCGACCCGGCCGCCACCGCCGTCATGGGCTCGTCGATGGGCGGGCTGGTCAGCTACCACCTGGCCTTCCGGCGGCCGGAGGTGTTCGGCCTGGCCGCGGCGCTCTCGCCGTTCCTCGTCTTCGTGGACCCGCGCACGCTCGAAGAGACCCCCGTCTACCGGCGCTTCGAGGCCCGCGGCCCGCGCCGGGTCTGGCTGGACATCGGCGGCATGGAGGGCCTGATCATGGTCAGGCCGGTCCGCGAGCTCGCGGAGCACCTGCTCGACCTCGGCTACGCGCCCGACGAGGAACTGCGCTACCTGCACGAGCCGTCCGCGCCGCACCACGAGGACGCCTGGGCAGCGCGCGCCGGCAGCGCGCTCCTGCATCTCTTCGGTACGGCGGGCCCGCCCGTCCTGCTGTCGGCCACCGGCGGCGAGACCGCCACCGGCCAGGACCTCGACGTCGCGCCCATCGCCGAACGCGCCGACGGCTGCGTGTACTCAGCCCTCGGCGCGCAGGTGACCTGGCAGCCGGCCGGCCCGCTCAAGAGCGCCGGCCACGCCCTGCTCCAAGGCGTCGAACCCGGCGCCGCGCGGGTCGTCGCCCGCACCGGCGAGCTGGAGGTGAGTGAGCGGGTCACCGTCGTCGACGGCGCCCCCGGCGCGCTGCTCGACGTCACGGTCGTGGTCCCCCTCGACACCCCTGACGACTCGCCCGTCTACTTCTCCGGCCTGGTCACCACCAAGGTCGCGCCCGGCGTCCACCACGGCGTCTGGCGGCTGCCGCGCGGCGTCGGCCTGAACGGCACCGTCGGGCGCGGCTGGCGCCGCGACGGCCTCGACACCGACGGCTTCCCCATCCGAACCCCCCTGAGGCACGACGCGGACCGGCGCGTGTGGGTACGCGTCGCGAGCTGGAGCGATCCGGCCCAGAACGACCCGCACGCCGGATCCTGAGGAGCGACCATGCGCAAGCTCACCGTACTCGCGGCCACCACTCTGCTCGTCGCGGGCTGCGCCGCGGAGAAGTCGGCGGCCCCGCCCCCCGCCACGCTCACCGTCTGGGCCGACGACAGCCGGGCCGCGCCGTTGCAGCGGATCGCCGCGACGTTCGAGAAGGACCGCGGCGTCCGGGTCAAGATCGTGCAGAAGGCCATGGGCAACCTGCGCGACGACTTCGTCTCCCAGGCACCCTCCGGCCAGGGGCCCGACGTCATCGTCGGCCCGCACGACTGGCTGGGCAAGCTGGTGCAGAACGGCGTCGTCGCGCCGCTCGACCTGTCGGCCAAGGCGGCGCTGTTCTCCGCGGCGGCCATGCGGGCCATGACCTACGACGGGCAGACGTACGGCCTGCCGTACGCGATCGAGAGCGTGGCCGTGCTGCGCAACACCAAGCTCGTCCCCACCGCGCCCGCCACCTTCGACGAACTGGTGGCGCGCGGGAAGAGCCTGGTGAAGGCGGGTAAGAGCACGTATCCGGTCGGACTGCCCGTCGACCCCAAGGCGGGCTCGCCCTTCCACCTGTACGCGCTGCAGACCTCCTTCGGCTCGCAGGTCTTCGGCCCGGACGGCGAGCTGGAGATCGACAACCCGGGCGGGCTGAAGTTCGCGGCCTACCTGAAGCGGCTGGCCGCGGACAAGGCCGTCTCGACCTCGCTGACCGGCGACATCGCGACCAACGCCTTCGTCAAGGGCGAGACGCCGTTCCTGGTCACCGGTCCGTGGGACGCGCCCGCGCTGGCCAAGGCGGGCGTGCCGTTCGCCGTGGACCCGGTGCCCCCCGCGGGCCCGGAGAAGGCGCGGCCGTTCGCCGGCGTGCAGGGCTTCTTCGTCAGCGCCAAGAGCGCCAACCCGATCCTGGCCAACGACTTCCTCGTCAACTACCTGGCCACGCCGCAGGCGCAGAAGGCGCTGCACGCTGCGGGCGGGCGGCCTCCGGCGATGACCTCGGTGCGCGAGGAACTGGCCGGTGACCCGGTCCTGGCCGGGTTCGCCGAGGCCGCCGCCGACGGCGTGCCGACGCCGAACGTGCCCCAGATGGACGCCGTCTGGGCCGACTGGGGACTGTCCCAGCTCGCGATCATCACCGGCCGGGGCGAGCCCGCCGAGCTGACCAGGAAGGCCGCGGAGCGCATCCGCGCGAAGATCGGGTCCTGATGCGCGCGCTTCGCTTTCTGCCGCTCGCCGTCGCCGACGCGCTGGCCGTCTACGGACTGGTGGCGCTCGGCGGGCAGCGCTCGTGGTGGATGTTCGCGCTGCTGCTGGCCGGGACGGTGGCCGTCAACGCGATCTACCTGAGCAAGCGGGCGGTCCCCGCCAAGTACCTGGCGCCGGGGATCGTGCTGCTGCTGATCTACCAGGTGTACGTGGTGCTCTACACCGGCTACGCCGCCTTCACCAACTACGGCGACGGCCACAACGCCACCAAGTCCGACGCGGTCGCGGCGATCCTGGCCGCCAGCGAGGTCAAGACCGGCGAGAGCCGGCCGATCCGGGTGGCGGAGAAGGACGGCGAGCTGGGCTTCCAGAGCGGGCCGGGGTGGCGGGCGCTGCCGTACGCGGAGATCGTGGCCAGGCAGGCGGAGATCGTCAAGCTGCGGGTCCCGGCCGAGGGCGGCGTGCTGAAGACCGCCGACGGGGTGACGGCCGCGCTGTACCGGCCCACCCTGACCTACGCCGGCGGCGTCTTCACCGACCGGGCGGGAACCGTCTACCGCGACGACGGGCGCGGCGCCTTCACCTCGGCCGGCGGGCGGTCGCTGAGCCCCGGCTGGAAGGTCTTCGTCGGCACCGAGAACTTCACCAGTGTGCTCACCAACGCCGAGATCCGCGGGCCGTTCCTGGGCGTGCTGGTCTGGACGTTCGTGTTCGCCGCGCTGTCGGTCGCGCTGAGCTTCGGCTTCGGGCTGGTGCTCGCGCTGATCCTGGACGGCTACCGCGTCTACCGCTCGCTGCTGGTCTTCCCGTACGCGTTCCCGGCGTTCATGGCGGCGTTGCTGTGGCAGGGGCTGCTCAACACCGACCACGGGTTCGTCAACGAGGTGCTGCTGGGCGGTGCCACCGTGCCGTGGCTGTCCGATCCCTGGCTGGCCAGGCTGAGCGTGCTGGCGGTCAACGTGTGGATCGGGTTCCCGTACATGTTCCTGATCTGCACCGGGGCGCTGCAGGCGGTGCCGCGCCAGCTCGCCGAGGCGGCCCAGGTCGACGGGGCGGGTCCGTGGCGGGTCCTGGCGTCGGTACGGCTCCCGCTCCTGCTGGCCTCGACGGCGCCCGCGCTGGTGGCCACGTTCGCGTTCAACTTCAACAACTTCAACGTCATCTACATGCTCACCGGCGGCGGCCCCCGCGACACCGGGGCGCCGATCGACGTGGGCTCGACGGACCTGCTGATCTCGCTGGTGTACAAGCTGGCCTTCGGCGGGACCTCACGAAACTACGGCCTGGCCTGCGCGGTCTCGATCCTGATCTTCGCGGTGATCGCGGCGGTGTCGCTGGCCGGGTTCCGGCGGGCCAGGCGGCTGGAGGCGGCGGCATGAAGGTCTGGAGACACCTGACCGGCGTGCTGGCCTCGGTGGTCGCGTTGTTCCCGCTGGTGTTCGTGCTGGCCGCCTCGCTCAACCCGAGCGGGACGCTGACCGGCTCGAACGACCTGTTCGCCGAGGTGACCTGGCAGCACTACGCGACGCTGTTCACCGACGCGCTGCACCCGTTTCCCCGCTGGTTCGTGAACTCGCTGGTGATCGGGGTCTCGACGGCGGCCGGATCGGTGTTCATGGGCGCCTGCGCCGCGTACGCCTTCTCGAGGTTCCGCTTCCGCGGCCGTGAGAGCGGTCTGGTGGGCCTGGTCTTCATCCAGATGTTCCCCCAGGTGCTGGCCTATGTCGCGATTTTTCTGCTTTTGTCGGCATTTAAGGAGGTGTTTCCGCCGCTGGGGCTGGGCAGCACGCTGGGCCTGATCATGGTGTACCTGGGTGGCGCGCTCGGCGTGAACACCTATCTCATGAAGGGCTTCTTCGACTCCATCCCCCGCGAGCTCGACGAGTCCGCCCAGATGGACGGCGCCTCGCACGCGCAGGTCTTCTTCCTGATCCTGCTGCCGCTCGTGCGGCCCATCCTGGTCGTCGTCGCGCTGTTCTCCTTCGTGGCCACGATGAACGACTTCGTCATCGCCGGCCTCGTCCTGACCGACCCCGGGCAGCAGACGCTCGCCGTCGGCCTGTACCAGCTCGTCTCCTACCAGCTCGGGCAGAGCTGGGGCGTCTTCGCCGCCGGCGCCCTCATCGGGGCGCTGCCGGTGCTGATCCTCTTCCAGTTCCTGCAGCGCTACATCGTCGGCGGCCTGACCAGCGGCGCCGTCAAGGCCTGACCGGCCCGCCCCGGGCTGGTGGGGGTGGCGGAGCGGTGTCAGTAGGGGAGCTTGCGCCCGGAGGGGGTGCGCAGATCCTGGTCCTGGCGCGGTGGGCGCGGACGCGGCCGGGGCAGCACGATCTTACGCATCGTGCTCTCCGGACACGGGCAGCTCGAACCACACGGCCTTGCCCTCGCCGGTGCGGACGAAGCCCCAGCAGCAGGCGAGCGCGTCCAGGAGGTAGAGCCCGCGGTGGCCCTCGGCGTGGACGGCCGGCTCGTGCCACGCGGGCGGCTGCGCGCTGGTGTCCTCGACCTCGCAGCGCATCAGGCCGTCGATGAGCCAGACGGTGAGCGTGACCGGGCCGGGGGCGTACCGCAGGGCGTTGGTGACCAGTTCGCTGACCAGCAGCACGCTGGTGTCGGTGTCGTGGAAGCCCCAGCTGTTGAGGTAGCCGGCCGTGTGGCGACGCGCCTCGGCGGCCGAGCGGAAGTGGGGCGGCAGAGACCACGACGCGATCGTGGACTCCTCGGGCGTCGTCAGCGTTTCCATGCCGCAAACCTGACGCTCGCGCTGCTCGGTCGGGCGGGTAGAGGGCAGTGCTGGCACATGGCACTTCCTAATGGTCTTGGTGCTTCCGCACCTGCGGCACGGGATACGTCACCGGACTTGGGGAGGCATCGGTGCTCATCTCGACAGACTAAAAACCGGACATACCTCCACCATGTGCATGATGCACATCCAAACCATTTTGATCAGTGCATTGTGTCGATAAACGCCCTCACGGGGTGGCGGCGATGATGCCGTTCAGCATGGCGCGGGCGCTCTGGAGTTCGGCGATGGCGCCGGTGATGCGGTCGCGTTCCACGGCCAGGACGTCGACCAGCTCCGGGCAGCCGGGGGCGAGGATCTCGCCGCTGTCGACCATGCAGGGCAGCACCTCGGCGATGACGGCGGTGCCGAGCCCGGCGGCCAGCAGCGTCCTGATGCGGGCGACGGCGCGCACGTCGGTGTCGGCGTACTCGCGGTAGCCGCTGGAACGCCGGTGGGGGCGCAGCAGGCCCTGCTCCTCGTAGTAGCGCAGGGCGCGGATGCTGACCCCGGTACGGCCGGCCAGTTCTCCGATGCGCATGTGACCTCCGTCACCAACCTTTGACTCTCACGTCGATGTGAGGGTTTAGCTTAGCCGTCATGACTGATCTTCTTGAAACCGGACATGACACGGCAACCGTGGCGATCATCGGGCTCGGGCCCATGGGACGGGTGCTGGCCGAGGTCTACCTGGACCGCGGGCACCCCACGACCGTATGGAACCGCACCGCCGCCAAGGCCGAGCCGCTCGTCGCCCGCGGCGCCCGGCTCGCGGCGAGCGTGGACGAGGCGGTGGCCGCGGCCGATGTGACGATCGTGTGCCTGAACGACTACGCCGCCACGACCCGGGTGCTCGAGCCGGTGGGGGACGGGTTGCGGGGCCGTACCGTGGTGAATCTGACGTCGGGGACGCCGTCGGAGGCGCGCGAGATGGCGGCCTGGGCCGGTGAGCGCGGCGCGCGCTACCTCGACGGCGCGATCATGGTGCCGCCGCCGCTGGTCGGCGAGCCCGGCTCGGTGTTCCTCTACAGCGGCCCGCGCGAGGTCTTCGACGAGCACCGGGCCACGCTGGCCGGCATGGGCGACCCCCGCTACCTCGGCGCGGCCGTCGAACTGGCGGTGCTCTACAACGTGGGCCTGCTGGAGATGATGTACACCACCATGAACGGCTGGCTGCACGCCACGGCGCTGATCGACGCGGCGGACCTCCCGGTCGGGGACTTCGCCGAGCTGGCGTTCGGCTGGTTCGTGCCGATGATGTTCGGCCCGTCCACGGCCGGGATGGCGGCCGCGCTGGCGGAGGGCAGCTACCCCGGCGACCTCGGCACGCTGGAGATGAACCTCACCGCCCTGGAGCACATCACCCGCACGAGCGTCGAGCAGGGCGTCCCGGCCGAGCAGCCGCGGCTGATGCTGGAGCTCGCCGAGCGGGCCGTCGCGCAGGGCCGCGGCGACCAGAACTACCTCGCGGTATACGAGGTCTTCAAGAAACGCGCGGCAGACGCTGGTTTTCCGGCCTCTAGCATGTCCAGGTGACCTCCTACGACGACGACGCGTTCGAGTACCTGGACTTCTCCGCCCTGCCGCAGCGCCAGCAGCGGATCCTGGCCACGATCCGGGACTGGGCGATCCGGTACGGCTACCCGCCGAGCGCCCGAGAGATCGGCCGGGCGGTCGGGCTCCGGTCGTCGTCGTCGGTGTCGAAACACCTGAGAAGTCTGGAGGACAAGGGTTTCCTGCGCCGGAGCGCCACGATGACCCGGCCCATCGACCTGCGGCTGTTCCTGGGTGGCGCGGCGCCGAAGCAGGACACGGGCCTGGTGAGCGTGCCCGTGGTCGGCGACATCGCCGCGGGCACGCCCATCCCGGCCGACGAGCACGTGGACGACACGCTGACCCTGCCCCGCGACCTCACCGGGCGGGGCACCGTGTTCGGCCTGCGCGTCCGCGGCGACTCGATGATCGACGCCGCGATCTGCGACGGCGACCTCGTCGTGGTACGCCAGCAGGCCGAGGCCCACACGGGCCAGATCGTCGCGGCGATGATCGACGGCGAGGCCACCGTCAAGGTGTTCAGGCGGCGCGGCGGGCACGTCTACCTCGAACCCCGCAACCCGGCCTACGACGTCATCGACGGCGACGACGCCGTGGTGCTGGGCATCGTGGTGAGCGTCCTGCGCAGCGTCTGAGTCATCCGCCGAAGGCGGCGGCGCGGGCGTGCTCCTGGGCCAGGTTTTCCTGCCGTTCGCCCCATCCGGCCGTCTCGCGCAGGCGGGCGAACTCGAGGTCCAGGCTGGTGTCCGAGGTGGTGCGGGCGTCGGTGCTGATCGTCACGGCGAGGCCGGCCGCCAGCAGCCGCGTCGCGGGGTGCCGGGCGAGGCTGGGGACGGCGCCGGTCTGCACGTTGCTGGTCGGGCACATCTCCAGCGTGATGTGGTCGGCGCGGAGCCGTTCGAGCAGGGCCTCGTCCTCGGCGCACCGCACGCCGTGCCCGATCCGGCGGGCGCCGAGCACCTCGACGGCCTCCCACACGCTGGCCGGGCCGGCGGCCTCGCCGGCGTGGACCGTGCACGGCAGGTCCGCCCGGTGGGCGAGGTCGAAGGCGGGCCGGTGCGGCGCTGCCGGGTACAGGCGCTCGTCGCCGGCCAGGTCCAGGCCGCTGACCACCTCGCGCCGCCGGACCGCCGTCTCGGCCACGGCCACGCTCTCGTCCGGGCTCTGATGCCGCAGGCAGCACAGCAGGAGAGCGGTGGAAACGCCCGTCGTCGCGCGGCCTTCCGCGAGGCCCTCGGCCACGGCGGTGACGGCCTCGTCGAGTGTCATGCCCTGGCGGCCGTGCAGTTGCGGCGCGAACCTGGCCTCGCCGTGGACGACGCCGTCGGCGCTCCAGTCCTCGACCAGCTCGCGGGCCGCGCGGCGCAGGGCGTCCGGGGTCTGCAGGACCTGAAGCGGCAGGTCGATGTAGGTGAGGTAGCGGCTCAGGCTGCCGCAGCGGGCGGGCGCGACGACCAGATCCCGCACGGGGCGGTCGAGGGTGAGGCCCTGGCCGCGGGCCAGGTCGGCGACCGTGGCCGGGCGCAGCGAGCCGTCCAGGTGGCAGTGCAGCTCGTGGCGGGTGTTCATGGGCGTACCTCGCGGGCGCAGGCGTCGAAGAGCATGTGCTTGAAGCCCTGCTCGTCGACGCGGCGTACCAGCGTGACGTTGGGCGGGGGAGCGGTGCGGCGGCGGTCGATGATGAGCTGGCCGCGGGTCTCGTCGCCGAGGGCGACGTCCGCGTGTACGGTCTCCCGTTCCAGGACCAGCTCGGGGCGCAGCGCGACGGCCATGGCGAGGGGGTCGGGCAGGTCGTAGCCGGCCAGCCCGGTGACGTCGCGGGCCCAGTCGGCCACGGTCCTGTTGATGCGATGGGCGAACACGGCCAGCGGGGTCCCGAGCTCCTCCAGGCGGCGCTGGTCGGCGGGGGTCATGACGGCGTCCTGGCGGGAGACGTCCCAGCCGATCCAGGTCACGGTCTCGGGCGTGGCCTCCTGAAGAACCACGCGGGCGGCCTCGGGGTCGGCCCAGACGTTGAACTCCGCGGTGGGGGAGATGTTGCCGCGCAGGTCGGCGGCGCCGGCCATGCAGTACACGTGGCGAAAGCGCGACAGCAGCGCGCGGTCGCGCAGCAGCGCGGCGGCGAGGTTGGTGAGCGGGCCCAGGGTGACGAGCGTCAGCTCGCCGGGACGGCGGCGGGGCGATGACAGCAGGACGTCGACGGCGTGGTCCGGCTCGGGGCCGCGCACGGGGTCCGGCAGTTCGTGGCCGCCCATGCCGTCGTCGCCGTGCACGTGCTGGGCGGTGGACATGGGGCGGACGAGCGGACGTTCGCACCCGGCGTGGACGGGGACGTCGGCGCGCCCGGCCACCTGAAGGGTGACCAGCGCGTTGCGCGTGCCCGTGGCGAGCGGCACGTTGCCGGCCACCGTGGTGACGGCGCGGACCTCGCCGGGCGCGGCGAGCGCGAGCAGCAGCGCCACCGCGTCGTCGGAACCGGTGTCGGTATCGATGATCATGCGCACCTCGGGGTCTAATCGTTTAGATTGGCGAAATCTAAACGATGAGCTGTGAGACTGTAAACCGCCATGAACAAGCCGATCACCCTGGCCGACGTAGCCCGCCTGGCCGGCACCTCCACCGCCGTGGTCAGCTACGTGATCAACGACGGCCCCCGCCCCGTGGCCGCCGCCACCCGCGAACGGGTGCTGGCCGCGGCGGCCGAGCTCGGCTACCGCCCCAACCGCATCGCCCGCGCGCTGCGCTCACGCACCACCGGCGTCGTCGGCCTGATCCTGGCCGACGCGCCCAACCCCTACTTCGGCGCCCTGGCGGAACACGTCGAGCAGGCGCTCACCGAGCACGACCGCCTCATGCTCATCGGCAACGCCGGCTACTCCGCCGAACGCCAGCGCCACCTCGTCGAACGCTTCCTGGCCGCCCAGGTCGACGCCCTGGTGATCGTCTCGGCCGACGCCGCCGACGACGTCGCCCGGCACGCGGCGCAGGCCGGGGTGCCCGCCGTCTACCTGCACAACGGCCCGGCGGCCGGCAGCGCGCCCCTGGTCGCCGCCGACAACGAGCACGCGGTACGCGAGGCGCTCGCCCACCTGCGCGCGCACGGGCACCTCGACCCCGCCTTCCTCGCCGGCCCCCACGACACCGGCCCGGTGGGACTGCGCCGGCGGACCTGGCAGGACGGCGCCGCCCCCGGAGCCGTCCCGCTGCGCTCCACCTACTCCCGGGCCGACGCCGACGCCCTCACCCGCCGCCTGATCGCCGACGGAGCCATGCCCCGGGCGCTGATCACGGCGACCGATGAGCAGGCCGTCGGCGTGCTGTCCGGCGCCTGTGCCGCGGGGCTGGCCGTACCGGACGGCCTGGCGGTGATCAGCCTGGACGGGACCCCCGACAGCGCCCACACCGCCCCCACGCTGACCGTCACCCGCCAACCGCTCGCCGCCATGGCCAGGCAGGCGGTCGCCCTTCTGTTCGACCGCGCGGCCCCCGTGCCCGCACCGCGAGCCACCCTCGTCGCGCGCCGCAGCTGCGGCTGCGACCAGCGATAGACCGGCCGGAAATCCGCGAACACCGCTGACAACGGTGCTGGCGTGGTTAACGCGTAACCAGTGTGTTACGCTTCTGCTCGTGGATGAGGTGGCAGGCGCGATCGCCGACCCGGTGCGCAGGGAGATTCTCGTCATGCTGCGCGAAGGGCGAATGTCGGCCGGCCAGATCGCCGGGCGCTTCCGGATCAGCCGACCCGCCGTGAGCCGCCACCTGCGCGTGCTCAGGGAGGGCGGGCTGGTCCACGACGAGCTCGTCGGCAGGCAACGCCTCTACGAGCTCGACACCGGGCGGCTCCACGAGCTGGCCGAGTGGCTCGATCAGTTCTTCGCCGGGCGGCCCGCGTGGGAGCGGCGCCTGGACGCACTGGAGACCGAGGTCTACCGAACCCGCCGCGAACACCGCACGAGCGGCGCGGCAGGAGACGTCAAGGAGGACACCGCATGACACCCCGCCCCACCGCGCGACTTCTGCGCAAGGACACCGAGAACGATCTCGTGCTCACCCGCACCTTCCGCGCGCCCATCGAGGACGTGTGGGCCAGCGTCACCGAGTCCGAGCGCACCGCCCGCTGGTTCGGGCCGTGGGAGGGCGAACCGGGACCCGGCCGGACGATCAAGGTCCAGATGGCGTACGAGGAGCAGTCCCCGTGGATGGACCTGCGCATCGACGCCTGCGAGCCGCCGGAGCGCCTGGCGGCTTCGGCCACCGACGAGCACGGCGAGTGGCGGCTCGAACTGCTGCTGTCGGAGAGCGACGGCACCACGCGGCTGGAGTTCGTGCAGCACTTCGACAGCCTCGACGCCATCGGCGACGTCGGTCCCGGCTGGGAGTACTACCTCGACATGCTCGTGGCCGCCCGCGACGGATCGCCCAAGCCGGATTTCGACGACTACTACCCCGCGATGAAGGCGTACTTCGAGGAGCTGCGCGACTGAGGGACGGCCCCGCCCGCGCCGGGGAGCGGGCGGGGCCGGTGGCTCAGAAGTCGTCAGGAGTACGGACCCGGTCGCGGATCCACACCCCCGCCTCCTTCAGCCGGCTCGTTCCGGTGAACGGGCCGTTCGGGCAGGTGCCGCCGGTGAAGACGGCGCCGGACAGGCCGTCGTCGGAGTAGTTCCAGTTGACCCAGCTGATCTTCTTCTGGGCCATCAGGTCGAGGTACTGCTGCGACATCCCGAAGTTGTTGCCACCGCCGCCGGAGGCGGTCTGCGTGCCGAACTCGGTGACGAACATCGGGATCCGGTCGGCCGCGCGGGACAGCGTGTTGAGGTAGTTGCTCCCGTGCGAGGCGGCGTAGAAGTGGAAGGTGTACATGATGTTGGTCGCGTTGACCGGGTTGCCGGTCACCTCGGTCTCACTGGCGCCGTCGGAGACGCCGAGCGAGGACCAGGCGCGGGTGCCGACGAGGATGGGCGTGTCGGCGTCGATGGCGCGGATCACCGGAATGAGCTGCTCGGCGTAGCTTTTGACCGTCGACCAGGAGACGCCGTTGGGCTCGTTGGCGATCTCGTAGAAGAGGTTCTTCTTGTTGTTGTGCCGCTGGGCGATCTCGGTGAAGAACGTCTTGGCCCTGGACAGGTTGTACATCGGGTCGCCGGGCGTGAGCATGTGCCAGTCGACGATGGCGTACATGCCGCGGGCCGTGGCCTGCTCGATCAGGTTGTGCACCCGGTCGGTGAACAGGCGCGGGTTGGTCTCGTAGCCGTCCTCCTGGATGTACATCGAGATCCGCAGGACGTCGGCCTTCCAGTCGGTGGCCAGGGCGTCGAGCGAGGCGGTGTTGAGGCACTGGGAGTACCACTGCAGGCCGTGCGAGCTCATGCCGCGCAGCTGGATCTGCTTGCCGTTCTCGTTGCAGAGCTTGACGCCGCACACGCGCAGCCGGCCGTTGGCCTCGACCGGGGTGCCGCCGCCGGTGGGCGGCTGCGTGGTGGCGGTGACCGCGTTGCTCGCGGGTGAGGTGTTCCCGGCGGCGTCGCGGGCCCTGACCGTGTAGGTGTAACTCGTGCTCGCGGTCAGGCCGGTGTCGGTGAATGTGGTCCCGGTGACGGTGTTGACCAGCGTGCTGCCCCGGTAGACGTCGTAGCCGGTGACGCCGATGTTGTCGGTGGCGGCGTTCCAGGCCAGCGAGACCGAGCCGGCGGTGGTGGCGGTGGAGCGCAGGTTGCCGGGGGCGCTCGGCGGGGTGGTGTCGCCGCCGCTTCCAGCGGTGCCGTAGACCTGCAGCTCGTACAGGGAGTAACCGTAGGCGGTGCCGCGCTGGGTGCCGTGGACGCGGACGAAACGCCCGCTGCCGGTCACGGCGACCTCGTCGATGCCGCCGTCGCCGGTGGTGGTGCTGTGGACGTCGGTCCAGCTGGTCCCGTTCGCGGAGGTCTGGATCTTGTACGCCTTGCCGTAGGCGGCCTCCCAGGCCAGCTTGACGCGGGAGATGGTGGCGTCGGTGCCGAGGTCGGCCTGGATCCACTGCGGGTCCACGCCCTCCTCGGAGGCCCAGCGGGTGCCGGTGGTGTCACCGTCCACGGCCTTGGCCGCCTCGAATCCGGCGCCTTCGATGGACGAGGCGGTGGCGGGCCTGCCCTGGGAGAGCAGGGTCTCGGTGCTGCCTGGCTGGGTGGTGGCGGTGACCGGGCTGCTGGCGGGTGAGGTGTTGCCGGCGGCGTCGCGGGCTTTGACGGTGTAGGTGTAGGTGGTGGACGGGGTCAGGCCGGTGTCGGTGAATGTGGTGCCGGTGACGGTGTTGACCAGGGTGCTGCCCCGGTGGATTTCGTAGCCGGTGACGGCGATGTTGTCGGTGGCGGCGTTCCAGGCCAGGGAGACCGTGTTCGCGGTGGTGGCGGTGGAGCGGACGTTGCCGGGGGTGCTCGGTGGCGTGGTGTCGCCGCCGGAGGAGGTCTGCACCGCGAACTCCCACAGGGAGTAGCCGTAGGTGGTGCCGCGCTGCGTGCCGTACATGCGGACATAGCGCCCGCTGCCCGACAGGGTCAGCTGGTCGGTGCCGCCGTCGCCGGTGGTGGTGGAGTAGACGTCGGTCCAGGACGTCCCGTCGGGCGAGGTCTGGATTTTGTAGGACTTGGCGTAGGCCGCCTCCCAGGTGAGCGTGACCCCGCTGATCGTGCCGGTGGCGCCCAGGTCGAGCCGGATCCACTGCGGGTCCACGCCCTCCGCCGAGGCCCACCGCGTGGCGCCGTCGCCGTCGATGGCCTGCGACGCCTCGAAGCCGGAGCCTTCCGTCGAGGACGCGGTCGCCGTCACGGCCACCGCCTGGGAGACCGGTGTGCTCAGGAGGGTGAGGGGGAGGGCCAGCACCGCGGCTAAGGCCGCGAGTGTTCGTGGTCTCATCTTGACGTTCGTCCTTCTCTTTGGGGGGTTACGGCGTGACCGGGATGTTGGTCAGGCCGGTGCGGGCGTTGCTCACGGTGTTGGAGGCGTGGACGACGTTCGGGTTGCTCGCGCACTTGGAGGTGGAGGAGACGTAGATGGCGTACTTGCCGGTGCCGCCCAGGTCGGAGCGGTTGCCGCGCCAGACGTTCCCGCAGCCGTTGGCGAACGACGGTGACGTGGACGGGTTGTGGGTCTCGTAGCCGTTGGCGAAGGTGCCGGGCGCGGAGAACGTGCCGGTGTTGTTCTCGATCACGTAGCCGACGCCCTTCACGTCGACCCAGGAGTCACCGGAGTTCGCGCCGGAGATGCCGGTGCCGTTGAAGGAGTTGCCGCGGATCACGCCGCCGGTGGTGCCTTCCTTGACGTCGATGTGCTCGGCGGCGATGCCGGGCCCGAAGTCGTTGCCGAGCACCTTGACCCGGTCGGAGCGGTCGACGCCGCCCGAGTTGCCGTGGCAGCTCCAGTTGGAACCGGCCGAGCCGATGTAGACGCCCTCGCCGTAGCCGGGCTGGACCAGACCGGCGTGGCTGATCGTGGAGTTCTGGATCACGCCGTCGGCGGAGGAACGCCGGAAGTGCACGCCTTCCTCGTCGGTGTGGTGCACGTGGACGCCGTCGATGGTCACGTGGTGGGAGTCGTCGAGGACGATGCCCTTCTTGGAGTCCTTGACGGTGAAGCCGGTCAGCTTCCAGTACGGCGCGCCGGACAACCACAGCCCGTACCCGGAGTCCCACCCGCCACCGGGGGCCGGGCACGACGGGGCGGTCCCCGACGGGCCGTCGTTGACCAGGACGGCGCCGGACGGGCCGGTCAGCGTGATGGGGGCGGCGGCGGTCCCGGCCCGCTGGGTGAGGAACGCCCCCCGGTACTCGCCCGCGGCGAGACGGATCGTCTGGCCGGGCTGGGCGGCGGCAAGGGCGCTGATCAGCTGGGCCGCGGTGGAGACGTCCACGATCGAGCCGCCGCTGCCTGGCTGGGTGGTGGCGGTGACCGGGCTGCTGGCGGGTGAGGTGTTGCCGGCGGCGTCGCGGGCTTTGACGGTGTAGGTGTAGGTGGTGGACGGGGTCAGGCCGGTGTCGGTGAATGTGGTGCCGGTGACGGTGTTGACCAGGGTGCCGCCCCGGTGGATTTCGTAGCCGGTGACGGCGATGTTGTCGGTGGCGGCGTTCCAGGCCAGGGAGACCGTGTTCGCGGTGGTGGCGGTGGAGCGGACATTGCCGGGGGTGCTCGGCGGGGTGGTGTCCTCGCCGCCGCCCGGGAAGGAGCCGTAGACCTCGAACTCCCAGAGGGAGTAGCCGTAGGTGGTGCCGCGAGCCGTGCCGTACATGCGGATATAGCGCCCGCTGCCCGACAAGGTCACCTCGTCGGTGCCGCCGTCGCCGGTGGTGGTCGCGTAGATGTCGGTCCAGGCCGTGCCGTTGGGCGAGGTCTGGATTTTGTACGACTTGCCGTAGGCGGCTTCCCAGTTCAGCTTCACGCGGGAGATGTCGGCCGTGGCCCCGAGATCGATGGCGATCCACTCGGGGTCGTTGCCTTCGGCGCTGGCCCAGCGGGAGCTCGTGCTGCCGTCCACGGCCTTGGCCGCCTCGAAACCGGTGCCCTCGATGGACGAGGCGGTGGCGGGCCTGCCTTGGGAGAGCAGGGTGTCGGTGCCGCCTGGCTGGGTGGTGGCGGTGACCGGGCTGCTGGCGGGTGAGGTGTTGCCGGCGGCGTCGCGGGCTTTGACGGTGTAGGTGTAGGCGGTGGACGGGGTCAGGCCGGTGTCGGTGAATGTGGTGCCGGTGACGGTGTTGACCAGGGTGCTGCCCCGGTGGATTTCGTAGCCGGTGACGGCGATGTTGTCGGTGGCGGCGTTCCAGGCCAGGGAGACGCTGGTGGACGTGGTGGCGGTGGAGCGCAGGCCGGACGGGGTGCTCGGCGGGGTGGTGTCCTCGCCGCCGCCCTGGCCCTTCAGGAAGAGCGAGCCCGAGGCGTCGGTCCGCGAGGCGTTGACGCCGGAACCCGTGAAGTCGGCGCTCTCGTTGCCCGCCCAGTCGGCGATCGTGGTCCCGTTGATCGCCAGGTGCTGGAACCTCGTCGCGTCACCGGCCGAACTGCCGAACTGGTAGAGCCGCTGCCGGTCCGGATAGTAGCTCTGGTACGGCCCGCCCGCCGCCGTCTGCTTGCTCATCTCGTTGTTGTAGATCACGTTCTGCGGCCCGCTGGAGCCCGACCACTTGGCCGCCTTCGGCCCCGCCGCCCACCAGATCGGCCACCAGGTCGAGTTGTCGGGACCGCCGCCGCCCTCGTCGCCGCAGTTGGCTCGGCAGTTCTTCGAGGCGTGCTCGAACGGCACGCGCACCTTGTTGTTCTCGAACAGGTTGCGCCGCTCCCAGCCGCCGTGCACGTTCAGGTCGGAGTCGAAGTCGTTGCCGATCGCCACGTTGTTCGATGCCGACCACTGGAAGGTGAAGTGCCGCAGGTTGCGCGAGGTGTTGTAGGCATACAGCGAGTCCCAGACGCGCGAGCCGCGGAAGTAGCCGTTGCCGCCCTTGCCCTTGTTCCACGAGCCGTCGAAGCTCGACTCCTGGACCTGGATGTTCTTGGCGCTCTCGGTGACGACCGCGTGTGAGCCGGTCATCTCGGTGCCGACCCGGCGGATCCAGACGTTGGCCGCCCACTTGAGCACGATGCCGTGCTGGGCGTACTCGGGGGCCATGTTCCCGTAGTTGAAGCGGGCGTCGGCCTGGTCGAGGTCGTACGTGCCGCCGCCCAGCTTGGGCATGCCCGCCATGTCCTGGGTGAGGGTGAGGTCCTCGATGCCGACGCCCTGCACGACCTTCAGCGGGGTGACCCGGCTCGGGTAGACGGTCCCGCCGATCGCGGAGGAGCCGTCGGAGGTGGAGTTCACCGGCAGGTCGTACTCCAGCGGCTTGTCGATCGTGAGGTTCCTGCCCGCGGCGTCCACGGCGGTGATCGTGAAGATCTGCTGGCGCATGTGCAGGTTCATGTACTTGGAGGTGTCGGTGACCGTCTGCTGCTGGTAGAACTTCACGCTGTTGGCGGCGCCGACCCACAGGTGCGCGCCGGCCTTGAAGCGGGCCATGTCGGCGTTGCCCGCCAGCCTGATCTGGGTCTCTCCGGTGACCGATGCGGCGCGCAGCGGGACGCCGGCCGCCCAGTGCTGGTTGACGCTGCCCTCGAAGATGTCCTTGCGGTTGGCGGGGGCGGAGGAGTGGTCGCCGGCGTACTTGCTGTGGACCTCGCGGGTCTGCACCCGCAGCAGGCCGCGGCCCGGCCAGGTCCAGCCGCCCTTCCCGGCGCCGTGGGTGGCGCCGTCCTCGTCCCAGTCGCTGCCGTCCTCGGTCAGCGTGTCGTAGCGGGTGTTGGCGTCCGGGCGGAAGGACAGGACCGTCTGGCCCATGCCCGCGCCCTTGAGCACCAGGTAGTCGGCGTCCAGGCCGAGCTGCCTGGTGACCACGAACCGGCCGGCGGGCAGGGTGATCGACGACAGCTTCGTGTATCCGGCGCTCGGCGTGCACGTGGTCCTGATGGCGTCGATGGCCGCCTGCAGGCCCGTGGTGGCGTCGCTTCCGTCCGGGCGTACGCCGTACTGGCCGGCCAGTTCCTGCGGGGTGATGTGACAGGCCGCGTCCGGGTTCATGGCGCCGGGCCCCGGCAGGGCGGCGCCGCCGCGGAAGCCCGCCTTGCTCCAGTGGGGCAGTCCGGTGATGGGCGCCCGGCGGTTCGCGCTGGTCAGATCGGGGATGGCGGCTGCGGCGGCGGCCTGAGCGGGCAGCGCCGGCAGGGGGAGCGCGGCGAGCGCGAACATGGCCGCTGCCGTGGCGAGACGGCGTCGTAAGGGGATCACACCTGACATCAACGGCTCCTGACAGAATCTCGGGGGGTGAGAAGTCCGGTCGCGCAACCGATAGTTAAGAAATATTCCTAACTATTGCGGAGCGTAGGAGGCTGCGACGGCAGATGCAAGCCCCAACTTTACTGAAAGTCAGCGCGCGCAGCTCTCCGCATTCACATATCTGAACAGCGGGTTTCCCTCCAGGAGGGTTGCCGGTAGTCAAGGTGGCCCCGAGCTGGGAGTTAGGAAAATTTATTAACTAAAGAAATTTGAGCGGCCACTCGGATACGCTCTGAAGCCGTGAACCCCTCACAACCCGGGACTCCAAGCTTGATGCGGGCCATCAACGAGCGCATCGCGCTCAGGGTCCTGCTGGAGCGCGGCCCGCTGACGCGTCCCGAACTCGGCGACTTCACCGGCCTGTCCAAGCCGACCGCCTTCCAGCTCCTGGCCCGCCTTCAGGCCGCGGGCCTGGTCGTCAGCGACGGGATGCGCTCCGGCCTGGCCGGACGTAACGCGGAGACGTACCGGATCAACCCGGCGGCCGCCCACGTGGCGGCCATGGGCGTCACCCCCGGCGCCATCGAGGTCCGGGTGGCCGACATCACCGGCGCCGCCGTGGGCGAGTTCGTGCTGCCCACCCCGGACCCGGACGGTGGCCCGGCGGTCGAGCGGCTGCGCGCGGCGCTGGACGGCGCGGCCCCGCCGGGACCGCTGAGCAGGGTGGTCATCGGCGTGCGGGCCGCCGTCGACCCGGCCACCGGCCGCCTCGGCCACGTCGCGGAGGCGGACATGCCCGGCTGGCACCTGCCCGGCCTCGTACCCACGCTCAGCGCGGCGCTCGGCGCCGAGGTCAGCGTGGAGAACGACGTCAACCTCGTCGCGCTGGCCGAACAGGAGAGGGGCGCCGCCGCCGGCTGCCCCGACTTCGTCCTGCTGTGGGCCGACGACGGCCTGGGCGCGGCGCTGGTGATCGGTGGCCGCCTGCACCGGGGCTTCTTCGGCGCCGCCGGAGAGATCTGCCACATGCCGATCTCGGGCACGGTGACCGCCCGCGACGGCGGGCGGCACGGCAGCCACGGATTCCAGTCGGTCGGCGGCGGCGGCGCGATCCGCGACCTGCTCGCCACCTACGGGATCGACCGCCAGGACTACCGGCAGTCCGTGCGCGCGGCCGTGGCCATGGCGGAAGAGCCCGGCCGTGCGGCCCAGGAGGCGGCGGCGGGCCTGCGGCTCGTGGCCGGGCGGCTGGCCGTCGGTCTCGCCGCCATCGCCTCGGTGGTCGACCCCGGACTGATCGTGCTGGCCGGGGGCGTCATGGAAGCCGGTGGCGAACGGCTGCGCGACCTCGTGGAGCGTGAACTCCACGTCCTGCTCCCCACCCGGCCCGCGGTGCGCGCATCGGAGCTGGCCGGCAACCCCGTGCTCGCCGGAGCCATGGACCTCGCCCTGGCCACCGTCCGCGACGACCTCTTCGGCCGCTGACCGAGCGGACTTGGCCATTGACCGAGCGGGCTTGGCCGGCTCCACGAATCGGCCCGCCTTCGATGGTCGGAGCAGACGAACACCGCTGGTCACGCCGATCCTAAGCTCCTGCGGAGTGAACGCGGGAGGTACACCGATGACGAAACTGGATGAGATCGGCACGTGGCTGCGCGACCGGCTGCCGGAACTGCTCGCGGAGAGCCAGGTACCCGGAGCCGTGGTGGCGATCGGCCACGGCGGGCGGACCGTCGACGTCGCGGCCGGAGTGCTGAACACCGCCACCGGCGTCGAGGCCACGGCCGACTCCATCTTCCAGATCGGCTCGATCACCAAGGTGCTGACCGCGACGCTGGCCATGCAACTGGCCGACGAGGGCGAGCTGGACCTCGGCGCCCCCGTACGCCAATACGTGCCCGGGTTCCGGATCGCCGACGAACGGGCCGCCGCGCGCATCACCGTCCGGCAACTGCTGTCCCACACCGCCGGCTTCGAGGGCGACATCTTCACCGACACCGGCAAGGGCGACGACTGCATCGAGAAGTACGTGGACGTCCTGCGCGAGGTGCCCCAGCTGTTCGCACCCGGCGAGATGTTCTCCTACAACAACGCCGGCTTCTGCGTGCTGGGCCGGATCATCGAGGTCCTGCGCGGCGCCCCGTTCGACGCCTGCATGCGGGCTCACCTGTTCACGCCCCTGGGCCTGACCCACGCGGCCAACGATCCGTACGAGGCCATCCTCCGCCGCGCCGCCGTGGGCCACATCGAACCGGCGCCGGGCGCCGCCCCCGAGCCGGCCCCCGTCTGGGCGCTGGCACGCTCCAACGCGCCCGCCGGGTCGATGCTGGCGATGCGCGCCCGCGACCTGCTGACCTTCGCCCGCATGCACCTCAACGGCGGCGTCGGCCCGGACGGCGCCCGGGTGCTGAGCCCGGAGAGCGTCGCGGCGATGCGGGCGCCCCAGATCACGCAGCCCGACATCGGCCAGGGCGCCGCCTGGGGCCTGGGCTGGGAGCTGTTCGACCTGTCCGGCGACACGGTCTTCGGCCACGACGGCAACACCGTCGGCCAGTCGGCGTTCCTGCGCGTGGTGCCGGGGAAGGACGTGGCGCTGGCGCTCGTCACCAACGGCGGCTCGCCGAAGCGGGTGTTCCGCCAGATCGAGCGGCGCGTGCTGCGCGAGCTCGGGGGTATCGAGCCGCCCGCGACGCCGATGCCCGACCCCGCGCTCGCGCCCGCGCCGAACGCCGCCCGCTACACCGGCACCTACGCCTCCAGCACCAGCGAGACCACGGTGAGCCAGGACGAGCAGGGCCGGCTGTGGCTGGAGCGCCTGCCCATCGGCGTCACCGCCGAGCTGGACGAGCTGCCCTACCGCACGGAGCTGGTGACCTGGCGCGGCGACACGCTCATCCCGGTCGAACCGGAGCACGGTGTACGCGCCCCGCTCGCCTTCCTCGGCGACGACGGCCAGGGCCACGCGGCGTACCTGCACACCGGCCGGGCCGACCGCCGCGTGCCGCGCTGACCCTCACGACGATCAGTTCGTCGGAGCGGACCATTTCGGCCATGAACATTCGATGACCGCGACAAACACCGCGAGGGGCTTCGCGTCCCACTATCGCAGGGTGGATTTGGAGAGCACTGCCGTGAGCACGGCCGATGGTTCCCGGAAGACGCGCGGCCCCGCCGCCGGCGATCGTGTGCTGACGATCGCCGACCTGTCGGTGCAGATCCGGCGCGGCGAGCGGGTCGTACGCCCCGTCTCGGGCGTCAGCCTGGAGCTGAACCGCGGCGAGACCCTGGGTATCGTCGGCGAGACCGGGTCCGGCAAGTCCATGACCGGCCTCGCGGTCATGGGCATGCTGCCGGCCGGCGGCCGGGTGAGCGGAGGGTCGATCGACCTGGACGGCGAGGAGCTCGTCGGCCTGCCCGCCGCCCGCTACCGGGCCATCCGCGGCAACGACGTCGCGATGGTGTTCCAGGACTCGATGACGGCGCTGAACCCGACCCGGCGCATCGGCGAGCAGGTCGCCGAACCGGTGCGCCTGCACCACGGCCTGTCCAAGCGCGCGGCGCGCGGCCGGGCCGAGGAGATGCTCGCCCTGGTCGGGCTGCCGCGCCCGGCGGAACGGCTGGACGACCATCCCCACCAGCTCTCCGGCGGCATGCGGCAACGCGTGATGATCGCGATGGCGCTGGTCTGCCAGCCCCGGGTCGTCATCGCCGACGAGCCGACCACCGCGCTCGACGTGACGATCCAGGCGGAGATCCTCGACCTCCTGGACGACCTCAAGTCCCGGCTGGGCATGTCGATGATCCTCATCACGCATGACATGGGGGTGATCGCCCGGCATGCCGACCGTGTCGGGGTGATGTACGGCGGGCGCGTCGCCGAGACCGGCCCGACCTCCGCGCTCTTCACCAGGACGCGCCACCGCTACACGCACGCGCTGCTGTCCTCGATCCCGTCGCTCACCCACGACCGCGGCGAGGAGCTCCACAGCATTCCGGGCGCCCCACCGGACCTTACCGCGGCCCGGCCGGGCTGCCCCTTCGCGCCCCGGTGCGCGGCCGCGACCGGCCGGTGCCGGGAGGAGACCCCGGTCCTGACCCCGGAGGCGGACGGCCACGCCCACGCCTGCTGGTACCCGGCCGAGAACCGGGCGATCAGCCCCCGCCCCCGGTTCGACACCCCGCCCCCAACTACCCCGCCCCCAACTACCCCGCCCCCAACCACCCCGCCCTCGATCGCTCAGGCTCCGATCGGCGAGGCTCCCAGATTGCGCGTCGTCGATCTGCGGCGGGAGTATCCAGCGGGCGGTGGGGGCCCGTTCGGCGGGCGCCGTACCGTGAAGGCGGTTTCCGGCGTGAGCTTCGACGTGGCGGCCGGTGAGACGTTCGGGCTGGTCGGCGAGTCGGGCTGCGGCAAGTCCTCCCTGGGCAGGATGCTCGTGGCCCTGGACCGGCCCACCTCCGGCGAGGTGATCTTCGACGGGGAGCCGGTGACCCGGATGAGCGCGCGGGCGCTCGGGCCGCGCCGTACCCAGCTGCAGATGATGTTCCAGGACTCCAACGCCTCCCTCGACCCGCGCATGCGCATCGGCACGATCCTGCGCGAACCGCTGGCGATCCAGGGCGTCGGCAGCGGCGCCCAGCGCACCGCCCGCGTGCGTGAGCTGCTGCGGGACGTGGGCCTGCCGGCGAACGTCATGGAGCGCTACCCCTTGGTGGTGGCGGGCGGCCAGCGCCAGCGCGTCGGCCTGGCCCGCGCGCTGGCGCTGGACCCGAAGGTGCTGGTGGCCGACGAGCCGGTCAGCGCGCTCGACGTCTCCATCCGCTCCCAGGTGCTCAACCTGATGCGCCGCGTCCAGATCGAGCGCGGGCTCAGCAGCGTGGTGATCTCCCACGACCTCGCCGTCGTGCGCTACCTGGCCGACCGGGTCGGCGTCATGTACCTCGGCAAGCTGGTCGAGACCGGCACCACCGAGGAGGTGTACGGCGCCGCCGCCCACCCCTACACCGCCGGGCTCCTCGCGGCGGTCCCCGAGGCCGACCCGCGCACGCGGGGCCGGGAGAACCGCGCGCGGGTGCACGGCGAACTCCCGAGCCCCGTCGACCCGCCCAGCGGCTGCCGCTTCCGCACCCGGTGCGCGCTGGCGACCGAGCTGTGCGCCGCGACGGAACCCGTGCTGAGCCCGGTCACCGGTACCCACCGGGTGGCCTGCCACCACCCCCTGCGCGGAGAGGACTCGCCCGCATGACCTGGTACGTGGTCCGACGCCTGGCGATCTCCCTGTTCGTCCTGCTCGGCATCTCCGCCGTCACCTTCTTCCTGCTGCACCTGGTGTCCGACAGCCCGGGGCGCGTGGTCCTGGGCCAGCGCGCCTCGCTGGAGGCGGTGGCGGACTTCAACCGTCAGCACGGGTTCGACCGGCCCGTGGTGGTGCAGTACGTCGGCTACCTCAACCAGCTCCTGCACGGCGACCTCGGCCGGTCCTACAAGCTGAACGAGAACGTGGCGACGCTGCTGGGGCAGAACGCCGGGCGCAGCGCCATGCTCTCGCTGACCGGGCTGGTGCTGGCCCTGGTGATCGCGGTCCCGCTCGGCGTCTTTCAGGCGGTCAAGCGCAACAGCGTCGCCGACCGGGTCGCCACGACCGTGTCGTACGTGCTGTACGCGACGCCGTCGTTCCTGCTCGGGCTGGTCCTGATCGCCGTCTTCAGCCAGGCGCTGCCGATCTTCCCGGCAGAGGCGTCCCAGTCGCACTCGCCCTGGGTCGTCTTCACCGATCCGCAGGCCATGGCGCTGCCCGTCATCACGCTCGCCGTCACCAGCGTCGCGGTCTTCGCCCAGTACCAGCGCTCCTCCGCCCTCGACCAGCTCGGCCAGGACTACATCAGGGTCGCGCGGGCCAAGGGGCTGCCGGAGCGGCTGATCCTGGTGCGCCACCTGCTGCGCAACGCCTGCCTGCCGCTGGTCATGCTGGTCGGCACGCTCGTCCCCACCCTCCTGGCCGGCAACCTGATCGTCGAGTCGTTGTTCAACTATCCCGGCCTGGGCCTGCTGTTCCTCAACAGCCTGCAGCGCGAGGACTATCCGGTGCTGCTGGCCTACACCCTCATCGGCGGCGTGCTGACCGTGGCCGGCAACTTCATCGCCGACATCGTGGTCGCGGCCGCCGACCGCCGAATCGAGCTGAGAAAATGACCACACTGGACGTGAGCGCCCCGGCGCGGCGGATCCCGGCGCTGCGCGGGCTGCGCCGGCACCCGCTCGGCCTCACCGGCGGGCTGCTCCTGGTGCTCATCGCCGCGTTCTGCTTCCTCGGACCGCTGGTCTACCCGACGAACCAGACCGACGTGGACCTGATCAACGCGGCCCTGCCCCCCGGCCCCGGACATCCGCTCGGCACCGACACCAACGGGTTCGACGTGCTCGGCAGGCTGATGGCGGGCGGGCAGGTGTCGCTGCAGATCGGGCTGCTCGCCGCGCTCTTCGCCACCACCATCGGCACCGTCTACGGCGCCGTGGCCGGGCTCGCCGGGGGAGTGGTCGACGGGTTCATGATGCGGCTGGTCGACGTCATGCTGTCGATCCCCTTCCTGTTCTTCGTCCTGATCCTGTCGGCCCGCTTCCACGCCGACGCCCTGTCGCTGAGCCTCGTCATCGGCGCGTTCTCCTGGCTCGTGTCCGCCCGGCTCGTGCGCGGCGAGGTGCTGACCCTGCGGGTGCGGGAGTTCGTGCTGGCCGCGCGGGTGATGGGGGCCTCGCGCCGGCGGATCATCTTCACCCACCTGATCCCGAACGCGCTCGGCGTGATCATCGTCAACATCACCTTCCAGGTCGCCGACGCCGTGCTCGTCGTCGCCGCCCTGGGATTCCTGGGCTTCGGCCTGACCTATCCCACCGCGGACTGGGGCAGCCAGCTGGCCAGCGGAGTCACCTACATCTCCGCCGACTACTGGTGGCTGATCTACCCGGTTGGCGGCTGCATCATCGTCACGGTGCTGGCGCTCAACCTGCTCGCCGACACGCTCCGCGACGCCGTCGGGCGGCGGGCCGGCTGAGCCCGTCCGTCCGCCGCGATCTTCGACCCACTTCACCAGCAGGGAGCCATCCATGACCCATGTGTCCGGTAAGCGGCTGTCCGTGGCACTCGCCGTGGCCGCGGTGCTCGCCACGGCGTGCACCGGCGGCGGGGGCGCGACGAAGGACGTCGCCGGCGGCTACAGCGCCCAGCCGAAGCAGACGGGCACGCCCAAGGACGGCGGGACCGCCACGGTCGCGCTGACCCCGGGACTCAGCCCCAACTACATCTACCCCTACCCGCCGGCCGCCGCCAACGGGACCGTCGTCGCCCGCGGACTGTTGTGGCGCTCCCTCTACCGGCCCAGCGGGGAGGGCGACCAGATCGCCGACGCCGAGCTGAGCCTGGCCGAGCCGCCCGCCTACAGCCCGGACCGCAAGACCGTGACCATCAAGATGAAGGACTACAAGTGGTCCAACGGCGCCCCGGTCACGGCCGACGACGTCGTCTTCTCCATGGCGCTGCTCAAGGCCGCGCTCGCGGAGAGCCCGGCCAACTGGAGCTTCTACACCCCCGGCCAGTTCCCCGACGGGGTCACGGCGGAGGCGGCCAAGCCGGACACGCTCACGCTCAGGCTGGAGACCGCGTACAACCCGTCGTACCTCCTGTCGATGCTCACGCTGCTGTATGTGATGCCGTCGGCGGAGTGGAACATCGCCCGCACCGGCGGCCCGCACCTGGACTTCAAGCAGCCGAAACACGCGAAGGCGATCTACAAGTACCTGACGAAGGAGTCGGAGTCGCAGTCCACCTTCGCGAGCAACCCGCTCTGGAAGGTGGTCAACGGGCCGTACCTGCTCAAGAGCTTCGACCCGACGACCGGCTCGTTCTCGCTGACGCCGAACGCGGCCTACAGCGGTCCCGGCGAGTCGCGGCTCGACCAGGTCGACTTCAAGGCCTTCACCTCCGCCGCCGCGGTGCTCAACCAGTTCAAGGCCGGCAACCTGACCGTCGGCACGCTCGACTCCAGCTTCGTCACCCAGATCGCCGCCCTGAAGGCCAAGGGGTACAACGTCTACGGCGCCCCCGCGCCCGCCCGCCTCGACTCGCTGGTCATCAACTTCAAGAACACCGTCAACAACTTCGACAAGATCATCAAGCAGAGGTACGCCCGCCAGGCCCTCCAGCACCTGATCAACCAGCAGGGCTACATCACCAGCAGGGGCGTCTACAACGGCGCCGGTTCCCCGAACTACAGCACGGCCGGCCACGGCTCGCCCTACCCGCCCGCGTTCGGCGACCGGCCGCCCTACCCCTACGACCCCGCAGCCGCGGAGAAGCTGCTCACGGACAACGGCTGGAAGGTGACGCCGGACGGTGCCACCACCTGCGAACGCCCCGGCACCGGCCCCGGCCAGTGCGGCGCCGGCATCCCCCGGGGACAGACGATCAGCTTCACCCTGGCCTCCGCCAACGCCCCGGCCTTCGTCGGCGCCCGCGACGTCGCCTTCGCCTCGGCGGCCAAGAAGCTCGGCATCGACGTCAAGATCGTGACCAAGTCGCTCAACTACATGTACGCCAACTACGGCAACACCTACGCCCCCGCCACCAAGAACGAATGGGCGATGCAGGACTACGGACCGCTCTACCTGGCCGCGGGCTACCCGAGCAGCAACACGGTGCTCAACACGGAGGGCAGCTTCAACCTGGGCAGCTACCAGAACGCCGCCGTCGACAAGCTGATCAACGCCTCCACGTTCGGCTCGGACGAGAAGTCGCTGTCGGCCGAGGTGAGCAGCCTGGCCGAGGACCTGCCCGTGCTCTTCCTGCCGACCCCGCACACGCTCGTCGTGTGGAAGAACACGCTGTCCGGCCCGCAGTCGTCGTTCAACGCCCTGATCAGCTTCCTCTACACCCCGGAGCTGTGGTACTTCCACGACGCGACCGGCACCCGCCCATGATGATCGACCCCGGTGACGCCGCGTCGGTGCGCGAGCTGGTCGGCGACGCGCGGGTGGTGGCCCTCGGCGAGGGGGCGCACAACATCACCGAGTTCTACGAGCTCAAGGACCGGCTGTTCCGCACCCTCGCCGAGGAGCTCGGCTTCTCCGCCTTCGTGATGGAGTCCGGCTACGCCGAGGGCCTGGCCGTCGACGCCTGGGTGCACGGCGGCCCCGGCCGGGCCGAGGACGTCGCCCGCGACGGCATCACCTACCGGTTCGGCGAGTGCGAGCCGATGCGCGGGCAACTGCGCTGGATGCGCGCCCGCAACGCCGCCGGAGCGTCCCGGGTGAGCTTCTACGGGATGGACCTGCCCGGCTCCTCCACCTCACCCGGCCCCGCGGTCCGCGCGATCCTCGGCCGGATCCCGGGCCGCCCCGGCGACCGGGAGCTCGTCCACCTGAGCGACCTGGGCGGACGCACCGAGGCGGCGCTCGGCTACGCGGCCATGCCGCCGGCCGATCGGGCGCGGCTGCTCGGCGGCCTGCGCGAACTGGAGGAGCGTGCCGCCGCGGACGGCGACGAGGTCGCCCGCCGGTGCGCCGCCTCGCTCCACGCCTTCGCCGCCGAGCTGGATCCGCCCGCGGCCGGGCCGTACCCGCGCGAGGTGTTCATGGCCGAGACCGTGCGCTGGATCCTGGAGCGGGAGGGGCGCGTGGTGGTGAGCGCCCACAACGCGCACGTGCGGCGCACGCCGTTCCTGAACCGGCCGACGATGGGCGGCCTGCTCGACGCCGCGCTCGGAGACGGGCTGGTCGTCGTCGGGATGACCTACGGCTCCGGCCCGGAGGTCCGGTTCGCGCAGCGCTCGCCGCGGCCGTTCGACTGCGACGTCTTCCTGGAAGCCCGGGTCGCGCCGCCGAACTCCGTCGAGGCGCGGCTGGACCGCGCCGGGCGGGCGGTCACCGCCATTGACCTGCGCCGCGTGCCCACGACGTTCTTCGACGGCGTCGACGGCACGCTCGCCGGCGGCGGCCTCGACCTCGTCGACGACTTCCCCGCCGCCTTCGACGCACTCATCCACCTGCGCCGGGTCACCCGGATCCCCGGCGCGTTCGAGCGGCTGCGCGCCGAACTGGAGGCGACATGACCCTGCCCTACCCGCCCGCGCGCACCGTCGAGGTCTTCGAGGACGTCGCCGGCGTCCGCGCGCCCGACCCGTACCGCTGGCTGGAGGAGGAGACCCCCGAGGTGCGGCTCTGGCAGCGGCGCCAGGCCGAGCTCGCCACCGCCGTCGCCTACGCCGGCCAGGACCCCGGCGACGTCCGGGCACTGGTCCTGGCCCACGACGCCGGGTCCCGTCCGGCCCTGCCCAAGTACGCGGCCGGGCGGTGGTTTCGCGCGGAGGGCTCCTCGGTGGTCGTCTCCGGCGAGCCGCTCGGCCCCGGGCGCGCGCTGATCGACCTGGCCGGGCTCGGCGAGGCGGGCGGCCCGGCCGTTCTGTCCTGGCTGGCGCCAGCACCCGACGGCCGCGTCCTGGCCCTCGGCGTCTGCACCGACGGCAGCGAGCACAACACCATCCGCCTCGTCGAGGTGGACACGGGACGGCTGCTCGACGGCGCGCCCGAACAGGTCCTGCACAGCGCGTGGGCCGGCGGCGTCTCGTGGCTGCCCGACGGCAGCGGCTTCTACTTCTTCGCCCTCACCGGCTCGCCCCAGGACTTCCGGCAGGCGGTGTTCCTCCACCGCCACGGCAGGACCACACTCGAACCCATCCCGGTCGGCGCGGGCTCCCGGGAGTACACGCTCGTCCAGACGGCGCCGGGCAGCCGGTGGGCCGTCGCCAGCCATCGCGTGGGCAGCCCGATCCCGGTCGCGGTCCGCGACCTGTCCCGGCCCGGCGCCACGTGGCGCCCCTTCGTCACCGCGTGCTCCGGAACCATCGCCGGCCACGTCGTCGGCGACCACTACATCGCGGTGACCGACGTCGGCGCCGCCCGCGGGCGGGTGGTCTCCATCCCCCTGGACGCGGCAGACCCCGACGACCCGGCGGGCTGGACCGAGCTCGTCCCCGAGGGCGAGACCGTCCTGCGCTCCCTCCAGCCGGTCGGCGGGCGGCTGTACCTCAGCGAGTTCGACCAGACCTTCGCCAGGGTCCGCGTCATCGACCACACGGGCACGGTCACCGGCGAGGTCCCGCTACCCGGGCGCGGCGCGCTCGCCGCCCCTTTCTTCGCGATGACCGCCCTGGCCGCCGGCCCGCCCGCGACCGGCTTCGTCTTCGCCTTCTCCACGCCGACCAGCTCCTGGGGCGTCTACCGGCACCATCCCGGCCGGGCGGGGCTGGAGACGCTGTCGGCCCCCGCGCTCACCCTGGACGCCTCGCTGGAGACGGGACACGCCGTCGCCGCCGACGGGGTGGCGGTGCCGTACCACGTCGTGCGCCCGGCCGGGAGCGACCCCGCACGTCCCGCGCCGGTCCTGATCTCCGCGTACGGCGCCGCGAACGTGCCCCTCCTGCCCCAGTACCAGCCCGACCTGGCCGCCTTCGTCGCCGCCGGCGGCGTCCTGGTCCAGGCCCACCTGCGCGGCGGCGGCGAGTTCGGCCGGGACTGGTACCTGGCCGCGCACCGGGAGAACAAGCACGTGCGCGACGCCGACCTCGTCGCGGTGGCCGAGCACCTCATCGCCGAGGGCGTCACGGACCCCGGACGGCTCGCGCTGACCGGCGGGTCCGACGGCGGCCTCATGTGCGGGGTCGCCGTCACCACACGGCCGGACCTGTGGCGGGCCGTCCTGCCGAGAGCGCCGCTGCTGGATCTCATCGGCGGCACCCGCGACCCCTACCTCGACTTCGTCATCCGCAAGGCCTGGGCGGACCCGGACGATCCGGAGGAGGTGCGCCGGCTCCTGCGGCTGTCGCCGTACCAGCTGGCCGGTCCCGGTGACTTTCCGGCGGTCTACATCCAGGCGGGGGCCAACGACCCGCGGTGCCGGCCCTGGCACGCGCGCAAGTTCGCCGCCCGGATGCAGGCCGCCCAGCGGGGGGACGCGCCGATCCTGCTGCACGTCTTCGACGACGCGGGCCACGGCGCCGCGACCGCGCACGACGTCGCGCTCGCGCAGGACGCGGAGTGGCTGGCGTTCCTGATCGGCACGCTCGGCCTGCGCGGCCCGCTCAGCCGTCCGGGGCCGACCTGATCGACATCAGGCGCAGCTGCAGCATGGCCGACAGCCGCGCGCCCGGATCGGTGAGGTCGATGCGGCCCACCTCGGCCGCGCGCCGCAGCCGGTAGCGGAACGTGTTGGGGTGCACGTACATGGCCGACGAGGCCACCGCGACGTCGCCGAAGGCGTCCAGCCAGGCGTGCAGCGTCTCGACCAGGCTGGTCTGGTGCTCCTTGTCATAGGCGGCCACGCGCGCGATCGTGCCGCTCGGCAGGTCGCCGCGCGGAACCAGGTCGGCCAGCTCCAGCAGCAGCGCCTCCACGTGGACGTCGTCCAGCCGGGCCACCTGCGGACCGGCCACGACCCCGGCGCGCAGGACGCGCAGCGCGCGTTCGGCCCCGGAGCGGGATCGGGCCAGCGCCGACGCGTCCAGGGCGAGCTGCCCCACCCCGACCAGCGGACGCAGGCGGGAGCCGACCCGGGCCAGGAACTCCGTGGCGATCAGGGCGGCGCGTTCCTCGGCGTCCTGGCCGCTCTGCGGCAGCGGCAGGATGCCGTACGCGACGTCGCCGATCAGCGCGGCGGCGGCGCGCGGGTGCACGGCCGACAGGTGCATGGAGAACGCGTCGGCCAGCCGCTTGCGCTCGGTGGCCAGCTGCGCGGGCAGCGGCTGGGCGGCGGCCGGGGCGACGACCGTGAGCGCGAGGACGACCGCGGGCTCGTCCTTCAGCCCGAGGCGGCGCACCGCCTCCAGCGACCCCGGCGCGCTCTCCAGCGCGGTGCTCAGCAGCTCCGCCCGCAGCCGCCGTTCCCTGTCCTCGTCCGCGCGCTGCCACACCATGTGCATCGCGACCAGCTTGGACGCCTCGAAGAGCGCCTCGCTGCGCTCCTCGTTCAGCGCCTCCGGCACGACCACCCAGATCGTGCCGAGGATCTCGTCCCCGGCCCGCACCGCGATGGCCGCCCGCGGCAGCTCGCCGCTCTCGGGCAGCGGCGCCACGAAGACGGGCCTGCCGCTGCGGTAGAGCGCCTGGAACACCCCGCGCTCCTCGAGGATCTGGGTGTAGTGACGGGGGACCTGCCGGCCCAGGATCGTCCGCACCCGCGACGGGTCGGCCTCCTCCTGCCGGCTGGAGAAGGCCAGCAGGCGCGAGTTGCGGTCCTCGATGGTGACGGGCGCGTCGAGCAGCGCGGCGATGGCGTTGGCGACCGCGAAGAGATCACCCGACCGGGCCCGGCCGGGCGCGGACGCGCCGGCGTCGTCGAGGCCGCCCTCCGCGGTCAGCGTCCGCAGCATCCCGGTCAGGTGCGTCCACGACGCGCCGCGCGCGAACGCCAGGACCGCGACCCCCGACGCGCGCGCCGCGGCGACAAGCTCCTCATCCGGTACGACGGGTGCGCGCACCACGAGCCCGGCGGCGCCCCGCTTGCCCACCTGGGTGACGACCCGCGCGATCTCGGCGGGATCGTGCAGGCCGACGCCCAGCACGAGCGCGTTGCCCGGCAGCTCCGGCTCGTCGAGCGGGTCGTGGATGACCACGCCGCCGACGTCGCGGGCGGACCCGACGTCTCCGCAGACGACGTCGAGCAGCGTGGAGCCGAGCTCCTCCAGCACGCGGGCGAGGCCGGCTCGCGGGAGGCCGGTCACGGGGTCGAGCACACGCTTGAAGCTAGCTCAGCGCGGGTGCGGGGTCGTTGGGTCGCCATGACGAAATGATGCCATCCCGTTCGTCCGGCGGGACAACCGTCAGGGGGTGCTCGCGGGCACCCAGCTCGTGCCGACCGTGACCGCGTCCAGCACGTCGGGGATCGGGCTGACGCCGAGCCCCGGCCCCGACGGCACCTCGAGGTGCCCGTCCACCAGGCGGAACGGCGGCGTGATGTCGGTGCGGTAGTAACGATCCGAGGCCGAGGTGTCGCCCGGCAGCACGAACCCGGGCAGCGCGGCCAGCGCGACGTTGGCGGCGCGGCCCAGCCCGGTCTCCAGCATGCCGCCGCACCACACGGGCACGTCACTGGCCGCGCACACGTCGTGGATCCGCCGGGCCTCCAGGTAGCCGCCCACGCGGCCCGGCTTGATGTTCACGATCTGGCAGGCCCCGAGCGCGATCGCGTCGGCGGCGGCCCGCGCCGAAACGATCGACTCGTCCAGGCAGATCGGCGTGGTGATCCGCTTGGCCAGCTCCGCGTGCCCGATGAGGTCGTCCTCGTCCAGCGGCTGCTCGATCAGCAGCAGGCCGAACGGGTCGAGCCCGGCCAGGTGCCCGGCGTCGCCGCGCCGGTAGGCGGTGTTGGCGTCGACCTGCAGCAGGATGTCGCCGAACCGCTCGCGCACGGCACGGACCGGCTCGACGTCCCAGCCGGGCTCGATCTTGAGCTTGATCCGCAGGTAGCCCGCCTCCAGATAGGCGGCGACCGTGTCCAGCAGCGCGGGGATCGACCCGGTGATCCCCACGGACACCCCGCACGGCACCGAGGTACGCACGGCGCCGAGCGCCTGGCCGAACGAGACGCCGCGGGCGCGCAGTTCGGCGTCCAGGATCGCCGTCTCCAGCGCGGCCTTGGCCATCCGGTGGCCCTTGAACGCGGCCAGCACCGGGGCGACCCGGTGCGCCTCCAGCTCCGCCACCCCCGCCAGCGCCGGGACCAGGTGGCGGGTCAGCACGTCGGCGGCGGCGTGCGTGTACTCCGACGAGTACAGGGGTGCCGTGCCCGCGCCGCACTCGCCCCACCCCTCGGCCTCGTCGGTGACGGCGCGCAGCACCAGCGCCTCGCGTACGGTCTCCGTGCCGAACGACGTCCTGAACGGTGACACGAGCGGCACCTGGATGGTGCGGATCTCGATCCCGGTGAGCTTCATGGCTTCTCCTGCCTGTCGACGATGTACCAGCCGGCGCGGTCGAACCCGCGTACCCGCGCGCCCTCGGCGAGCAGTCCGCCCAGGACCTCACGCAGCGCCTTGCGCCACTCGGCGGCGCGGGCCGGATCGTTCTCGCGCATGGTCTCGATGTCGGCGGGGACGCCGACGAGTACGGTGGGGGCGTCGGCGCGGCCGGTCAGCGGCCCGCCGGAGGGGGCGACGCCCAGCGCGACGCCCATGTGCGCGGCCGTCACCTCGGCGGGACGGGGCCGGCCGGCGCAGGCCGCCTCGACCTCGGGCGACTCCAGCCGCCACCGAACCAGGACACGGTCGGTGTCGTCGCTGCGGTTGATGTCGTCGTCCATCGGGCCGTAGAAGTTCGGCAGGTACTCGGCCGGATCGGCGGCCAGCTTGGTGATGTTGAAGTAGGCGTTGCGCCGGATCAGCGGGTCGTAGGTCCAGGCGACCTCGCCGACCCCGCGCGGCATCGCCCAGGCGCGCTGGTGCAGCTTCAGCGCGAAACCGACGTTGCGTCCCTGCGTGCGGGCCAGGACCCCGGCGATGTGGCTGTGCAGGGTCGCGCGGGCGGGCGGGGAGAAGAAGCCGAAGCAGGCGCCGACCATCTCGCCCCGGTCGAAGGCGCCGCTCACGTAGCTGCCCGCCTTCCACATCGCGCGCAGCAGGTCGGCCGTCACCGGAGGGTTGTTCTCGCCGGTGCGCCAGATGCGCTCGTACAGGCGGCGGACGGCCTCGAGCTCGCCGACGCTGTCCAGGGGGCGGATGTCGACGCCCGCGCCGCGCGCGGCCGCCTCGGCCGCGGCGCGGGCGGCCGCGGCGGCCGGGGACTCGCGACGGTCGCTGATGAGATCGGTCACGACGGCCATGGTCGCAACCGATCGTGTCCCGTAGATGGTCGGCGCGGACATCAGGCCGGGGCCCGGTTCGTCCGGGCGGACAACCGGCCGATGTCATCGCCCGCAGGCTAGGACCAGACGCGCCTCGCGTAG